>JBAYIQ010000002.1:0-161600 GCA_041665545.1 Patescibacteria group bacterium | reverse complement strand
TAGTAAGAGAACTGCCTGTCTACGTACTTTAGGTAGATGAGGATTTGTTGTGTATGCCATATACTTGAATTTATCACTTAAGGTGATTCCAAGCTATTGAACCATAACGTTTTCTTGACAAAAGCGTTTTTTTGTGCTAATATTATATATGTAAGTTTGAATTGGCTTCCGCCCTATATAAAGGGCGTGGGCCATTTTTTATTAAATAATTAAACAATTATGAGCACTCAAGTCAAATCTTTTCGTCTAATAGTCCGTCCCGGAGACGCTAAATTGCGATCTAGCGATTATTGGGCCATTATAATTTTATGCGCGGTTGGTAGCGCCACCTTGATTTTTATGGTTAGTCAAAGAGTTTAATTTTAATATATATTAATTATTAAAGAACAAAAACATGGAAGAACAAAAACAAAATGGGGAGATGAAGTCGTGGAAAATGTACATTGATCATAATAATCCCGAAGCACAAAGCCATGAAAACTGGTCAGTGCTGACTCTGACCATGTTAAGCTACTTTGTCTTAATTACAACTTGGATAACGTGATGACAAAATAATTAATTAAAATAAAAACAAAAATATGAAAGCCCTTGATTATATTTTATTGCTCTTTAGCTGGGCTAGTTTCGCTCTTTATTGCTAAAAAATAATTAAATAAAAAAATATGGAATAAAAATCAGAGGCCTACCTATACAAATAATTTTTTTAAAAATAATCTTCACCCCTGTGGAGATTATTTTTTTGTTTAACTGCATTATTATTTCAAGGATATTTCATTAGATAATAATTTGGATTTCTGATATAATATAGGCATTAAAAATATATTATTTTATGCAAACTAAGCAAAATTTAAGTTGGAAAATAGGTGGTGAAGCTGGCTTTGGTATCAAATCAGCCGGTATGATGCTGGCCAAGATATTTATGAAGACCGGCTATGAAACTTTTGACTACACTGAGTATCCATCTTTGATTCGTGGTGGTCACAATACTTATCAAGTAATGGTTGATGCCTTGGAAGTCAATAGCGTCACCAGAGAGGTTGATATTTTGGTAGCTTTGAACAAAGAGACCATTGACCTGCACCGTGATGAGCTAAACTTTGGGTCAATGGTCATATATGATAAAGATAAAATAAGTAATATCCGCGCGGTCAAAGGTATAAATTTTTTACCAATTGCCTTGACTACACTGGCCAAGCAGGCCGGAGGTGAATTGATGCGCAATGTGGTTGCCTTGGGAGCCACTTTGGCTGTTTTAGAACAACCAAGAAATATTGCTGATCAAGTAATCAAAGAAACTTTTGGCTCTAAGGGAGGAGAGGTAATAAAAAATAATTTGTTGGCTTTGGCTTTGGGTTACAAGGAAGCTAAAAAAGTTTATCAAGAAAAATTCATATGTTCTCTGCCACCACAGAAAAAAAATAATAATATTTTGATTGCCGCCAATGAAGCTTTGGCTCTAGGAGCAGTAGCTAATGGTTTGAATTTTTATGCTGGCTACCCCATGACACCTTCTTCGTCTATTTTGCAATATGTGGCTAGTATTGCCGAGAAGGTCGGCATTGTATTCAAGCACGCTGAAGATGAAATATCAGTCATTAATATGTGTTTAGGCGCTGCTCATGTCGGCGCCAGAGCCATGACCGCTACTTCGGGTGGTGGTTTTGCCCTGATGACTGAGGCCTTGGGTCTAGCCGGTATTACCGAGACGCCTTTGGTCATTGTTGATTCTCAACGGCCGGGCCCAGCTACGGGCTTGCCTACTTGGACTGAGCAGGGTGATTTGCAATTTATGTTGCACGCGGCGCCGGGAGATTTCCCAAGAATTATTATGGCACCAGGGGATACAAGGGAAGCTTTTCAAATGGGAGCGGAAGCTTTGAACTTAGCCGAAATATATCAAACACCAGTGATAATTTTGTTGGACAAATTTTTGTCCGAGGGCTCGAGCACAGTGCCAGAATTTAGCACCCACGGTTTAAAAATAAAACGAGGAAAATTGTTGAGTCAAGAGCAGTTAAATAAATTAAGTAAATTTGAGCGCTATAAGTTGACTGTGGACGGTATTTCAACTCGCTCTTTGCCGGGTATGAAAAATGGTTTGTTTATAGCCAACAGTGATGAGCACGACAGTGGTGGCTACTCTAGCGAAAATGCCCAGAATCGTCAGCAACAGGTAGATAAGCGGGCGGCTAAATTACAGAGCTTTGCTAAAGTAATGCCTGAGCCAGTAATTTATGGCCATCCTAAGGCCAAAAAAACTGTAGTGGTCTGGGGTTCCACCAAAGGGCCAGTACTAGATGCTTATCGTCTGTTATCAAAGAAACAACAGTCTAATATAAAGATATTACAACTACAATATATTTGGCCTTTGGCTACAAATTTTGTAAGCAACGCGTTGCGTCATTCCAAACAGATATTATTAATAGAAAATAATAGCTCTGCTCAACTTGGTCAGCTCATTGCCCAAGAAACAGGTATTATTATAAAAAATAAATTATTAAAATACGATGGTCGCCCATTTTTTAGGGAAGAAATAATAAAAGCCTTAAGTAAATTATAACACCCTCTCTAGTCATTCCCGCGCAGGCGGGAATCTAACTAAGTTATTTAAATAAATAATCTAGATCCCGGATCAGGTCCGGGATGACAAATAAAAATATGTTGACTGACAAAGATTTTTTAACAAAACAAAAGCCCACTTGGTGTCCGGGTTGTGGTAATTACGCTATTTGGATTGCCATGCGACAGGCCTTAGCCGAGCTCAACCTTGATCCACATAAAGTTTTGATTGTTTATGGAGTTGGTTGTTCTGGTAATGATACTAATTTCATCAAGACCTATGCTTGGCATTCTTTGCATGGTCGAACACTGCCTACAGCCATTGGTGCCAAGCTAGCCAACAAAGATTTGACTGTGATTGCTATGGGTGGCGATGGTGATGGCTATGGTGAGGGTTTGGGGCATTTTTTGCACGCCATCAGAGGCAATGTCAATGTCACTTATATAGTGCACGATAATAAAGTATATGGCTTGACCACTGGTCAGACTGCACCGACCTCTGATCGCGGCTTCAAAAGCAAATCAACACCGGAAGGCACACTAGACACAGCGGTTAACCCTATTGCTTTGTCGTTAGCACAAGGCGCTAGTTTTGTAGCTCGCGGATTTTCTGGCCAAGCGGAACATTTGAAAAATATTTTTAAAGCCGCCATTTTACATCAGGGATTTTCTTTGGTGGATGTTTTTCAGCCCTGCGTCACTTTCAATAAAATAAATACTTTTAAGTGGTTTTTTGACAGATTGTACAACTTAGATGAAAAAAAAGATTTTAGTAAAACTAATTTTCAACAAGCTCTTGCCGAGAGCATGATCTGGGGCGAAAAAATTCCTTATGGCGTTTTTTATCAAGACCAAAAACCAGAATATGTGGCCAGTCTTACACAACTGCAAGGCCTGGCTTTGGTGAAACGACCAATGAAGGTTCGCGACATTACTAAACTAATGTATGAATTTAAATAATAAAAAATATAATTATAGTCAGGGCTTTACCATGCTGGAATTGGTAATCGTTGTTTCCATTATTTTGGTATTGGGAGCGGCAGTCACCATTTGGATAGATCCAGTGACTAGAATAGGCGACGCTAAAGATGCCAAAAGGCGTGATGATGTCATGGTTTTGAGCGCGGCTTTTACTGACTATGCTCAAAGCCACAAAGGTGCTTTGCCTATTTTGGGAGAAGTGACCACTGAAAAAAAAGTAATCTGCAATACTCAATCAGGAGTCAAACTAACTTGTGATGGTAGTACTGAATATTGTCTGAAGATTGATGACACTAATTTTTTCACAAAAAATATAACCAATCTGCCCATTGATCCAGACAAATCAAGCGATAGCGATACTGGATATTATATAAAAAAAGACGCTAATGATAATATCAGTATTGGGGCCTGCACGCATAGTATAAATTACGTGTATGACAGACCACAGTTGCGCGCTACTTGTGATGCCTATGGTGGTGGCTATTGTTGGTATGGTGGTGGTGAATCAAGTGCCAGCTGTGACGTTATTTGCGCGGCCAATAGTTTGACCTGTGTTGTTGCCTATACAGCCGACACTCTGTGTCTTATTGGCGATACTGGTAGTGCAGACTATACCTGCTCTGAGGGGTGCAGTGCGGGCGCTAGTGGTAAGGCGCCGGGTTGGGCTGATGATAATTCTTGTGCTTATCAACTTAACGCTCTTAATTGTAGTGGTTCAAATGATGTATACGCTGTTTGCCCCTGTCAATAAAATATTTTTTTAAAAACCGTTGGCCCCTATTGTCATCCTGAACTTGGTTCAGGATCTCCAATTAACTAAAGATAATTGGAGATGCCGAAATAAATTCGGCATGACGATAAAGGCTAGTGGCTTTTTGATTTTAGGGAGCATATTGTGTTATAATAAATAAAAATATACCTTATGTTTTTGAAGAAACTGCAACATCATTTTATCTTTTTTTTCTTAACCTTTGTGCTTTTAGCCCAAAGTTTGATTTTTGTGGTTTCTCAAGCAGTGCCATTAAAATTTTATAATCTGAAAGCTTCTTGGCTTGAGCCGTCTAGTGGTCAGACACTAGTAGTTGGTCAAAATATTAATTTGAGTGCTAAATTGGAATTAAAAAATAAAAAAATTGGTTCAGCCTATTTTGTTTTAGCTGATGCCAATGAAAATTTTGTGGTCAACTTTGAAACACAAAAAAACAGTGAAAATATTTATAGCGGTTTAGCATCTTGGGACACGGCTCAATGGCCGACTGGGGTTTATAATCTCAGTGTCAGGGCCAGCATTATTAATGAACAAGGGCAAATAGTTGATCAAGAGGAATCAGCACCAGTTTGGGTAAAGGTGGTTTCGCTAGAAGAGTATAATAATTTAGTAGCAAACAATACTTCCGGTATTTTGTTTGATTCGGTGGTGAATGGTGGTGGTTCAGAAACAACTGGTGATAATTCTAGTGTTGACAATGCTTTGCCAACGGATAACAAAAACAATACAAGCACTAGTACTGACAATATTACTCCAACTAGTACTACACCCATGAGCGCACCAAGCACTACTCCGACTAGCACCCAAGAGTTGACTTCAGATTTGGAACTGCTTAGCCCAGAGAATAACTCTACAATTAGTAATAAAAATATTTTGGTCAATTTTTTGACTAATTTTTCTTCAGATAATGTAACCATTGAGTTTATTAATACGGATAATGCGGCCATTAGCACCAGGACATTGGCACTAGAAAAAACTGATGGCTATAGTTGGGTAAAAAATGTTGAATTAGACGACACCTTTGTCAATGGTTCGTACAAGTTATTAATATCAGCCACCATACCAGGTAGTAATTTGTCCTTGGTCAAGACTTTTGATTATGATTTGGAGGCGCCAAGTCAAATTAGGCCAGAGGATTTATTCATGAATCTGGTAAATTTGCCGAGTAATGTTTCTGGCCAAGTTGGTTTGCGAGCTGAAGCCAACGCCAGCATTCCTAATCTTGATTTTGTTATTGAAGACAGTATAAACCACGTTGAAGCCTTGCGTATTAAAGGTGCAAACACAACTTCCTCTAGTACGATAGGAGCTAGTTTTATGGCCGTTTGGGATACGGCTGTGTTACCCAATGGTAATTATTTAGTTTATGTTGAGTCGAAGATCGAACAACAAAAAGTTGGTAGTACCAAACAGTTGGCAACGGTTTATAATCTAAAAAATGATGATCAGTCCACCTCAACACCAGTGGATTTTGAAAACGAAAGTGTTCACGCAACTACTACTGCAACTAGTACTGAAAGTATAGCCAGCGGATTAACACCCAGCGCCGAGGGTAGTATTGATTGTCAGCGCTCTGGTATCAATGATCCGGTTTTGTGTCAAAAATATCAGGCCGAGCTTAATAATTCTTTGCCAAGGATTTGTGTGGAAAAAAATATTTTTGATGGCCCGGAGTGTGAAAAATATATTTTTGCTAACGAAAATAATGGTTGTTTGGACCAAAAAATAAGTGACAATATAAAATGTCGGGATTATTTGTATAAAAAATATAGCATTGACTTGCAATGCAACATCAGCGCCACTAGCACCTGTCAACAGGTCGTATCTGAGAAATATATTGCCCGCCTGGCTTATCTAACAGAACAAAAAAATAAATATTTAGCAGTTGTTAATAGTTTGGGAGCTGACGTTTTAACCCTGAATTCTTTGCAGGAAAAAATATTAGCCGCTAATTTGGCTAGCACCAGTTTGCCCTTGATAGCCAGTGATAAATATATCGAAGTTTTGAAAATAAAAAACAAAAATGTTTTGGATCTTTCTGAAAATTTGTTTGTCAGCTCACCGGCGGCTTTGATGGGCGACAAAGATAGTGATATGTTGCCGGATGATTTAGAAAGTTATTATGGCACGGATCCGAACAAAGCCGATACAGATTCTGATAGTTTTGCCGATGGACAAGAAGTGCTTAATAATTACAACCCCCTAGGTGCAGGAAAACTGGATAAAGAAAGAACAGCCCTTGATCAAGTTATTTTAGCTAAATTATTTTTGGAAGAACCCAAAACCAGCGCTCTTTTGGCCGATAGCAATTGGCAGGTATCTGAAGCTAATTCAGGCGATGGTGATATGAAACTTAGTGGTAAGGCCACTCCGAATACTTGGGTAAATATATTTGTGTATAGTGACATACCGCTTTTGGCCACTACCAAAACAGACGTTAATGGCAACTGGTCCTATGGCATTACTGATCCACTGACTGAAGGCGTGCATCAAGTCTATATTGCTAGCAATGATAAAAATGGCAAGCTATTAGCCCAGTCAGCACCACTGACTTTCTTGGTGGCTAATATCAATAATGACTTGCCACCAGTGGGTGCTGGTCAGCAAGTCAACGTTACCAATGACACTACAGCCGAAAAAAGTTGGACAATTTATTATATTATTGGTGGGACATTTTTATTTCTAGTTTTGTTGGGCATTATTTTGCTGTTTATCAAACAGCGACGTCAAAGACCAGACAATATGGTTTTGGAAGCCACCGAATCAATGGATGCCCCAGAGACACCGGTAGTAGAAAATAAGCCAGTGGACATAAAAGTGTTTAACTCCCCATCAGCAGAAATAAAATTACCAGAAGTTTTGCCAGAAACACCACCCACAGTAGAAATAAACAATAATCAAGAAAAAACCCCTACTATCTAGGGGCTTTTTTATTTTAAATTGTCTAGTGATTTTTTTATATTTTTAGATTCTTGCAGATAGTGTCCCAAGATGATTATATCGGCTCCAGCTTTTTTGAGGGCTTTAAAGTTTTTTTCATCAACCCCGCCATCGATGGCTATTTTTGTTTGGGGATATTTTTCTTTTAATTTTTTTATCCTGGCCAGACTATTGGCGTGAAATTTTTTCCCCTGAGCCCCAGGATTTACACCCATGATTTGGATGGTGTCAAAATATTTTGCCACGGGGTATATTTTGCTAAGTGGAGTTTCGGGGTTGAGACAAAGCCCGGTTTTTATTCTTTTCTTTTTTAAATAGTCATTAAGACAAATAATGGAATTTGGGTCTGGCAGGGTTTCATAATGCCAGATTATCTTTTTGACGTTGTTTAGTTTTTCCCAAAGAACAATATATTTAGCCACATCCTTGACCATCAAATGTATTTCTAAATTATGCTTGATAGTAATTTTTTTTATGTCATTGGGTTTGATATTACTTTTGTTTTTGACAAACTGGCCATCCATAATATCGATCTGCGCATAATCAAAAAAGGGAGCGACCTTTTGCCATTCTTGCAAAAATATTTTTTTGTTTTTGGCTAGTACAGACGGAACTATTTTCATTAGCTTAGTTTTTTTATTCTTCTGGTGTGCCTTTCTTCCCCAGAAAATGGTGTTTTTAAAAATTGGTCAACAATATTTAGAGCGTGATCAGTGTTTAAAAATCGGCCAGCTAGACAGAGGATGTTGCTGTCACTATCATGTCGCGCGACCATGGCTGATTCAACAGAAAAACCCAAAATAGCGCGGATTTTTTTGTTGCGATTGGCGGCAATTGACATACCGTGTCCTGAACCGCAGATCAAAATACCAAAATTATCTTTGCTGGCAGCTACGGCCGTAGCTACTTTTTTGGCATAGTCAGGATAGTCATCGTCAGATTTTAGTTGGCTGGCTCCAAAATCTTGGTACTGGAAACCCTGCTCGTCTAAATATTTTTTGATGGCTGTTTTTAGCCGAAAGCCGGCATGATCAGCACCCAAGTAAACTTTGAATTGTTTGTCCATATATTTTTGTTTATTTTTCCACTATTTTATTAATTAAACTTTAGCACATTTTGGCAAGTTTTACCATTGACCTTTTGGTGCTTTGCTGTTATAATTGCCGATGTTTATTTGAAAAAATAAGCATTTATTGCTTTTTGGCTCCTATAGTTTCGCCCACAGGGCGACCACCCCGTGGGTGGCAAGGGACAAAGCATTTTTACAAAAAAACATTTTATTTATTAGTCCCGGTAGTTCAATGAATAGGAACATTAAGATATAAGTGCCTTCCCCCGCAAAATGTATGAGCGAAGCGAATACTATTTTGCGCGGTCCCGCAACACGAAATTTTTTTAAGCCCCTATAGTTCAACGGATAGAACAGCGGCCTTCTAAGCCGTCGATGTAGGTTCGATTCCTACTGGGGGCACCACTGATAGTTTTTGCGGGGTCCTCGCAAATGTAATCCCTCTCTTGCGTTCAGGAACATTTGCGGGATAAGCTTTAGATCCAGGTTCGATTCCTGGCCGGGGCACCAGAAAATTTTGTGTTATAATTATTTACGTGGTGGCAGTAGCTCAGTTGGTAGAGCATCGGGTTGTGGTCCCGACGGCCGTGGGTTCGAGCCCCATCTGCCACCCCATACCAAGGGTTTTATAAATTCGTGATATTCTACAAATTCCCCTTTAATTAGGGGTTTTTGTATTGATTTTAATAGCTTGTAAGGTTCGGTGGGTGTGGCCTCAATTATGCTTCTATCTTCCACGATAAATTTCTCCCAAAAAAAGTTTAAATAGTTTCTTTTACCATCGGGAGTACTGTATTTGTAGCTACTATAAATATTACGACTGAACTCAATCAAGTCTTCAAACTTGCCAATATCAAATTTACCTTTAGAGCCCAACCTTTTTATTTCACCCTCAATTATTTCTAAGTCAGCGACCAAGCCCTCGACCTTTCTTTTGTAAGTGTCTTCGCTTATTTTTGTGTCAATAAGTAAGTCCTCAAGGCGGTTTCGTTTTTTAGTAAGCTCGGCTTTACGGTAATTTAATTCGCTTAGCTGTTTTATGTTTTCCTTGTGGTAATTATTAAAGTAATACCTAAGCCCAATAATGAGCTTGTCAAAAAAAGCTTTACTAAAGGCAATTTCCTTAAACTTTTCTTCTACTTGTTTTTCTAAATCTTCTATTGGGACATTGCGACTTAATTGGCAAGCCTTACCACGGGTACAGTGGTAGTAGGAGTAAGTCCTTTTAGATGGCTTGATGTGGTATTCTGCCGTAAGCCTCCGTCCGCATTTACAAAACACAAAACCATTAAGCAAAAAATTATGTTTTCTTTCACACATTCTTTTTGCTACCCGAACAGACATAATACGCTGGACCATATCAAAAGTTTCTTTGTCTATTATGGGTTCGTGTTTACCTACAGTCATTTTCTTATCCCAACGTAAAGCCCCGTAATAGAAAGGGTTTTTAAGCATATAATAGAACTTGCTTAACTGTATTTTTCCACCACGTTTTCCCCTTAGGCCTTTGCGGTAAAGCAAGTTATTAATTGTTTCTGCTCCATGATTGCCAGTTACATAAAGAGTAAAAGCCATTTTAATTAAACGAGCCTTGCTTTTGTCTTGGGTAATAATTCTATCACCATTGCTACTGACAGTATTTAAATAACCCAAAGGAGCTTCGCCCGGATACCAACCATTTAAGATTCTTTGCTCAAGACCTTTTTTAGTTTTGCGTCCTGTAATGTCTGACTGAAAAGCGTTAAAACTAGCCAGTATGGTATCCATCATTTTACCCTCAGGTGATTCATCCAAGAATGGTTGTGATATTGATATAAGTTTACAGTTGGCTTTTTGCAATAAAGCCATAATAGTCAAATGATCAAGGGTGTTTCTGGCTAAACGGTCAGTGTCTTGGACAAGTACGGCATAAATATCGCCCTTGTCGCTAATATAATCAGTCATATCTCTAAGAGCTGGCCGCTTCATATTTGTTGCTGACTTGCCTGGGTCTTCAAAAACTTTAGTTACTTGCAAACCTTCTCGGTCAGCATACTCTCTACACAGTCTTTGTTGCACACCTAAAGAATAGCGATCATCCTGCGCTTGTTCTTCAGTTGAGACTCTGGTGTAAATTACTGCTTGTTTCATTGAAAGGTTATTTTATACCTACAAGGCGATAGACCACCCTTAGAACTGCTGCAAATGGCTGAGGCGACAAGTTAAAAGGGTGGCTGGTAAGGGAACTATGGTATTATTTTTATGATATGATCCTCTTAGCTTTTAATCTACCAAAAAATATTTGGTATTGTTGAAGTGAACAGGGGGGAACAAAATCTGATTTCACAAAACAAGGGTAGGGGGATATTATATATAACTACCCTATATAGCTAAATAGTACCATTTAGTTTTGTAGCCCAAACCATTTAGTTTATAGGGCATTGGCATTTAGTTAACCAAATGTATTAATATATTATTATTAAAGTATTATATAAATATATTAAAATAAGCTTATATTTTTTTTCAAAAAATGAAATCAGCTTTTATCTATCTTCTTCCAACCATACTTGATAGGTGTTATATAGGTAGCTGGCCGCATCTGGCACGTCTCTGGTTTTGATGGTTCTTAGTATTGACCAAGCTTTATTGGTTAAAAATTTTTTATCACTTGCCATTTCTATGGCTTGTGGCTCATTAACGCCTATACTTAAAAATGCTCGGTAATATGATGAGTTAGCCCCTTTGTCTACGAGTTCTTCTGATAATTCGGTTAATCTAATGAATTTTCTTGGTAAGCCATAAAATCTAATATTTTTTGTTTCTATGAACCCATAGCCTTCGAGTTTTTTTATTTTTGTGGTTATTGGTCCTTTGGTTTTAGCCCTTAATAGGGGGTTGTCGGTTATAATTTTTTCGTAATTTACCCAAGTGTAGCCATCAACTCGTTGGGCATCTATCTTCTCATTTTCACTAGTACACATACCAATTAAGTAGTCTAGTATAAGAGCCTCCTCAACGCTTATTACAGGGCATATTTCGGCCAATATTTTTTGTTTTATAACAGAGGTGTAGTTAAATCTTTCGGGTAGCTCTCTTTTCATGCTGTTTTTTTATTAAATAATTGGTAAATAATAAGCTGGCCAGCCAATCGACTAGTTTATCTTCAGGTATTTTGGGCTTTTGGACTTTTTTTGCCATAATAAAAAAATACTACACTGCGTTGGCAGCATAGCATTTAGTCCAATGAATCAACGTGAATCACTAAATATGTAAGTCTAAACTATTGTTTGGTACGACGTTTGCCCGTTATTTTTAATAATTTTTTGTCCGGTTGTTTTTTTGGCATATCTGTTAATTGCTAAAACAGAGTCATAAATTGACCTCTTGTCGACATCTGTTGGCTCTATTTTATTATATTCTGTGCCTTGTAATGCATCAAAAATTTCATCAAAACTTATTAACTCACCAAGCCTTTTATTAAAAAGATAATCAGCTATTAAGTAAGCTTGATCATCTTCGTCGTATTCATTAATAAGAGTGTTGGTGTTAGCTTCTAATATTTTGCAATCTTTAACAATTATTTTTAAACGTGGTGAAGTTATTTTATTCAATTCTTCAATATCTAGGTCTGGCTTTTTAAACTCAACAAAAAAACGTGATTCGGACACAAATGCAGGATCTTGAACATTTTTGTGAATTTCATAATCAATGGCAGCTAATGGATTAACGAGTAAATCAAAATCGTCTGGTTTCTTAAGGGGCAATTGACTAGCGTCATCTTCTTTTTGAGTGATTTCATATTGAAGTAAAAGCCCAGCCTCTTGCAACTCAAATAATATTTTTTTATAATAAGTAATTTTTTCATCACCTAAATCACATAGGTAAATACTAAAAAAATCTTGATTATCATCAGATAATTTATTTTTAATATCTTTTAGTAATTGTGACTTTAAATTTTCCCTGAACTCATCTTCTCTGGTCATATATTAAAGTAAAAATATTAAAAACAGGAGCGTTTGGTTTTTTGGACGGCTATATCGGAGAGCTCTTTTCTTTTTTTAGTAGGCATATTATTACGAGTTAATAAACTTAGTTCTAAGGGTGCTGGCACACGATACTAAGGTTTTGTATGTTGCTAATATTAAACTAATGAATTTGAAGGTTTTAGGGGTTTGTACGGGTATGTTTGAACCTGAGAATGGCTTGAGTTTATAGGTAAGCCCACGGGCATATACACCCGCCCCTATTTTACAACGGAAAAACCACCATAGCAAGGTGGTCTTTCGGCGGTAATTTAAAGCTTATTGTTCTAGAAATTACCAATAGGAATTTTTTCTAGGTCTTTGTTAGTAATGCCTAGGCTATAGTTACGCATTAAATTATAGGCTGCCTCACCATTTTTCATATAATATCTAAAACCAGTTTTTGGGTTTATGTACCAAGCCTCACCAAGCGACTGAACTTGTAGCAATATTTTACCTTTTAATTTATTAACTAATGATGGGTTATTATTTCTTTGATTTTCTTGAGGTAGTTTACCAAGGTCAGTATTGGTAATGCCTAAACCAAATTTTCTCATCATTTCATAGGCAGTAGCACCATCTTTCATGTAATACCTTTTGCCGTCAACTGGATTAACATACCAAGCTTCACCATGAGACTCAACTTGAAGTAAAATGTAGCCCTTTAGTTTATTTTGTAAATTTTTTGCGTCACCAGTGGCGGGGTCTGTTGCTATTGGTGTTGGGTTTATGGCAGAACCAGTTTTTTTCTCGTTGTCAGTGAAAGCTTGTGATATAGCTTTATGAGCATTCACAATGTTTATGTTATTTTGGTTATCTGAATTATTAATAATTCTATCTCTAATGGCTGTGTTTTTTATTTCGGGGTACTTAGCTTTGATCAGGGCAGCTATACCAGAAACTATGGGAGTGGAAAATGAAGTACCATCAGCCGTGTCATAAAATCCACTTAAAGTACTGTGAGCTGGGACGGCTGTTGAAACAATATTTTCTCCAGGTGCATACACATCAACACAATTTCCATAATTACTCCATGAAGTTATTTGGTTATTTGCGTTAATTGCACCTACTCCCAATACCATATTTTCATTGCCATCATTACAAACGGGCGATACTTTAGTTGTATTTAAATTTCTTCCTATTCCACCCTCTACATCTCCATTACCAGCAGCCACAACAACTAAAACATTTCTATCAAAAGCATATTTAATAGCGGTATTAAAATCATCCGTATAGTTAAAAACTGAGCCGGCTAAACTAAGGTTAATAATATCAGCTCCATTATCAACGGCGTATTTAACGGCACTGGTTATAGCTTGGTCGCCACAGCCACTATTATTACAGGCAATGACGGGCATTAATTTTACATTCCAGTTAATGCCAGATATGCCAGTATTATTATTACTTTCTGCACCAATAATTCCAGCAACCATTGTGCCGTGGGTTCCAAGTGTAGTCATATCTTTGGAGTTTGCTATAAAGTTCCAACCCCACCTATCATCAATATATCCGTTATGGTCGTCATCTTTGCCATTGCCCTCTATGTCGCCATTATTAATCCAAATATTACTATCTAAATCAGGGTGTCCTGTATAAACCCCGTCATCAATTACTGCAATAACAACTTCGGAACTGCCGTGGGAATAATTCCATGCTTGATCAACCTTGGTTTGTTGTAAGTATTGTTGGCGTACGGAAAGGTCATCTTGGGCAGACGGAGATAAAATAGTAAAATCCGTGGCACTTAAGAATGTGGCTGCGTAGTTTTTGTTGTGGTAAGCATATCAGCCGTAAGCTCAACTCTAATTTTTCCATTAATCGCATTAGTTGGTACTTTAACAAACAATGAGTCCATTCCAATATACGTTGGATCGGGGGTTACTTCCACATTGTTAAAGTAGACCTTTGCTGAAAAATGGCATCCACTAGTTGATCCATAGGATGTTTCGCCAGGTATCCAACAATCGGGGAATGGCACTTTACTATGAGGAAGAACTAGTTCTATTGTGTCGCCTATAGCACCACTAGAAGGGGAGAATGATTTTATTTCTAGATTTGATGCCCAAACGTTATTTGGTAATGAAAATAACATCGTGAGCAAAAGAAAAATTGTAAATTGTTTTTTCATATAATTATTTTAATATTTTTTTATATTCAATTTCGAATATGGCACACAACAGGGCAATTAAAATTATTAATGGATATATGACCCACCTAGAAAAAAGTAGTATATGTGACAGGAGCCAAATGAGTATTAAAAATTGAGTAATTATTAGGCCAGCATTTAAGTCTATTAGTGTAATATTTTTTGTTTTTAAGAAAGAATTTATTTTATATTCAGCTCTTACCTGTCCATCTTTCCAATTTTTTATGTATAGAAATATGAAGTACACGAAGATGGTTAAACTTATAACTATGGGCAATAGGGGAGTTGCAACGAAGACTAAAGTTAGTGTAAATAAATTTAAAATAAAAAACTTTTTTATTAACTTATTTTTTTCTTTGCGTGGTTCCATATTATTTGTTTTAAACAAAAAGGGCCTTCCGTCGGCGGCAACCATTTCTGGCTACCCTACACCCTTTCGGGCATAGACCACTCACATAGTACCGATCAGAAGACCGTCTTTGTATGTGAGTGGAATTTGTGGCCATGCCCTAATAAATTAGAGTTTAGGCCGTAATTTCAATATTAAATTGTACTTATATTTTAGGTTATTTGGGTAAAAAAGTCTAGGGGAAATTATGGGTTAATAAGGTAAATTAAAAGCCACTTTAATTTAAGTGGCTCGTAGTAGTTTCTCTCAGTTTTAAATGCTTAGATTATTTTGATACCCATCTTTTAATCTTTTTAGTACTAAGTCACAATATTTTTTTTCAGTATCAATAGCTATAAATTTTCTATTATTATTTTTAGCCACCAAAGGGACTGTACCACTACCAGCAAATGGATCTATTATTAGGTCGTCCTTTTTAGTGGCTCCAATTATTAATCTTTCAATAACTCCTACGGGTTTTTGCGATGGATGCTTACCGTGTTTTTTTTCACCAATTGAAGTTGAGGGTATTTCCCAGCAATTTCTAAGTTGTGATTTTTCAGTTTCAAATGTTTTATTACCACAATAGGGGCAATAGTTATGTTTAAAATTATATTTTGTCTTACAGTGGTTACATTTTTTTTGGGTGTTGTATTTTTTTAAGGCTTCATAATTGAACGTCCAATTTTTTGCTTTTTTATTGGATTCATTAACAGCCCAAATAACATGTTCAGTGCTTTCACATAGCATTCTTTGGGTCACGTTTGGGAAAGCATTTGGTTTAAACCAAGTTATAGAGTTAATAATTTTTTTATCGCTTTCTTGCAGGTAATTTCCGATTTTATAAATGTTATGGTAGCTGCCAAAAATAATTATATTTCCGTTTGGTTTCACCACTCTAAAAATTTCATTTAGCCATAGTTTGGTGAACTTGTCATAGTCGCCATTGGAAAATTTATCCCAATCTTCCTCTATTTTTTTAAAGTTTTTATTTTCGGACCAGTATTTATTTGATTTAAGCCAGCCAACCTCTTTTTTGAAATCATAGCCAGAGATATTATATGGCGGGTCTGTTATGCAGTGGTCCACGGAGCCATCTGGTATTTGGGGGAATATCAAAAAAGCGTCATTGTTAATAAGGTTATAATGATTGTCAGTATTATATTTTTTTGCTATTGTTAGGTTGGTATTATTTATCATATTTTATGGTTAAGGAAGCAGAAAAAGAAAAAATATTAGAGTTAGTTGAGCAATTGAGGGTTATACAGGAGCTATTTGCTCAAAAGTTTGGTGTTCATGATATTTTATCAAACAGCAAGATTTTTGAGGTATTGATAGCTAATAGTTTGAACCACGTGTTAATTCCTGGTCATTCTGGCTCTAGAGATGCTAAAAATGAAAAGGGCGAATACGAATACAAACATTATAAGGAAAGTAGCTCAAATCACACATGGACATTTAATGATTATACTGATTATACCATATCCAAATTACGCACAATAGAGGCTGTTATATTTGCCCACATTAAAGATGGCGATGGAGAAACACTGCCCGAATTTGATTGGTATTATTATGCTCCAGGCAAGGTAGTTGCTGATTATTTGGCTAAAAAAACAATGCCTATAAAAAATACCAGAAAGATGATTAACGTTGGTCCGAGGCAGGTAGAGGAATATATGGGCATACAAAAAACTATGGTAGATCTTAGTATTTGTTCAGCTGGGCCATATAATGAGTGGATAGTAAAAATATACAATATTGCCAAACAGATAGAAAATATATCTGGCACCAAGGGAGTTTTAACTAGCAATAAATTTTGGGAAGTTCTTACTTCCTTGATTTTGGGGCATACAGTTTTATCGGAACAAGCGGGGCATGACGCCACAGATAGTGATGGTTTATTTTATGAATATAAAGTAGCTAAGAGCTATTCTTGGAATTTTCAAGATATTTCAGAGGCAGTTTTAAAAAAATATTTGAATGATAATAAAATAATATTGGCAGTAGTTAATAAGGATGAGTTTAGGGTAACTGATATATATGAGGCATTGCCAGGTAATACTATAAAAATTTTGAAGAAGAAATTAACTGAGAAGAAAAAAAGGTTTACAAAAAATGGTAAAAAAGTTAGGAGGTTGCAGGTCTCGTTGTCCAAAGGTGATTTAGCTAAGATAAAAGCTATTAAAATTTACCCTAAAGCAAAGGGGTAGGGGTGTGTTTTATTCTGTCTAAAGATTGTTTATAATATTTTTTGTTTATCTCAAAACCAATATATTTTCTGTCAGAATTAATGCAGGCTACTGCAGTTGTACCACTACCCATGAAGGGGTCTAATACTAGGTCACCTTTTTTTGTTGTTAAAATTATAAGCTCTTCTATTAATTTAACTGGCTTTTGTGTTTCGTGTATACGACTTTTACCCTTGGGTGCCTGATATTTAAATATGTTATGTTGGTATTTACTATTAAAATGAGCACCGGCAAGTTTACCAACCACAATTGCTTCCCATGCATTTAAAAACTTACTTTTTGCATTTAACGGCACAGGATCCGGTTTTTGCCACACCATGGCGTCTATAGCCTTGAAGTTGTTTTTTTCTAAAATATTCCAGTAGAATCCAATGTCTTTTTTAGCACAAAAAGTCATTATCCAACCACTGGTTTTTTTTATAGCTACATCAAACCACTCATTATTGAATTGATCCCAATCGCCAAAATTAAAATTAAGCTTGGCAGTTGTGCCAAGTCTTTGATTTTTACAGTTTAAGTCCCTACTGATACCATATGGGGGGTCAGTGATTATTAGGCTTATAGACTTGTTTGGTATTTTTTTGAAACCGTCTAGGCAGTCGATATTTTGTATTGTATTAATCCAGTTATTCATAGAGTTATAGTAACTATATTTTATAGGTATTCTACTTAAAAATCAACCTAATATTTGACCATAATTTACGGCCAAGTTATTATTAATAATAAATGAACAAATAATATGGGCATAAAAAATATTTGGTCTCTCAATATAGACGAGGCCTTGGTAGCTGATAAATTAAAACAATATGTTAATAAAAAGGATTTTGAGGTCTTTTTTCCAGTTAATTCTCAATTGAAAGATATCGATTTACTTTTAGTTAGTTTAAAAGACAATAAGGCAGTTTCAATACAAGTGAAGGGTAGTAGGACGTATGAACCAAATAGAACTGAACGAAAAAAATTTGGCCATGGTAGTTCTGCTTGGTTTTGCTTGTCAAAAAATTCAGTCTTTCAAGCAACTAATAAACAGGATTATTATATTTTTGTTTTGCACAATATTATTGATGGCAACGTTAAAAAAGAAATAAAAATTGACTATCTAATTATCCCTAAAGCAGATTTGTATAAAATATGTTCATTAAAAAGGGCTAATGGTAAGGATGATTATAATTTTTTTGTTTGGATAGATGAGGTGGGTGGTAGGGCCTTTGATTTTCATGAAAATATGGACGGAGTGATACAATTGTCGCAGTATTTAAATAATTGGGGCTTATTGAATTAATTATAAATTTTTTATAAATAAAAAAGCCCCAACGGGAGCTTTTATTTTTTAGATTATTAAGCGATCTCTTTATTGGTATTTAGGTCTATCAAGTAAACTTCGCCTATATTGGGTAGGCTTGTTTTTTTATATTCATATTTACCCCTAATGTCCTCTATTTTTATTTGGTGAGCATGAAAAAATGATCTTGCGCCAAAACTTGCATTGTTAGCAATTTTGTTAAACGATAGTTTTAGCGAATTTTTTTCTTTCCATTCCTTGCCAAATTGTATCCCGATAACATTTTGGTTCTTATCATAAAATAGGGATGCGAATTGGGGGTCGCTTAGCCCATTTTCTGCTATAAAAGCAGTAGTGAAACCAAATGAGGCAGCGTTTGTTATGCTAATTTTTCGGCTAAATTTAGAGCCGACACTATTAAATTCTTCTAATTTGAGGCTGTTTATATCCATATAATTACATGATATCATATGTTTTTATATTTGTCAACAGATTCTACACAGATTATATAAGTATATATAAATTATTCTACACTTGCTAAGTTTAATGTAATATGTTATCCTTCTATATAAGGAAAAATCACCCTATTTAAGAGTGATCGTTCCTCGTTTTAATTTGAAGCCTTCCAAAAGGCGGGCTTTGCTATAGTATAGCAAAACTTATGCGATTTTGAAAGAGCCCCCCTTAATGATTTGGCACCGGACCATTTCATTAAGGGGTAATTGTAGCAATAACATGCAAACATCCAAAACAAGTTTGCGGGGACGCCATGCTGGTACCGGTGTATTTACCACGGTACAAAAAGCTCGCAGTCACCCAAAGACACATCTTGTAGAGCGTGTCCCAAAGCCAGGTTACGGAGATACTAAAAAGTAGTTACTAAACTGGTTTAAGATTATATGGGGGCAGATTTATAATTATAATCACACGTGGTTTGCCCCCATTGGTCTATTTAATAATATTTTATAATGTTTTTATGAAAAAAGAATATTTTAATGTTAATAAACCATTACAACTTATGAGCTTGATGATAGGTTTATCGGAAGTAGGGTTTAGTTTGATTGTAATTAATAATAATATATCTGAAAAATTTATCTGGGCAATGGTTTTGTTGCCATTTATTGTAATAGTATTATTTTTTTATGTTTTGATTTTTAGGCCAAATAATTTATATGGCCCATCGGATTTTGTTGATCAAAAAGATTTTTTAAGTCTACAAGGAAGAATTCAGAAGATTGAAGAGGTTCCGTTCATTAAGGCTTTGTTCAAATACTCTAAATTAGAGGAGCCAGCTATCCGTTTATTTTTAGCGGCCTATTATATGCGTAAAAATGATGATAATAATACAAAGTGGCAGGCATTGATCAGTCAATTTGGGCAAGAGAACATAGAAAGAAGTAAGAATAAACTAGTTGAATTAAATTGGTTATCTAATACAGAAGTGCCATTTGCCACTACCAAGGAAGGCAAAGAAGCTCACGAGGCTATCAAAGAGTTTGTTTATGGTCGCCTGTCATAATTAAATATATGAGTGATTTATTTGATAAAAATTTAATACAGGGCGTTATTAGTAGCTTATTGGTTTTATTTATCAGTTTTTTATTAGGTTCTAGGGCTAAGACACCAGTGCCGCATGATAAAACTTGGAAGGTAGTCAAAATTATTGCATGGCTAATGATAATTGGTTCAGCGTATATGTTTCTGATTAATATTTCTAGTGGTGGCTTTGATAATAATTATGTGGGTTTAAGTATACCTATTTTTTTCTTAGGCATAATTTTGGAACTCGTTGCTAGATTTTTTATTTGGTGGCATAGGTAGTGTTAAGTTTTTAATTTATTGTTATGAAACAATCTGAAGCTTTAGATATTTTAAAAATGGGGCACAACGTGCTGCTAACAGGTTTTGCTGGGAGCGGTAAAACTTTTTTGTTAAATAAATATATAGAATATCTACAAAATAATGGCGTAATAGTTGGGGTGACTGCATCCACTGGTATAGCTGCTACTCATATAAACGGTAGGACAATACATTCGTGGGCTGGTATGGGGATCAATAAAAAAATGTCAAAGTCCGAAATTAAAAATATTTTACAGAAAGAAAAATTAGCCAGACGTCTAGAAAATGCCAGTGTATTGGTAATCGATGAAATTTCAATGTTGAGCCATAGACAATTTGACTTAGTTGATCAAATTTGTAGAGTAGCTAAAAAAAATGATTTGCCTTTTGGGGGCATGCAGCTTATATTGTCTGGTGATTTTTTCCAGTTGCCCCCTGTAAATGATATGAACGATAGAGATGGTACTAGAGATGAATTTATTACTCAATCTAAGGTGTGGGGAGAATTAAATTTAAAAATTTGCTATTTAGAAGAACAGCACAGGCAATCTGATAAAGTGTTTTTAGAAATTTTAAATGATATAAGGGCTAATAAGGTTTCTAAGAAGACCATTAACACCCTAAGGTCTAGGCTAAATAAAGGTGTTGTTACTAAGATTGTCCCTACTAAATTGAATACGCATAAAAGGAAGGCGGAGCTTATAAATCAACAGGAATTAGCAAAAATAGATAGTGAATCAGCAGAATATGAAATGTGGTCCGAGGGTCCAGAGGGGCTGGTTAACGGTTTAAAAAAATCATGCCTAGCTCCAGAGGTTCTAACTTTAAAGTTAGGGGCAGTAGTCATTTTTATAAAGAATAATTTTAATCAGGAATACGTGAATGGAACTATGGGGGTAGTTGTTGGTTTTGATGAAGAAAGTAGCTTTCCTATAGTAGAGACAAACAAAGGTAAAACAATAATAGCCAATAGGGAAACATGGACTATTGATGAGGATGATGGTACCTCGCTAGCTAAGATTTCTCAGGTACCTCTTTGTTTAGCCTGGGCAATTACTATACACAAAAGTCAGGGAATGAGCTTGGAAGCGGCTGAAATAGATTTAAGTGAAGCTTTTGAATTTGGTCAGGGTTACGTAGCCTTGTCTAGGGTTAGTACATTGGAGGGTATTAGATTAACTGGCCTAGGTAAAGAAGCTTTACGAGTAGATGAAAAAATTGTAGAGCTGGATAAAGATTTCATGAAGGAGTCAGAAAAAGTTTCTAGAGATTTAAACAAAATGACCAATAAACAGATGCTTAATAAGCAAAAGGATTTTATTGATAGAATTAGGCCACTCGAAGAAGAATATTTTGATGGTGATAAAGAGTTTACCATTGATGATATACCATTTTAGGTTAATTTATAACCAACGTTTGTATAGGACCCCACTGTGTAAGAGCAGGGTCTAAAGCCCTGTTTTTGCTTTTATGTTCGCCTAAAATCGCTGGTTCTAACCTTTCCATTTGGTTTTTGCTTATTTTTGCTAGGTCAGAAATGGATACCAACCACTCGCTAGGCTCTACCAATAATTGCCCATCCTGGAGCTTAAAATGACACCCTAGGGCCGAGATTATCTCCCTTTTTATAGATATATCGTCTGTGCTTAAAAATACTTGCCTGGCGTGAGCTGCGAAGTTAAATGCTTTTTCCATTGTTTCTATCCAATGCTGGCCTCGGTCTTGATTTTGTTTCTGTTTTTCCCTAATTTTGATGATTTCTATTTGTAACTCTTTTCTCTTATTTGTAAACTCCTCATCGGTAATTAGTTCTTTTAATTTAAGTTTTGTTAAATTGTCTAGTTGTTTTTGCAGGTCTATGTATTTTTCATCAAAAATTTTGTATGACTTTTCACGGTCATTTATCTCTTTTTCATTTAATTTTTTTATTATTTCCACAGCCCAGTCTTTAAATTGGGTTGGTATAGTGATTTTATCTAATTCTTGGGCTAGTCGTTTTTCTAACTCGGTTAGAGTTATTGACGGCTCTTTGCAGGATATTTCTTTTTTTCGTCTGGTACAACGATAATAAGTGTAGGTTCTGTTTTCTTTATCACATTTTATATATTTAGTTTTTTCTTCAGCTGTTATCTGACAACCGCAGTACCCACATCTGATAATACCAGTAAAAGCGAATTCACGAGTTTTACTTTGTGATCTAGTTTTGCGGCCTAATAATTCCTGGACTCTCTCGTATTCTTCCATGGTTATCATTGGTTCATGTTTGCCCTCATAAAGTTTGCCGTTATATTTAAAATAACCATAGTAAAAAGGATCTTTTAAGATTCTATAAATTTCACTTTGTGACATGGCCTTACCACCGGCTCTTTTTGTCTTTCTAGTTTTATAGTCCCATTCGTTATTAATTATATCTAAAATTTTTATAGCACTATATTTGCCGGTTAACATCAAATCCCACACTCTTCTCATCACATCAAATCTTTCGGGATCTTTGATAATTGTTTTACTTATTAATTCATTCATATAGCCTTGTGGCGCTAATGCTGGCAACCAGCCTTTTTCTACTTTGCTTTCTATGCCCCTAATAGTATTTCTTCTAAGGTCTAAAATGAATTGATTGGCGGCCCCACTCTCTACGCTAAATATAATTACATTATCCTCTGGTAGATATTTTCTATCTATTGTTTGGATTGATTTAATAACATTATTTTGTAGCATCCAGCTTAATTTACCGCTATCGACTGGATTGCGAGACAGACGATTAATTTGCCAACATAATATGCCATTGGCCCTGCCATTTTCTATCTGCCTAATCATATCATTAAATATCGGACGATTGTCTGGTTTTTTAGCTGATTTTGCCTCGGTAAATATCTTGACTATGGGCATATTCATATTTTCTGCCAGCTCTTTTAGTTTGTGTATTTGATCATCAATAGACTGGACTTGTCTGTCTTCATTTTCAGACGATTTCCTGGCGTATAGGAAGTAGTTGATTTTTTTGTTTTCTTGCTCCATATAGTTTGTTTTAAGGGGGGCTAGGTTACCATAGATTGGAGAATTTGTGTAGATTATTTTTTTTGCTAAGATTAGATGAAATTATTGAAATTAGTCAAAAAAATCGGATTTCTTCGGAGTACCATTTTTATGATTTCTTCTGAATGGTTAATCCCCAATTTTCCCAATTTGTCCCAAGCGGGCTTTTGTTTTTTTATATATTTTAAAAAGATTGTTTTTCAGCTTAAATTAGTAGAAAAATTGATAATTGGCCTGATATAGTGATTTCTAGGTTATTTGATTTTTGCGACTTTTTGCGGAGTCATTATTTGTCATTTTTAGGTCTTCAACTGAACCCGCATAATCCCTCCATTCAGTATAATTACACAACATTTTTAATTTTTGTCCCACCTTGTATACAGCTTTACCATTGTAATAGCCCAAGAATATAGTTTTTTTGTTTAAATTTAGTGTTTGTTCGGGTATCCCTAGTATGCGTTTTTTGTGGTTATTTATTATTTTATCTAAATATCCAGCCATTGTCTGAGTATCTTTATTTTTTTTCAACCAAGATAATTGTTTTGGATCAATTCTTATTATTTTTTTAAACCTTGTTTTCTTATTGTTCATAAGTATACTTAATAGCACCTCGGGCTCCTACTTCCCGAAAACTTGTATTTTCGCCAGGTGTTGTTATTAATTATCTAAGGATCTTTTGTTTCCTATGCCCCCAACCCATGGAATCTTGTCCAAGGTCAAAGTTGGTTTTTTATTTTTGCTGTATTTTCGGTGTAGTTATCGCCCTCGGTAGCTATCAAAACAAAACTTCTAGTTAAATTTTATTTTGGCAACAACCGATTAACTGTTTTTTAGATTTTTATAAACGGCCTGTAATAGAAGGATTAATTGAATGCCTTTATCAAGGGCCTCTTTTTTATCTATCCGTCTGCCAAATGTTTGAAGATAGATTTTTTGAAATTCTTCTACCTGTTTGTCAGTTAATAACATAATTTGCTTTGGTATATATTTATAATCTCACATAATATGGTCATCTTCACCACAGCTTTATTAATTTTTAATTAATAAAAAATAGCTAAAATTAGCTATTATTTTTTGTCTATCAACAAGGAGTAAGGATGACCCGTGTTAATTTACAAAATTTATGTTGAAAAATTCTTTATTCAAAGCATACCCGCCAGTTTTTATCCTAATTATTAATCCGTTACCTACTAACAATTTTTTTTGGAAAATTTTATTAATTTTATTTATCTCATTACTTAGTTGCTTTGTGTTGTTATTAGCATATTTTTCGGCTAAAAAATTACCATATTTTTTACCATCTTTTAATGCCATTACTACGTCGAACCTTTTATGGCTTATTGGGTAACAAATTTTTTTTTGATTCATATCAACTTTACATATACCATCATCTTTAGATATATACAGGTCTAGCTTAGTTTTGTTATCTGTATGGTCTAAAATTTCCTTAAGTTTTTTTATGTCTGTTATTTGTATAATAAAATTATCATCTGCTTTTAAGTTTAGTTCATTGTACCTTCTGACTTTATAATAGTCTTCTTTTAGCAACCAGCCATCACCAGGAGTAGTCTTAACGAAAATCTTATTAGATTTAGGTTTTGGTTTTCTTGATTTAATAATTACTTGGAGCAACTTAACTATTTTTTGATTCTCTAAGTGTTTTAAGTATTTTTTCACATCGTCTTTATCGTCATTGCATGCACTCAATAGATATTTATATTTTATAGCTATTTCTTCAGAATTTTCTTGGATTTCGTGCTCGTCCAATAATTTTTTTATTAGTCCTTGTTCCATATCATTTCAAAATAATTTATCTTTAATCTACTGCATTTTAGCTTTTTATTCAAGCGGAGGTTATTAGATTGATTTTTGTTGGCTTTAGTGATAAATTATATATACAAATTGCCTAAACCTCTGACGAGGCATGGCACATAAAATCCCACGTTAATAAAGATGGTCTTCCGACCGCACTTATTAACGTGGGTCCATATCCGAAAGGATGTGGGGCAGTCCGAAAGGATTGTCGCGGTTCGGGAGACCTTTTTTGTATTTAATTATTTAGATAAAATTTATGAACATAGTATTGTCGTTGCTAGTGATTGCTTTTTTAACTTTTATCCTAAATGTTCTGATAAGGCAATCCTATAATTTCATTTTTATGTTTTTTAAAAAACCGATAATGTGGGCGGTATTTATGGGCTTACTAAGCTTTATATGTTTTTTTATTGGCTCCCAATTTAATAACCTATTTGATATTATCTGGTGGTCAGTGTTGTTGGCATTTGTAGTTAATATACCGCCAAAATTAAATAAGAAACTCGAGAAAGAAACAAGTATAGTTGTGAATGAAGTATATAAGGAATTGGGTATAGAAAAAGGAAGATTAAAATATAGAATCGGTTTAGCGGCTTATTTGTTGGGTGGCATTTTAGGATGGTTTATATTTTATGGGGAGCTAATCAGATCTTAACAATGTTAATAAATATATGAAAAATTTTATGAAAGATAATTTTTATAAATTAATTTTAGTAATTTCAGTTTTGTTGGTTTCCTTGGCAATAGTCTATTACTATTTTGTTTATCTGCCACAAATTAATAACAACAAACTACAGGGCGAGAGATGGGCCTCAGAAATAATAAAGGAATGCGAAACCTTATCTAGTAGTCAGGCATGGGAGACACCAAAAAATCGTTTTTTGCCAAAAACATTTGATGAGGAAAAATATGACTTGTTATATAAACAATGTCTTAGATCCAGGGGTTTAAAATAAAACCATGATTAAGTTTAAAATTTTACATTTTGAAGACAATGAGATGTTGTCTAATATGTATCAGGTGGCTTTTACTAAACAGGGGTTTGAATATAAAAATTATGAGCATCCACCAGAGAATGCAGAGGAATTAGCGGGTTTAGTTTTAGTAGAAAAACCGAGTCTAATAATCATGGATATTTTAATGCCAGTGATGGATGGTATTCAAGCTACTAAATATCTTAAAGAAGACAACATGACGAAGGATATTCCGATTATTGGTCTTTCTAATCTTGGTGACCAAGATATTATTGATGAACTGCGATCTTATGGTATAGATGATTATTTCGTAAATAATAGTTTGACACCCACGGAGTTAGCAAAAAAGATAAGGGAAATGTTTATAAAAGTAGATGGGGTATAATTCACGAAAACGCTCTAATATAGAGCGTTTTTTGACATTTTTGGTGCTTGGTGGCATGATGAAAATATCAGGAGTATGATTTTATGAAGATTAGTGAGATTTTTGATTTAAAAAAGAGTCAGTATGAGCTGGATTTTGTGGATGTTAACATTGATGGTGATACCCCGCTTTTTTTAGATTCTTATTTTATAAAAAATTCAAAATCAAGATTTGGTCAGGAAGCGTCAAAGGATATTCAGAGCTTCACTAATCATTTTTTTGGCCTATTAAGATCTGATCTTAGGCAAGAAGCATTGGGTCTTTTTTCTTATCTAGGTGAACCAAATGAGACTTGCCTAGGGCTTTCTAGGGGGAAACCAATGGGCAGAGGAATAGGACCGATTAATACTAGAGATATATTTGATAGCATAGTGTCAAGTTCGGCATATCACGCAGGAGTATTGGAGCATTTGGAGGATCTAAGAATTTTTGTTGAGGGTATTGATAAAGATAAAACCTCCGATATGTGCACTAATATAATTAGAGGCAGATTGATAGAGTATACTAAAAATCAGTGTCATCTTTGGGGTATATCACTTACTCCAAATATAGCATCGGGTTTTATCTGGAACAGGCTTGAGAGAAAATGGGAAAATTATCATGCAGATATGCTAGTCATTGATAATCGGAAGATATTATTAGTGCCTAAAAGCATGGTAACCTACTCTAAAGACTATACTAGTGCAAAGTATTTACAACACTTTATTTTAAATTTTTTACAGAGGGACCATCTTAATAGGAGTACTCATTTGGTTCAAATCTATAAAAGACAAGATGGTTCAGAAAGAAGATTTGTCACTAAGGAAAGTATAAAAGATGATTTACAGAAGAACCAAAATATAGAGTTGAACAAGGAATTTCTTGTTAATTTCACAATTAATAATCCGGAGGTTTTTAATGATTTTAAAATTAATACCAAGGATTTTATAAACAGGATAAGAAATGAGGACATAACAGAAGAGGCCTTAGACGATATAATTGAACATTTAAAAAATAAGTTAGCCAACATACAACCAGGCAATACTCAAGCAAGTGAATACCATAAAACAATGATGGGGGCATTGGAATTGTTATTCTATCCAAGCTTGATTAATCCTATTTTGGAACAGGAAATACACGAGGGAAGGAAAAGGATAGATGTAGTTTTTGAAAATAATGCCGAAACAGGTTTTTTCTTTCAGCTACCTACAATACACCGGATGTCTTCTAGCAATATAATGGTCGAATGTAAAAATTATAGCGAGGATATAAGTAATCAAGCACTTGATCAGATGTCTGGTAGATTCAATCCTAATCGAGGTAGGGTGGGCTTGATTGTGTGCAGAAACATAGATGATATGAACACCTTTATACTTAGATGTAAGGACACCTTCAATGATGATAGGGGAGTTATTGTGCCCCTAGTTGATCAAGATATAATTTTAGCATTAGATCAGTATAAATCAGATCGTAATAGAGCCATAGAGGGTATAATACAAAACAGGTTTAATCAGTTATTAAGATGAGTAATAATTTTTTTAAGCCATAACCATATTTTAAAATTAAATAAAAAAATCACCGACCAACCCGGTGACTTTTTATTATTTTTGCAGACTTAAAATGCAGTCATTTGTTTCTTCTCTGGTTTCTGGGTTCCAACATTTATATGTAATTGATATATCTTCAATAAAGCCAGTTTTATTTATCATCCTCTTTAAATAAATCTAATTTCTGTTGACCACCAAAAGCTCTCACGAAGTTTCTTTCAAAAACATTCCAATTAGGAGAAATTCTCATTAAAACAATAACTTGCTGTAGTTGGCCCTTTAAATTAGGGTGCCCAATATCCTCCGTTAAACTTTGATGAAATCTAGCAGTATAATTACCCTTTTCACTTTTGGGGGTTTTATTTTTTAATTCTTGCAAAACACCTGGCGGTAATTGTTTATAAATAAGTTTATTAGTTAATCTACCGATAAGAGAGGGCCGTTTCACGCTCTTCGGGTCATATGGCCAACTTTTAAGCCGAAACATTTCTTTATAAAATTCATCGGGAAATCTTTTTGTCCAAGGCAAAAGCTCCTCACTAATATAAGCTTTTAAAATTTCCTGTAATTCATTTCTTTTTCTTATGTCTTGATAGCCAGTAGCTTCGTCAATTAAGGCGACAATACCTATTTTAGCAAAACTTCTAACTAGTATTTCGGCCATCTTTGCTAAACCAGCTTGTTGTGGTAATAATTTTTCGGCATCCCTAGCCCGCAAATAGACATCACATAATAATGGCAAAATTTCCGCCTTGTAACCCTCTGACAATTTACCATTCCAAGTAATATATTTTACTGGCTTGAGCACCTCTAGTAAATCATTAGAAATAAAGCGTTTTACATTCTTAGCATCAATAAAAGCAGGCATATTAGGTTCCCTGTTTTCGTTTTTTGCTCGGCCACGTTTAGTTCGTTTAAAAGCTTTAAAAATTGCACTTTTTGATATAATTCTTGTCCCATCTTCCAAAACTGCACAATTTAATTCTGTGTCTCCAATTTTTAATTTTCCGTGATGGGGAGATCTTAAGATTTTTTCCTCCATAAATTTAAACTTTAATTATTATTGCTTTTTGTTAGGTTTTGTCAACGTCAACAATTACTCTTAATAAACTTTCGTTATCAGCCATGGATTCTCTAATACGCATTAACATGTGCCAAGCCGTATTTTTATTAACTAAAACATCTCTTGATAACTGTCTTGAACTTAATTTTTTTTTGGCACCCAGAATTATGCTAACAGCTAAAAACCATTTTTGTAAGTCTAGTTTAGTCTTATGAAAAATTGTACCTACCAGCACACTAAATGAGGTTTTACAGGCATTACAATGGTAGCGGTGTTCTTTGGGGACTGCAGTGGCTTTTTTTGAATAACAATAAGGACAAGTAGGAACGCCTTTCCAGCGTACATCTTCCAGATAAATTAAGCAGTCATTATGGCTAGGAAATCTTTTGTATATTTCCACTATATTCATATTTGTTAGTATTAGAATTTAACTACCTTATACTAGTACAATATCATAGAATAGATATTTGTAAAAGGGCAACCTGTTGATAACCTTGCTACCTTAAACTAAGGCATTCTCATATAAAATTGTAAGTATTATTCTACTATTATAGCTAATAGTCAATGTGTGTTTTGGGTGAGTAGTGGAGTTTTTTAATGTTTGACCAGCTTGATTGTTTTGCCTTATAATACTTTTTGACGAGGCTTAGCTTCTTAATAAATTATGTTGTGCCAACATTTGACTTTGATTCCTGGTTGTAGCGGTAAATGCAGAAGGCCGTGATTATCGGCCAGGGGGAAATAGTCGATCCTTCTGTTAATTTATTTTAATCAGAAGCAAGTATGGGACACCATAATGACGCTCCTGGCATGAAAGGTTATCGTTCTCGTAACGAAGATGGTGAATTGCGTGATAAACGTGATGATACCCACATGGGTACCATTGAGAAACAATATGAACGTGACTTTGGTGTCAGATCTGATATGCACCTTGGAACTTATCTTGAGGAGCATAACAAAAAATCCCTAAACGATCTTATTACAGGAAAGTAAAGGGATTTAGGCAATAATTAAGAGGCGAAAGCCTCGTCTTTAATTTATTTAATTATACCACACTTTTGTAGTGTTTATTGTCTACAAGATGTTAGTTCTGGTATATATTGATTTGATTTTAAGCGTAATATGTTACCAATGCGTTCCACAGCGTGACCCCAACAGAGAATCATTCCAATAGGAATGGTTTTTTGATATACTTAAAACGTTATTTATTAAAATAAATTTATGGAAGATAAGGTCCAAGGTAAGACAAAAGTTCATTGGGGTAAGCTGAACCAAAAGACACCGTTAGTATTTACTGACGGCTCAGCTTTTTATAAAAAGCTAGCTAAAAAATATAAGACTCATAGAGTCGGCTATTTTATTTTAACTCCCTCTGGTGCTGGTAAAACTTACTTTATCGAAAGGCAAAAAAATAAGGATTGGCTAGACGGAGATGAGCTTTGGGAGGGGGCCAATGCCCACCCCAAGGGTCCTTGGTGGCTTTTACCACTAGCAGATCTGATTGAGATAGAACAAAAAAGCGATGTTATAACCCAACAAGCAAAAAAACTTGGATTTTGGATATTGGGCTCGGTAAACAACTGGCTAAAACCAGATGCTATTGTTTTGCCTCACTGGACGCAACATAAAAAATATATTGCCAAAAGGCAAGCTGAATCATACGACGGAGGCGCAACCACCGATATGTTTGCCCAAGTCTTGCATCACAGAAAATGGATCAAGCAATGGACAAGGCAAGGCGTGCCACTTTTTGAGTCAGTAGATGAGGCGACAAACTTTTTGGCCAGAAAGAAAAATTAATTATTTTATATGTCAGAAAAAATTATCTACTATTTTGGCTTCGGTACCAATAAAGATCGTGACATGATGGAACACATGGTCGGCAGAAGAGGATTGATTGGTGAACCGGGACAATTACCCGGTTATGAGGTCTGTATACAACGAACAGATCAGTTTCGTACAGAAATTCCCAAAAATAGTCCGCTGCCAGTGGCGCCGAAGGATCTGATCCTAAAAAGTTGGGGACCAAATTTTGAAATGTTCGTTTCTCGCCCAAACCCCGAGGCCGTAGCCTATGGTACCATTTGGCAATTAACCCCAGAAGAGCTGGAATATGTTCGGGAGTGGGAGATTGTAGATTATGGCGCGCAAGAGGATGCCTTTGGCACAGCCATAAATGAAAAAGGTGAAAAATTCAAAGTCATTACCCAGAGTTTTATGAAGCCACCAGCCGAAATTGATCGTGTTGTCCATGGTCCGGATTATGATCCGTATATTTGGGATAAACAAGCTATGCTCGATCGAGCGGATGAGATAAGAGAACAATATAGCGGATTAAAAAAGAAGGGCCTGATAAAACCCACAAAAATAAAATTTTAATTATGAACGAAATTTCACAAAAATTTAATTCTGGTGCCGAGTCAGGAGTGATAATCAGAGAGATCGCCCCAGCCGACATTGGGCCTGTTGTCCCCAAAGTCGAGGGTACGGCCATGGTCTTGCAGTGCAATGTACCGGATTATCGCGGGGAGGATACGGGGCTCGTAGAAGTAGGCGCTCTCACTCCTGAGGCAAGAACACAGGAGCAGGAGATTGCTAGAAAATTTTTCGAGGAAACACTAGCTATGGTTCCGGAGGAAGAGCGTCTGGGCACAGTAATCATGGTCATAGGCGCCAGCACTAGGTTGCTGACAGAAACCGGCTTGCAGAGTGACAGAAAAAGAGGTGTAGAATCGGCGGAGATTGTTTTGGCGGAGGCTGAGCTAGCTTTGCAGAAATATGGTCTGAGTGAAGATCAGCTAATGAATAAACCAAATAAAAAAGATGGTCATCGTAAACCATTTGAGATCTCTCGGCTACAAGATCTGAAGTTTTTAAAAGATTCACCAGAGTTTGCTGATTTTCTTCGAGATAAATACGGAACAGGCCGTATGTTTTGGATTGCTTTTGAGGAAATGTTGGAGGAAGAGAAAAGGCAAGAATTAAATGCCGAGGGGCCAGAACAAATTGCTGAAAGAGTAGATGGGTACTTAGCTGTTTTGGCCAATGGTTTAAGATCCTGGCACGAAAAACATCCGGGCAAGAGAGTACTTGTCTGGGTAGTATCGCACCGAGATAATATGGGCCCGTTTTTCAAAGTAGAAGTGTCAAAAACAGGGCAGGTTGCTAGCGCTGAAGATTATCTCAACATACAAAAAGGCGGGGGCTTTGTGATAGATATTGATCCCAATGGTAAGACAGCAACCACGACCATTAGGGGCACAAAATTTGATTTTGAACTAGGGCAATTAAGCAATAAAGAATGAGGGAAATAGATGAATATATGATTCGTCTAGGCGTCTCATTGAAATAAGCTTGATTCAATAAAATCATTCCAATCGGAATGGTTTTTTGATATACTTAAATTAATATTATTAAATTATTAATATTATGTCAGTTCATACCAGAGACGTTCATGGCCACAAGGTATATAGTGAAGAGGATGCCAAGGACGGGGTTAATTATTTGGAATACAATATTCAAATCGAAGAATGCAGAGTATTTTTTGAGCAAGCTAAAGCAAAGGGCTCAGCTCCATTTGAAGACGGCAAAGGGCACAACTATACTTTATTGTACAAAAAAGACGATACTTATTGGGTTTACAAAAGAGGCGCTGATTCTAGTGGTTGGTTTTGATATCATTAAATTAAAATTATTAAATAAAAAATATGGGCAAAAGCAGTGGAGTTTCTAGCGGAGTTTATGGCCTAGCTTTTTTGGGCACCTTAGTTTATTACATTCAGCATGCCAGCACTTTTTGGCTGGGATTACTTGGTTTTTTAAAAGCCTTGGTCTGGCCAGCATTTTTAGTCTACAAGCTGATGGAGTTTTTAGGAATGTAGATTTGAACGCTATAAAAAACAACCCCAAGCATAGTCGAGGGGTTGTTTTTTGTAAGTAAATTGTGGCCAAGCTTTGTTTTTATTTCTTATTTTTGATTTTTTCTATTTTAGCACTGATCTTATCTTTAAGTTGTTCAATCTTGGATAATTTATCATCATCTTTCTTGTTAATCTTATCTTCATTTTCATGTTTATCTTGATTCACTGGCTTAAATTCTTTGATTTTTTTTGCCCGAGTAGTGACAGTCAGGGTATTGGAGGCAGCTGATAGATTTCCGGCCTTGTCGTATGCCTTGACAGTGTAGGTATAGGTGGTTGAGGCAGTCAAACCAATGTCATTGTAGTGGTTATTTTTGACCGTCGCTATTTCAATGCCGTTTCGGTAGATTTTATAGCCAGCTACTTTCTTATTATCTTTAGATTTTTTCCATTCTAGGTTGATGTGTTTGTAGGAAATAAGGTGAGCTTTTAATTTTTTTGGTGCGCTAGGGCTGACAGTGTCAGTGGATGTGGCTAAGGTGGTGGCTGACACAACATTAGAATTAGCCGATCGATTACCAGCGGCATCATAGGCCTGGACAACATAGCTGTAGCTTGTGGAGGCAGTCAGGCCAACATTACTGAAGTTATTATTTGGTACATTGGCAATTTCCGTGCCGTTTCTAAATATGGCGTAGCCGGTTACTGCAATATTGTCTGTAGAAGTAGACCAGTTCAGGTTTATTTGGGTAGCCGAGATCACATTGGCACTCAAATTCGTGGGTACTGATGGCGTTGTGCTGTCAGTAGAGGTGGCCAAGGTAGTAGCGGAAGCTATTGTGGAACTAGCGGATCTATTTCCGGCAGCATCAAATGCTTTGACCAGATAGCTATAGGTAGTTGAGGCCGTGAGTCCGGTATTGTGGAAAGTAGTATTGGTGGTTGTGGCTAGCTCACTGCCGTCTCTAAAAATAGCATAACCAGTCACAGTGACATTGTCAGTAGCCGCTGTCCAAGCTAGGTTTATTTGAGTAGGTGAGATAGTGGCGGTTGTCAGATTAGTTGGTATAGTAGGTGCGCTAGTGTCCAAAACAGTCAAATCGCCGATGTAGTAGCTGGCTAGTGTGTTGTTGGGATTGGTACTGCTGGAGTGTTGTGTTGTAAAGCCAGTTGTTCCATTGGTGCCACACAAAGCTATGATAGCACTTGATCCACCGGGATGTAGAGCTATGTAGCTCGTCAAGTTGTAGACTTTATTATTTACTATTGTCCAGCAGTCAGTGCTGGTATTGTGAGTTTGCACTTGGGCTAGGGTGTAGTTTGTGGCCTCAGCAGTGTTAGCCAAGGAGGCAGTCCAGATTACGACTACTAATATCGCTAGCATACTTAGTATTCTTTTCATAAGTTTTTTTGTTTAATAATTAGCGCTATATAAATTAATACAAAGCCATTAAAGTTTTGTTACACCGTATAGACAAAGTAAGGGGTTTGTTGTAATGTTTTTGAATAGTGATACATTTTGTCTATTTATTTGTATAATATTTATGGGAGAGCCGCAAAATAGCTTTATTGGCTATTATGAACAATATAAAAATAAGATTTTTGTCTATTTTTTGTATCGGGTTAATTTTAACCGCGCGGTGGCTGAGGATCTGACCTCTGAGGTTTTCTTGAAGGCCTTGAAAAATTTTGACACCTTTGAACAAACAAGATCATTCCAATCATGGATTTATGCTATTGCTCACAATCATTTAGTGAATCACTATCGAGTAGCCAACCGAGAAACTGAACTACTGGAAAATCAATTTGTGACCCAACACGAATTGGATCGAATAGACCAAAAACAAGAATTGGAGCGAGTGCTTGGGGCCATAAAAAAAATGATTGATAGTGACAGGGAGATATTACTTTTACGCTTTGTGGATGAGCTGTCCAATTCAGAAATTGCTAGTTTACTGGAAAAAGATGAGGGAGCAATTCGCACCAAGATGAGTCGGGCACTGGCCAAATTAAGAGAAATATTAGACAAGCCCAGTTAGAAATTGATTATAGCTTGGGTCTGTGGGGAGAATAAAATTAGTGAACAAATTTATTCGCAAAATGTGTATAAAATATATATTAAATTTCTAACGGGCTAAATAATATGGAAGATTTAGAAAAACAATTATCCAGATTACCAAAATCTGAGCTTAGCAAAACAGCTGATTTTAAAATAAAGTTTAAAATCCGTCTATTTATTTTTACTAAAAATTTACAAAAATTTGGTCAGACATTTTTTCACCCGCATTCTTTGATGACTAAGGTTTCACTTGTTGCCTTGCTGGTCTTTGTGGTTTTGGGTAGCACGGTAGTTTATGCGGTCAATAATGATAATATCACGCCGGGGCATAGTTTTTACCCGTTAAAAAAGACCATTGAAAATGTTGAACAACAACTTTCTCTTACCAAAACCTCTCAGGTTGATACTCTGGGTAAATTTTCAGAAAGACGGCTTAAAGAAGCGTTAAATTTATCCCAGGAAGATTCCAAAGGGCACACTACTGATGAAAATGCGGTTGTTAGCAACAACATCAAGCAAACAATCAGCGAGGCGGTTGATAATGTTGACTCAGCCATCAAGACTTCGCAAAAAATAGTTAACACAAAAAATGCTAAAAAAGCCAAGGAGTCTATCAAGAAAAAAAATAAAGATATTATGCAATATCTAGATAATATTGGAAATATTGCTCAGGAGAATCAGGATGAAGAGGTGATGGATAAGATCAGAGAAGCCAAAAAAGCTATTGATAAATATAATGAACAATTGGATGAAGATGACGGTGACAAAGAAGAAACGATTAAACCGGTAAATAAAAATAATAAAGAAAATAGATCAGAAAGTGGTCAAGATAGGATAAATTCCAATAATGAATCAAACTATAAAAATAACTCCTCTGAATCCGAACAAAGGGATTGATTTTATTCTGATAAACAGCTATAATAGCTGATATTTATAATTTATAAAAATAACTTATATGGCACATAGAATTGCTGTGGGAACAGATAGGCAAAAATCACGCTCCAAGAAAACCCCAAAAAGATTGGAGATAAAAAGACTAATGCTCGAGGCCAAAGCCGCCAAAAGGCATAGAAAAGGTTAGCTATAATTTTTTCGTCAATCAAATGATTATTTTTTAGACTAGAATCGCCGATTTGGCGATTTTTTGTTATACTGATTGGGTGATTATTATTGAATAAAAAATATGGAAGATATAAAAGTTCACTCTAAGTCAATTCGTTTGTTTTATTTTTGGGTGGGTATTATCGCTACTTTTGCTTATCGGGTTATTATTGTGCTGAATTTTTATAGCAATACTTGGGTCAAGATATCTTGGTATATTGGTACTATTGGCTTTATAGTTTATTATATTCATCGTTTTGATATATCAAAAAAACGTTCGCGGGTTATTATAGAACATAGATTACGTGAAAAATTGGATCAGCCGGAAAAATTAAATGAAGCTGATCACAAGGCCTTGGCTTATATTTTGGACACCTTAGTGTCTTCCAAAGAAAAATGGAATAATTATTTTATTTTTATTCTATCTGGTCTGGCCTTGATCGCTGGCATTTTGTTGGACTTTGTTTTTAAGTCATAATTTTTATAAAAATATGCGTCAAGATTTATTAGACAGATTTTTGCAAGACAAACAATGCGTAGCCGTGGTTTGCAATCAGTGGGGTGATACGGGCAAAGGCAAATTTGTTGACCTGCTTTCCACCTGGGCGGATATTATTATCCGTGGCACTGGTGGCGCCAATGCCGGGCACACCATAGTAGTCAAAGACCAAAAACACATTTTTCATCTTTTGCCTTCTGGTATTTTGCATGATGTAGACGGCAAGATAAATGTTATTGGTCGAGGTGTGGCTTTTGATCCGCAAGCGGTCATTGATGAATTGGACATTTTGCATGTTGCCGGAATTGATGTCAAAAATTTTAAAATCAGCCACCAAGCTCCGCTAGTTTTGCCTTATCATATTTTGATAGACAGGATTAGCGACAAATCACAACAGATTGGCACCACTGGTCGAGGCATAGGTCCGCTCTATACTGACTATACTGCTCGGCACTCTTTATTTCTCAATGATATTTTTAATAAAGATTTGTTTAGAGAAAAATTGATTAAATATTTAGAAGGCAAAAAAAATATTTTAGCTGGTTTAGATAAAGATGTGGCTAAAGAAGTTTTGGCTCATCCGCATTTGGGTGGGGGGATATATTTTAGTCCAGAAACAATTTTGGATGTCGAAGCCATTGTGGCCAAATACACTGGCGATTTTGCCAACAAGCTAAAGCCCTATATTATAGATTTAGAAAGTTTTGTTCGAGAAGCATTTGTTGCTAAGAAAAAGATTCTATTAGAAGGTGCTCAGGGCACACTGCTGAGCATTGATCATGGCACCACCAAATATCAGACTTCTTCTGACTGCACTATAGCTGGTCTAGCCAAGGGAGCTGGTTTGAAAGAAGCTCGGGTGGATCATGTTTTTGGTATTGCCAAAGCTTTTTATATGACCAGAGTCGGCCATGGACCTTTCCCTACGGAGTTTGGTGGCTTGCAGAGTGAAAAATATTGCGAACAAGGCATAACTCGTGAGCAAGAAAAAGCTGAGCATGCTAGTAAGGTTGATGAATATTTACAGGCTGACGATCAGTTTAATTTAGGAATTGCTGTACGCTTGCTAGGCGATGAATACGGAGCCACTACTGGTCGCACTCGCCGTAATGGCTGGCTGGATTTGGTAGCTTTAAAATATGCTATGCAGTATAATGGTGGCAGTTTAACCTTGACCAAGGTTGATGTTTTGGACAAGTTCAAAAAAATTAAATTAGCTGTGGCTTACAAATATATTGGACCAAATATTTTTTATGCCGGTAGTGAATTAAAAACTAATCAAGAAATAGATTTTTTCCCGCGTTTTTCAGAAATTTTGTATAATTGTGAGCCGATTTATAAAGAGTTTGACGGCTGGCAGACAGCTATTTCCAAAATAGAGGATTATAATGATTTACCCCAAGCCATCAAAACGATAGTTGAGTTTGTCGAGCAGTACACTGGCGGAAAAATAGATATTATTTCGGTCGGTCCTGACAGGGAGCAGACAATTTTTAAATTTTAATATCATTGTGAGATATTTTTTGCTATAATGCTTTTATGTTAAATATTTATTTTAAAAATGAAAAGGGCAATCGTCTAGAGAATATAGACCAAGTCAGAGATGGTGTCTGGATTAATGCTAGCCATTTGGAGCATGACGACTTAGAAAAATTAGCCAGCATGACGGATTTGGATTTGTTGGATTTGCAGGACGTTTTGGATTTGCATGAATTACCGCGTATTGAAAGGCAAGAAAAGACCTTGTTATTTTTTGTGCGGATTCCCAGAGAGCAGATTGATGACAAAGAAATAATTCACACTACGCCATTGACTTTTATTGTCACAGAAAAATATTTTATCAGCTTGGCTTTATTTGAAGATAAAGTTATCAAGGATATTTTGAAAAATAGTTTAGCCATTGCTACTACCCAAAAAGCTAAGTTGTTAATTTATATTTTTTTAAAAATTTCTCAGCGCTTTACTTTGAGAGTTCGCGAAGTCAATAACCTGGTTGCTTCCCAAAAGAAAAAAATAGAAAACATCAAAGACTCCGATATTAATGAACTCATTAAATATGAAGATTTGTTAAACCAATATATTTCTGCCCTGCTTCCAGTGCGCGGTGTTTTTGAAAACATTGTGGCTGGCAATTATTTTCACTTGGAAGAAGAGGACAATGATTTGCTGAATGACATGATTATCAGTATTAGACAGTCAGCTGAGATTTGCCAAGTCAATTTGAAGAGCATCAAGAGTTTGCGCGATTCTTACCAAATTTTGTTTACCAATAAATTAAACAGAACTATTCAATTTTTGACTGCTTTTACTATTATCATGACTATCCCCACCATTGTTGCTAGTTTGTTTGGCATGAACGTGACTTTGCCTTTTGCCACTCACCCGCTAGCCTTTGTTTATGTTTTGGGTATATCTTTTATTGCGGTTGGTATTTTTATGTTTGTTTTTTATAAAAAAAATTGGTTGTAGTTTTTGCTTATAATATTTCCAAATATTTAACCCCCAGCGAGCTTGCTCGCTGGGGGTTTTGTGTTGTGACCATTGAGGTCACAGAGCGTCTAGGATTTCAGTCAGCTTCTCGGCGATGACCGGGGCCACACTGACGTGTTGGATTATGCCGCCAGTGCGGTTTTCGTAGCTGCCACGGTAGATGGTGTCACCAGCTATGACTTGGGTGAAGGGGCAGTTTTTCCGACGGCCGGCTTTGCGTTTCCAGCCGGGTGAGCACTTCATGTGCGTCACTACTAGATCGACTCGGTAAGCGTGAGCTTGCAAGAGGTCACGGCAGGTGTCAGAGGCCGTGCCAGCGGTGTCGAGTTCGTCCTCACGGATGATGATATAGACATCCTTGACGGCCTCTTCGCTCATAAGTTCGATCTTGATGTCGTGCTCCGCTTCCATCTTGGTGATCATTTCCAGATGGGCAGGTGTGGGCGGAACATTGGTGACAATGTTGCCAGTTTCCTTCCTTTTTTTCAAGGACAAAAGTACCGGCAATTTCAAGATCTTGGCCAGAGCAATGGTGCGGAGCAGGGAGCCCATGTCTGCCGACAGGACCTTGGTTTGCTTGCCGAGTTCGCTAGCCTGAGCGATCGGTTCTCGCAGAGCCGCAGCATAGAGCGGCGTCGGCTTGACATGATGATATTCCAGGCCGACCAATTCGCAGTTTTGCCGTGTCTCTTCGGAGTGAACGTCGCAGAGTATCAGACGATCCGCACCATTGGCCTTTAGGTTATAGATAAACCAGTAGTTCAGGTGAAACTCTTCATTGATTTCCGGATGATCTTGGCGTCGAAAGGCCATGAAGGGTTGGACTACGGTCAAGCTCTTGGCCCCGTACCTTTTCTTGATAGCGTAAATGAGAATCAAGGCCTCCAAGACCAGTTCCAGGCTGTGGGTGCTGACGAAGAGGACAGCGTCTTTGCCGCGAATTTTGTGCCATTTTTCAAAAGCGAAATCCGGCTCACCATCGGGAAAGTGTTCAAAGTCAGTGTGATCGAGCTCTAGTCGAGATTCACCAATGCGACGGTTGTTGACCACATTGATGATGTCTGCAGCCAAGTGATTGGTATCACCACGACCACAAAACAGCATGATTTGTTCGGACTTAGCCATGACAGTGCCTCCTAGATGATTGTGAAGGACAGGTGCCCCTGATTTTCCCATCTTGGACTTTCGTCCCTATCTAACTTTAATTTATGGATTTTGTCAACCAATAAGCTTATTTTGCATTAGTCTTTATTTTTGTTATGCTTATAAAGATTTTTGAAATAAATAGTTTAATATTGGCGTAGTAATATATATGGTGCTTAATGATGATTTAGCAGACAAAAGCGACTTGGAGCTGGTAAACCTTACCTTGTTGGATCAAGAGAATTTTTTGTATTTAATGAATCGCTATGAAAAAAAATTGCTCCGTTTTATCCAAAGAATATCTGGCTTAAATCATGATGACGCCCAGGATTTGCTACAGGAAGTTTTTATCAAGGTCTACCAAAATTTGAATGATTTTGATAAAAGTTTAAAATTTTCTTCTTGGCTTTATCGCATTACTCGCAATCAGGTGATTAGCAATTATCGTAAAAATAAAAGCCGTCCACAAACATCTTTATTTGATTTTGATTTAGAGAGCTGTGAACAATTAGTTAGCGATTTTGATATTAATCAAAATCTTGATCAAGCCCTGCTGAGAGAAAAAATGGCTAAAATTTTGGCCAAGCTAGATAGTAAGTATCGAGAAGTGGTAATTTTGAAATACCTGGAGGATAGATCTTATGAAGAAATTTCTGATATTATCAAAAAACCAGTTAGCACGGTTGGTACTTTGTTGCGTCGCGGTAAAATAGAATTACAAAAAGAATTTAGACAATAAATATATGGAACATTCTGGTCAAGAAATTTTGGATAAGATAAAAGAGCAAAAAATACAGCCCAAAAAACGCTGGGAATTTTTGTTTAAAAATTATTTTTTATGGTTGGCCTTTGCTTTAGCCATTATTTTAGGCGGCTTGGCTTCTTCGGCTACTATTTTTGTTTTTAAACACGTTACCTGGGTGGAGATGGCTCCTGGTTTCAGCCCCTTGAAGAGACTGTGGGTAAACTTGCCCTTGTTTTGGTTGTTGAGCTTGTTACTATTTTGTTTTTTAGCTTGGTATGATTTTAAAAATACTAAGCGTGGCTACAAATACCATCCTTTGATTATAGTGTCATGGAGTGTTGTGTTGAGCATCGCTTTGGGTGTGGCTATGTATTCTTTGGGCTTGGGCCAAAAATTAGAAGATACATTTTTTAGACGGGTACCATTATATAAACAAATGTTTCGACAGGGCGGTCGTATGCTAGTAGAGCCCGACAAAGGCCATCTGGTTGGCGTCATTATTTCCATGAATTCAGATTTTATAACCATAGAAGATTTTAGGGGTCGATCATGGACTATTAGCACCAGTACTGCTGAATTTCAAGTTGGTCAGAGAGTGATGTTGATTGGCAGGGTGGAAGATGGCAATAATTTTATTTGTGAGAGTATTAAGCCCTGGTTAAAGAATCCTGGTCCACCGCCACCACCAATGTTTTTTCAGCCTTAATTTTATTTTTGAAATAATTTTTTGAAGATGTGCGTATAGTCTAGTGCAAGAGGAGTTAGGCCGATTCCCAATTAATTATTAAATAAATAAATTATGGAGAAAAAACAATATTTATTAGCAGCTTTCTTGGGTCTATTGGTAACTACAGCCGTAGTGGCTTCTACCAGTTTCGCCTTTGGTGGTAAGTCTGATACAAATGTCAAAATCAACGATGATCGTGAACAAATGCAGCAAGCGATTACCAATAATGATTATGGCGCTTGGCAGACAGCCATGACTACTAGAGTGACTGAAATGCGTCAGCAAGCCACTGACTTGGAAGCCAAGATCAATCAAGATACCTTTAATAAATTGTCTCAAGCTCATCAGTTGATGCAAGCTGGCAAGATTGACGAAGCCAAAGCAATTTTTGATGAACTAGGTATGTTTGGTCCAATGGGTAATGGTCATATGGGTGGCCGCGGTATGGGACCCAGAGGAGCAGGCGCGCCAGCAGTTAATACTGAGAATCAAGCTAAATAATTTTTTCACTATTCACCTTATAAAATCGCCCCGAGCGTAAGTCGAGGGGCGGTTTTATTTTGAAATAATTTTTAGCTTTTTAGCGTATTAGTAATAAGACACCCATTTTTAGTTTTAAATCAGTTTTTATATATTTTATGTCTAAAAAGAAAAAAATTGGGGGAGCGATCATTCTGGTCATTTTATTAATAATTGTTTATTTTGTCTGGCAAAAAGTAGCCAGTAAGCAAGTAATCGCTACTTATACTTTAGCCAAAGTCACCAAGGGTTCTTTGATCAAAACAGTTTCTGGTAGCGGTCAAGTTTCGGCCTCTAGCCAGGTGGACTTGGTGCCAAAAGCCAGTGGGGAGATAGTAAGATTATCAGCGGTTCAAGGCCAAATAGTAAAGAGTGGTGAGGTCATAGCCCAGGTAGATGCCTCGGATGTTTATAAAAGCTTACGCGATGCCGAAGTTAATTTGGCTAGTGCTAAGTTATCTCTACAAAAATTACAACAACCAAGCGAGGCCTTGTCCTTGATGCAGGCGGAAAATTCTCTAACCACTGCTCAAGAGTCAAAGCTCAAGGCCGAAGAGGATTTGGCCAAAACTTATGAAGATGGCTTTAATAATGTAGCCAATGCTTTTTTGGTTCTACCAGAAATTATTTCCGGAGTAGAGAATGTTTTGTATGATAATGAAATAACTGTTAATCAAGACAATATTGATTATTATACTGATAACACTAAATATTACGATTCGTCGGTTGAGCAGTATCGGGATGACGCAAGTGATGCTTATCGAAAAGCGCGCTCTCTCTACGATAAAAATTTTGCTTCCTATAAAGCCACTAGTCGTTTTTCTGACGAGGCCACTATTGAGTCCTTGATTTTGCAGACTTATGACACAACAAAAAATATTGCCGAAGCCATCAAAAATGCTAATAACTTGGTTCAGTTTTATCAAGACAAGTCCAACGAACACAATGTGAATGTGTCGGCTATATCCAATACTCATTTGAGCAGTTTGGATGGCTATACAGGCACCACCAACACGCACCTGATTAGCTTGCTTAATGCTAGCGCCAGTATAAAGTCAGATAAAGATGCGATTGTGACAGCGGAACGCAGCACAGAAGAAAAAAAAGAAACCCTAGCCAATTTGCAAGCTGGCACCGATGCTTTGGACTTGCAATCACAAGAGCTAGCAGTACAGCAAAAACAAAATGCCCTATCGGATCTGAGAGAAAAGCTAGCCGACTATACTATTCGCGCACCATTTGACGGTGTCATTGCCGATGTGGCTGTCAAAAAAGGTGAGGCAGTTTCTACCGCTACAGTAGTGGCTACATTAATTACTACACAGAGCATCGTCGAAGTTTCCTTGAATGAAGTAGATGCCGCTAGCGTGAAAATTGGACAAAAAGCTACCTTAACTTTTGATGCCATAGAAGAGTTGACTATCAGTGGTGTAGTAGCCGAAATGGATGCCTTAGGCACAGTTAGTCAGGGTGTAGTGACCTATACTGCTAAAATTGCTCTTGATACTCAAGACGACAGAGTAAAGCCCGGTATGACCGCCTCGGCTTCTATTATCACTGATTTAAAATCTGATGCTTTGTTAGTTGATAATTCTGCCGTGAAGTCAGTTGCTAATAATTATTATGTTGAAGTGCCAGCTGAGACTATTGCGGACGATGTCATTAGTTCTGGCATGGCTGTGACTTTAAAAAATCAACCAACTCAAAAATCAGTCACCGTTGGTTTGAGTGATGACAGTGTGACGGAAATCGACAGTGGTTTAAACGAAGGCGATGTAGTTATAGTAAAAACCAGCATGGCTAGTGATAAAACCACTAGTACCAACGGCAAGAGCATACTGCAAAATTCTGGCGCTAGTGGCGGTGCTCCGGCTGGCGGGTTCATGCCCAGATAATATTTATGATAGAGTGTAAAAATATTACTAAAATTTATCAGAGCGCTCATGATGAAACTACGGTTTTGAAAGGAGTAACTTTTAATATTGCCGATGGCGAGTTTGTAGCTATTATTGGCCCCTCTGGCTCAGGAAAATCTACCTTGATGCATATTTTAGGAGCATTGGATACAGCCAGTTCTGGTGATTATTTTTTGGCTGGTCAAAAAGTTTCAGAATTATCAGAGGATGAACTAGCTGATATTCGTAAACATAAAATTGGTTTTGTTTTTCAAAGTTTTAATCTTTTGCCTCGCGCGACAGTTTTGCGTAATGTCATGTTACCCTTGGTTTATGCTGGTGTGCCTAGAGAAAAAAGAGTAGATCAAGCCAAGGAAGCTTTAAAAAATGCTGGCCTAGATGAGTCGCATTTTTATCATCGTTCAAATCAGTTATCTGGTGGACAGATGCAACGCGTAGCCATAGCTCGGGCCTTGGTTAATAACCCTAGTTTGATTTTGGCTGATGAGCCGACGGGAAATTTGGACACCAAGACTGGCGAAATAGTTTTGGGCACCTTCCAGTCTTTAAACAAAATACAAAAGCGGACAATTATTTTGATTACTCATGAGCATGATGTGGCTGATTGCGCTGATCGCATTATTCATATTCGCGATGGCTTGATAGTGGAGGACAAAAAAAATTTAAATCCTCGTAAATTTTAATTTATGACAGCTCACGATTTATTTGAAGAAACATATTTAGCTCTATTAGCCAACAAAGCTAGATCAAGCTTAACTATTTTGGGCATAGTTATCGGTATTGCTTCAGTGATTGCTATGATTGCCATTGGGCAGGGATCGCAAAATAATATTCAGTCCAGCATTCAGTCTTTGGGTTCCAATTTAGTTTTGGTCATGCCCGGTACTCAGAGAGGAGCTGGCACGCAGGTGAGTCAGGGCAGAGGTTCGGCTCAGACTTTGACGCAAGGTGATGCTGATGCTATTGCTGAAGAAATTAGCTTGGCTGCGGCTGTGGCTCCAGAGCTATCCGGTCGTTATCAAGTGACAGCCAAGGGGACCAACACTAATACTTCGGTGATGGGCACAAATTCCAATTATACCGGCATCAGAAATGTCGAGGTTGATTCGGGATCTTTTGTTACGGAGCAACATGTAAAAAATAAATCAAAAGTAGTGGTCTTAGGGCCCACTGTTCGGGACGATATTTTTGGTGAAGGCGTCAATCCCGTCGGTCAGACTATCAGAATCAAACAAATAGAATTTAAAGTCATTGGGGTGACCAAGGCCAAGGGTGGTACTGGCTTTAGTAATCAAGACGATATGATTTTCGTGCCTATTTCTACAGCCCAGCAATTTTTATCAGGTAGCGACAAAGTTAGCACCATCAGCGTCCAAGCGCAAGATCAAAAATCTATGGAGCCACTGCAAGAACAGATTACTACCCTATTGCTAGAAAGACACAACATCGCTGATAGCGCGTCTGCTGATTTTAGTACTTTGAATCAAGCTGATATTGTTGAGACTGCTTCTTCGGTAGCCAATACTTTTACTATTTTACTCGGCTCAGTGGCGGCTATATCTTTGTTGGTCGGTGGTATTGGTATCATGAATATGATGCTGACTAATGTGACAGAAAGAACCAGAGAGATTGGTTTACGCAAAGCCATAGGTGCTAAGCGCAAGGATATTAGCCGACAATTTTTAGTAGAAGCTATTACCCTGACTTTTATCGGTGGCATTTTGGGTGTGCTACTTGGTTGGCTGGCGGCATTGCTGGCTTCCCAACTGGGCGGTTTGGCTACCAAAATATCAGGCCTATCTATTCTGCTGGCTTTTGGAGTCTCAGCTTTTATTGGCATTGCCTTTGGTTATTATCCAGCCAAGCGAGCCGCCGGCTTTAATCCTATTGATGCTTTGCGTTTTGAATAATATTTAAAAATTAATTTAATAAATAATATGAAAAAAAATTTGTTAATTACCTTTGCGCTTGTAATTTTTGTAGCTGGTTTAGCGTTTTATGGAGGTATGACCTATGGTGTTAGTAAAAACAGCAATTTACGTGGTCCGGGAAATTTTGATCGAGCAAATTTTAGTGGGCAAAATATGGGCAATCGGCAGGTTGATAGTGGCTTTACCAATGGCGAGATTCTTAGTAAAGATGATCAGAGTATCACCATCAAGTTACGCGATGGTGGCTCTAAAATAGTTTTACTTTCGGCCTCTACTACAGTTAGTAAAATGACTGCGGGTTCACTGGAAGATTTGAGTAGTGGCAGTAATGTCATGGTAACTGGCACCAGTAACTCGGATGGTAGTCTGAGTGCCAAGAGCATCCAGCTCAGTCCGGCTTTACCCAATAACCCAGAAGTACCAAAACAGTAATTTAGAAAAATCGTCCCTCGACTTACGCTCGGGGCGATTTTTTGTTATTATTAATATATAGATTCAATATTATTAACCATAAAAATATGAGTAAAAAAAGTATTTTGCGTTACGCTTTGGCCGAGGTCTTAGTAGCAGTTTTGTATGTATTTTTGATTGGTTTATTTCTTAGAAATGCCGAAAAACTATTTGGATCAGAGGACAACATGTTTAGCCCCGTGACCTTTTTGTTATTACTGGTATTTTCGGCAGCTTTTATGGGTCTGACTATTTTTGGACGGACAATCGTTTGGTATTTGGATGGACAAAAAAAAGAAGCCGTGAAACTTTTATTTTACAAATTAGCTTATTTGTTTTTATTTATCCTTTTGGCCTTGGTCGGTTTAGCGTTCAGTAAATAATTTATGCGTAAAATATTTTTTGTTATTGTTTTAGTCTTACTACTCAGTTCAGTTTTGTATTTATTATTTCATAAAAAAGCTATTGCCCCGACCCTGCCTTCTGGGCAAACAAACAATAATCAAATAGTCACCTCCACGCCAATTAAAATAAATGAAACTGTCGAACCAATTGCTCAAGCTCTTTCTAGGGTCACTAAAAAGCCATTTGGCATAAAAATTTCTATAAAAGATTCGCCAGTACAACCAGAGCGTTTTAGTGGTTACCATACAGGCGTGGATTTTGAGACCACGGAAGCAGAACAAAATATTGATGTGCCGATTTATGCTATTTGTTCCGGTCCGCTGGTGCTTAAAAAATACGCCACCGGCTATGGTGGGGTAGCAGTCCAGTCTTGTGAGATAAACAAAAAAACCGTGACAGTAATTTATGGTCATCTGCAACTAGCTAGTATCAGTGCCAAAGTAAATCAAGAATTAAAAGCTGGTGATCAGCTTGGTATTTTGGGTAAAGAGTACAGCACTGAGACAGACGGCGAGAGAAAACATTTACATTTGGGCATTCACTATGGCGAGCAAGTGGCCTTATTGGGCTATGTGCAAAAGCAATCTGAGCTAAGTGCTTGGATGGATGTTGCAAAACTTTTTGTAAAATAATCGAAGCTACTAATATTTTCTAGCTCGTGCTATATTGAATATATAATCATTAAGACAATTTTATGAATATAAAAAAATATAGCATTATTTCGTTTTTAACTATAAGTATGTTTGTAATCGGCGGTTGCAGTCTTGATTTTACCAATAATACAACTAATAGACCCATTACCAATTCAAACAATGCCAATGGGCAAAACGACTCTAATACGAATAATTCCAACACAATAGATTTGAATACAAATAATTCAAATACCATTGATCTTAGCAATAAGGGCCTGGACACTTTTCCCAAAGACATTTTATCAAAAACCAATACTCACAGACTTATATTATCTAATAACAATTTAAAAAACTTGCCGTCAGAAATTGGTCAGCTAACTAATCTGGAGGAGTTGTATTTGGATAACAATCAATTAGGGGGCTCTTTGCCAGGAGAAATTCGTAAGATGAGCAAGCTAAAAATATTAGATGCTCATAATAACATCATGACTGGTGTGCCAGCCGAAGTGGGCCAATTACAAAATTTACAAACATTAAATTTATCTAACAATAAGCTAACTGGCCTGCCTTATGAAATGGGCAATTTGAAAAATCTTAAAACCTTGAATATTTCGGGCAACAATTATTCCGAACTAGACTTGGGTATTATCCAGGAAAAACTACCAACTAGTGTAAATATTATTAAATAATAATTATAAAAATATTCTAGTTAATCTTTGTTTAATATTGGGCAAATAATAGGCAAACTGTAATAAAAGAGCCGGTTTTTCGTCTATATAGGTATGATAGAATCAAATAATAATCTTACCAAGCAAACATTTGCTTATTATTTTAAACACGTTTTGAAATACCGCGTGTCTTTTTTTGTTATTTTGATTTTTATTGTTTTGGCTTCGGGGGCGCGAGTGTTGATGCCGGTTTATTACAAGAAATTTTTTGATTTGTTGACCAAGACCGGCGAGATGGCCGCCATGTCTCAGTTTTCCAAAATATTGTTAACAATTTTGGCCATTGATTTGTTTGCTTGGGTGTGTTGGCGGATTTTAAGCTTTACGGCTAGTCATTTCCAGACTCATGTCATGTCGGATTTATTCAATTCTAGCTTTGCTTACTTGCACAAGCATTCGGTTTCTTTTTTTAATAATAATTTTACTGGTTCGCTAGTCAAAAAAGTAAATCGCTTTGTCTATTCCTTTGCCTCGATCATGGATGTTTTTGTCTGGAGCTTAATACCCAGTCTCGTCAATGTTGCTCTGATTGTTTATGTTTTGTCACGACGCAATATTTGGGTGGGCATGGCTGTTTTGGTCTGGGTGATATTATTTTGCACCATTAATTTTGTTTTCAGTCGCTACAAATTAAAATATGATGTTAAGCGTAGCGCCCTTGATTCCAAGGTCAGTGGCGCTTTGGCTGACACTATTACTAATCAGCTGAATATAAAATTGTTTAACGGTTACAGCCGGGAAAATAATGCTTTTCGGAAAATTACTGGGCAACTGCAAGCCATGCGCAATTTTACTTGGAACTTGACCAATTATTTTGACGCTGTCCAGACACTAATGATGGTTGGGTTGGAAATCGGGCTGATGTTTTATGCCCTGCATTTGTGGCGAGAGGGTTTGGTCACCATTGGCGATTTTGTCTTGATCCAGACCTATCTGATAAATATGTTTGATCGCTTGTGGGATTTTGGTCGCATCATCAGATATTATTATGAGGCCATGGCCGATGCTCAAGAAATGACCGAAATCTTGGAAAAGCCCCATGAAATTGTTGACATACCAAAAGCTAAACAGCTGAAAGTGAGTGAAGGTAAAATAGAGTTTATTAACGTTGATTTTAGCTACAATCAAACTAGGCAGATTATTAAGAAATTGAACTTAGTTATTCAGCCCAAAGAAAAAGTAGCCATAGTCGGTCCCTCGGGTGGTGGTAAATCAACCATTGCTAGTATTTTACTGCGTCAGCATGACTTGACTGATGGAAAGATAATTATTGACGGCCAAAATATCAGTCAGGTCAGTCAAGAAAGTCTGTGGTCCAATATTGGTTTGGTCAATCAAGATCCAATTTTGTTTCATCGCTCCTTGAGCGAAAATATTTCTTATGGCCTATGGGGCTCAAGTCAAGAACAAGTAGTCAAAGCCGCCAAGATGGCTCACTGTCACGAGTTTATCAAGGGCTTTACCGAAGGGTATGATACCTTTGTGGGCGAGCGGGGGATGCGCTTGTCCGGTGGCGAGCGTCAGCGCGTGGCTATGGCTAGAGCTATTATAAAAAACGCGCCGATTCTGGTCTTAGATGAAGCAACTAGTAGCTTGGACTCGGAGTCTGAGGAGTTGATCCAAAAAGCTCTGGCCAATCTGATGAAGAATAAAACAGTGATTGTCATTGCTCATCGTTTGTCTACTATCATGAAGATGGATAGAATAGTGGTTGTGGATCAGGGTCAAATAGTGGAGCAGGGCAGTCATGCTGAGCTTTTGAAAAAACAAAATGGTTTTTATCAAAGATTGTGGTCCAAGCAGGTTGGTGGCTTTATTTCATAAATTAGAAGCAAAAGATCGCCAGATAGGCGATTTTTTGCTATAATAAAGAAACAAATTAATTTGTCAGAGAAAAAAATAAAAATAATATAAATAATATGAAAAGTTTGAAAACAATTATTATTTTTTTGCTAGTATTTTTTGTCTTAGGTGGTTTATTTCTTTACCTTGATCGCGATTTGAGAAGCGTCAAGGGAGAGCTAGCCAGTTTAAAACAAAAAATGCAAGAAGCGCAAAAAGATGAAATTGATGCGCATGGTTGCATTATAAACAAGGGTTATACTTGGTGTGATTTGAGTGAAAAATGCATCAAAGCCGGCGAAGAAAAATGCGAGCTGAGTATTGAAGAGACAATTAAGGGTTTGTTGGTCGATAAGTACAAGAAAGATCCGAGTGAAGTAGTGGTAGCGGTTTCCCAAAGCGACGATACTCACGCTGTGGGAGCCGTCGGTATCGGCACCGGAGATCAGATTGAGGGCGGAATGTTTATAGCCATCAAGCAGGATGGTGTTTGGGGACTAGTATATGACGGCAATGGCGCGGCTGATTGTCCAGCATTGGAAAAAATGGGTTTTCCCAGCAATATGATAACTAATTTTTGCGGTTAAAATTTTCCCAAAAGACACCCTATCCAAAAATGGGGTGTTTTTTTGTTAAAACTATTCTTTTTTTTAAAAAAAGTGTTATAATTTACCTATCTGATTATTAGGATAATTTATGGAAAAGAAATTTTTGTTTATCAGTATCGAGGGCTTGTTGTCTGACATTGCTTGGGTTATAAGCCGCGAGGGTAATCAAGTAAAAGTTTACATTAGCGACAAAAGTGCTGACGATATTGGTATAGGTTTTGTAGAGCGCGTGGATGCTTGGGAGGATTGGGTCGATTGGGCTGATGTCATTGTTTTTGACGATACCTTGGGGCACGGAGCTATGGCTGAGGATTTGAGGAAAAAAGGTAAGCTAGTCATCGGTGGTACTAGATACACTGATCGCTTGGAAGATGATCGTAGTTTTGGTCAGGAGGAGATGAAGAGTCATGGTATTTCCATCATTCCTTACCAAATTTTTACTTCTTTTGACCAGGCCATTGATTTTGTGAAGAAAAATCCTGGACGCTATGTGATAAAATCTAGCGGTGAATCACATGTGTCTAAAGCTTTTTTATTTATCGGTGAAGAAGACGATGGACAGGATGTTTTGCATATCCTAGAGGCCTATAAAAAAGTTTTTTCTGATAAAGTTGCAGAAATTCAGTTGCAAAAAAGAGTGGTGGGCGTAGAGGTAGCCATTGGTGGTTTTTTCAATGGCCATGAATTTTTGAATCCTATCAATGTTAATTTTGAGCATAAAAAATTATTTCCCGGTAATATTGGCCCTTCAACCGGTGAAATGGGTACCAGTATGTTTTGGAGCCAGCCCAACAAGATTTTTAATGCTACTTTGAAAAAATTGGAAGCCAAACTGGCCGAAGAGCATTTTGCTGGCTACATTGACATCAACTGTATAGTCAATGGTAATGGTATCTACCCCTTGGAGTTCACCTCTCGTTTTGGTTACCCAACTATTTTTATTCAGCAGGAAGGTATGGCTATGCCCATGGGTGAATTTTTTTACAAAATGGCTGCCGGAGAAAACTTTGTGATCAAAACCAAGAAAGGTTTTCAAATCGGTGTGCGTATCATAGTGCCGCCCTATCCTTTTGATGACCCAGAGACCTTTGAATCGTTTTCCAAAAACGCGGTTATTCTTTTTCATAAGCCAAACTATGATGGAGTGCATTTTGAGGATGCCAAAATGGAAAAGGGCGAGTGGCTAGTAGCTGGCGAAGCTGGTGTAGTGCTTACTATCACCGGTAGTGGTCTGACCATGAAGCAAGCCCAGAAACATGTCTACAATAGGGTCAGTAATTTGATGATCCCCAATATGTATTATCGTACCGACATCGGCGATCGCTGGTATGAAGATAGTGACAAGCTCAATACTTGGGGTTATTTGAGAGATAGTTAAACGAAATTGCGATTGACTTTTTGTAATTTTTGTGCTACAATTATATTGTAAGTTTAAAAATTGGCCATAAAAGCAAATGTTGTTTTGGTCAATTTTTTGTTTAATATAAGCTAACTAAAAAATATAATAAATATTAAAAATAAAAATATGCATCTCTCTCAAAGTATTCATCCGTATTTTGCTAAAAATTTAGGCGAAAAAGCGATTTTGGCGCTTTTTATTAGTTTGGTTTCTTTGTTCACAATAGCTGTGGCCAAGGTATCCACACCCATTTCTATGGCCCAACAAGTAGGACCAGCTATCAGCTCGGTATCGGGCACCATTAGCGATGGTTCAGCTATTACTATAACTGGTAGTGGTTTTGGCGCTAAGTCGCAGGCAGCGCCATTAAGGTGGGATGATTTTGATAGTGGTACACTTGGTGCGCGTTTACCTAGTCAGGCAAACGGTGGTTGGACTACCGGGGCAAACCAAGCTGGCAAAGAGCCGCGCTATAGCAATACACATGTTCGTCTGCCGGGTACATTATCCGCTTATCAAAATTTTACTGGCGGTAATTATAATAGTGAAATTAGTTTACAGGGATTATTTGATGGCAATGTTTATTTATCGGGGTGGTTTTACCGAACTTCTTCTGGAGCTCCTAGTCGTAATTTTAAATGGATACAATTTCGTCAGGGTGATCTTGATGAGGCTAGTTGGGAGTTTCGTCAAGATGCCTACCCAAGTACAAATTCAGGGCACATGTATGTAGCTAATAGCTGTCCAAATGGAGTTCCCTGTTCGCTTTGTGATGATGAAGTTGGGATGCCCGGATACACCTCCGCTAATTGTAATATGTATTATGGTATGAATGGCGACCTTAAGACGGGTGGTTGGCATCGTTATGAAATTTGGTTGACACAAGGGACACTTGGTCAGAATAACGGGCATGCCCGCATCTGGTTGGATGGCCAGCCTTGGATGAATATGAATGGTGTGTTTGATCCATCCGGTTGTCGTTTTCATAATATGTGGCTAGGTTTTTATTTTGCCACTGACACAGGAACTCCGCAACCACAGATGGAGACTTGGTGGGACGAGTTGTATGTCGACACTACTCCAGCCAGAGTGGAAATCTGCCCCAATGCTACTTGGGCAAACAAAGGCAAGTGTGAAGTACAGGTTGCTTCTACCTGGTCAAATAGTCAAGTGACAGTCAGGGTGAACCAAGGTGCCTTAAATAATGGGCAAAGCGCCTATGTTTATTTGGTGGATGCTAATAATGTGGCCAGCCAGCCTTATGCAATCACCATTGCTGGCACCACTATTCCTCCGGTTACTCCACCGGCCAACGATACGCAAGCCCCTAGCGCGCCGACCAATCTAAATGCTACGGCCACTAGTACGCAAATATCTCTTAGCTGGTCAGCTTCAACTGACAATGTCGCGGTGACTACCTACAATGTTTTTAGGTCAACTACTAGCGGTAGTGGCTATATCCAGATCGCCAGCACCAATACCAATTCATATATAAATACTGGCCTGACTCCAGGCACTACTTATTATTATAGAGTCAGGGCCATTGATGCTGCCAGCAATATGTCAGCCAACTCTAATCAAGCGCAGGCTACTGTGCCGGTCAACGTCCCTCCAATAAACACCCAGGGCCCATCAGCGCCTACCAATCTTACTGCCACAACTTCAGGCACCCAGATTGCCCTAGCTTGGACAGCTTCGGCCGGCAGCGGCAATATTGAAGTGACTACCTACAATGTTTTTAGATCAACTATTAGTGGTAGTAGCTACACCCAGATTGCCAGTACAAACACCAATTCATATATAAATACTGGTCTGATCCCAGGAACCACTTATTACTATGTAGTTAGGGCTATTGATGCTGCCAGCAATATGTCTGGTTATTCTAATCAGGCACAGGCGACTATAGCCAATAATACAAATCAAGATGATAATTTTTCACCTTGGTGCAGTTCTTTATTGGGTATTGTCACGGCCGCTGTGAATTCGCAGACCTACAATCGTGTGGCTGATATAAATAATGATGGAGCAATTAATAATTCCGATATAGTTTTGGCCACCAGGTATTATGGGGCAAATAATGATAGTGCCTGCCAAGCTAGGTTTATCAATACTTATAATAACACTAATTATTTAAATATTGATTGGTGTAATGGCCTGATGCATGGTTTGCAAGAAGGCCTTAATTCAACTACTGGCGCAGCTCATTATTCCAATATTTTTGATATAAATAATGACGGTGCAATCAATTTGACTGATACGGTCACAATTTCCAGACTAAGCATAAATAATGATCAGGCAGCTTGTTTTGCCGAGTATTCATTGCCCTTACCGAACGACGCTACAGCCATACAAAAAATTACTCAACTGCCAACTACTAGCGTACTCCCAACTAATAGTAGCTTGATTACAAAAATAAACAACACCAAGACGGAAGCAGCTAAATTAAAGTTGCTAACTGGTCGTTTTGCCCAACTTAGTGATGGCACTAGCGCTTACGTCACTTATAATGGCAAGGCAATAGCCATTGATAATAACAATATGGTTCAGGTCTTGGCTAAGCAGGCCTTGGGTATTTCTGTGGCCACCTTGGCGAAATTGCAAGTGTCATTAAATTATAATGGTTCAGATAGTGATGGCGATCAGGTGCCAGATGAGCTTGAAAAATTGATTGGTACTGACCCCAACAATAAAGATAGTGATGGCGATGGTTATGCCGATGGATTAGAAATAGAAAATTTTTATAGCCCCACCAAGAACACCCCCAAAGCCAAGCTGGACAAGAATTTAGCCAAACGCTTATCAGGTCGCATCCTGATCGTGGTGCCAAGTGGTGCATTATTTTATGTCAATCCAACTACTTATAAGCTAGAACTATTAAAGAATGTGTCCATTGAACAGCTTAATACTTTGGGACTGATCAAGGATGTCAAAGGAATAAAGATTAGGAAATAACCAAATATAAATCCGCCCCGTGAGGGGTGGATTTTGGTTATAAAAAGCATTGTGTTATAATAAAAATTATTAATAATTAATATAAATAATATGCGCAAATATATATTTTTTATGGCTATGGTTTTTGTTCTTAGTGGTTGCACCACTGCCAGTAATAAACAAATATCCATACCACAAAACACTAATCAAAATAATATAAATATGAACACCAACAATCAGAATGATTCTGCGAACGGACAGAGTGGCAATATACAAGTTCCTGGCACAGAACCACAGCCAGAATTACCAACAGCGGCAGTTTATTCCTTGGCCGATGTGGCAACGCACAACCAAGCCAGTGATTGCTGGCTAGTAGCTAACACCAAGGTCTACAATGTGACCACTTTTATCCCACAGCATCCCGGTGGCGAGAAGATTTTGCAGGGTTGCGGTAAGGATATGACCGAGTTTTTCAATACTATACATTTGAAGCAGTCCAAAGAGAAGTTGCCTGAATTTTATATTGGAGATTTGAAATAACTAAAAAAATCGCTCCCAGTAATGTCATCCCGGACTTGTCATCGACTCCGAGGTCTAGCGACCTCGTCGCTCAGACTCGAGGAGATCCGGGATCTACCATTAATTTGCCATTGGTGTGACAATGGTAGATTCCCGCTTTCGCGGGAATGACAGGATAAAGGGAACGATTTTTTATAATCTATTAAAATAATTAGTAGCCGCTACCTTTGTTTTAAAATGTAGTGCCTCTTTAATTCCTAAATTTTTAGTGCCTTGCATTTTGAGCTGGTAAGCCAAGGTGTTGCGTAAGATTTGGGGAGTCACTTTTAGCCGTGGACGTAAGACATAAGCGTATTTTTCAATGAGGCGTTCTACAGAGCGGACTGACAAATGAGTATCACCCGCTTTTTTACTGCGATCAAAGTTGATAAATAAATAAGGATTTTTGTCACGGCGAAAATTTAAGTATTTTTCTAAATAGTGCAGAGTATAAGGTGGTAGATTTAGGTGTTTATTTTTAAGAATAATCTCACGGCTCAAAAAATCCACTTGTTCTTTTTTTATATTCACCAAATCACTGACCTTCAAGCCACTGACATACAATATTTCCAGCAAGGCCTTGTCACGGAAGCCCAATAAATTTTTTTTCTTCAAGGGCTGATCCAAAAAGTTTTGCAGTTGCACTGGATCCATGGCTTTTAATCTATTTTTTTCTTGGGAAAGTAGGGTAAAGGAATATTTTATATTTAAAAAACTTAAATAATTGTTGAGAATAACAAAACGCAGATTAATGCTACCAATATTTTTTTGTTTAGCTAGCAAAAAATCATTATATTTTTTTAAAATAAGGGTAGTAATTTTCCCGCCAAAGGCGGGTCCGCCTCTGGCGGATTTATTTTCACTCCATAGTAAAAACTGTTGTACATGCCAGCAATAATTTTTGACAGTGCTATTTTTTAGCTCCTTACTTTTTAGATATAGTCGATATTTGTTTAGCGAGGTTTTGTCCATGATTATATCTTAGCATAAAACGACACAAAATAACAAAAATAAAAGCCCGCCCCAGGTATGGTCGAGGGACGGGCCAGAAGCAAGCAAGTTGGCGGATAGTCGTCTATAGTGGTTCGGCCAGTCGAAAGCCAGAGGGGTTGCCGAATGCTGATGGTAGCAAGGCGCCAATCCCAATCAAATGGGCTATCCTTAGACTACTATTCAATGCTCGTACACCGGGGTTTCTTTCATCGGTGAGTCTAGCAAAGACCTCGGCTTCGCTTTCGTCTGACTCTTCTTCGCCAAAGAATTCTGACAGCACTCTGTGGTCGCCAACCCTTCCGTAGTCTTCGCTCGGTTCCATGGCACTTGCTCCTTTATGTAATGTGATGGATGAACAGGCGTTCATAGGCATTGTAATTAATTTTATTGCCAAAGGCAAGTTTTTAAGTAAAATAAAAGCCCGCCACTTGAATCCATGTGATGGTGGAAGTGGCGGGCCGTGGAAAGAGCGGGGTGGTGAGATGCTAGCCCTGACCGTTGGTTGGAGCGCTGTTGGTCGGGGCAATGACGACCTTTTTCCTGGTGTCGTGGGACGCGACGTAAAAAAAGATGGCCAGGAGCATAAGGTAGCTGGCGGCCGGGAGGTTGCTTACTCCGCTTGCCATCGGCTTGGTCGCGGACAGTATTATGCTGGCGAAGAAAAAAAGCCAGCCGAACCACAAAAAAATCAACGAAATCATCACTGGCCTCCTTGTTGGCCGGACGTTTTGGGAATGTTCATGATGGCGAGGAAAACAATATGTTAGAATATTATTGGTTTTTTAGCAAGTTTTAGGTAGGCGAGTTCAAGAAACTAGCGCACCATCAGCTGTCATTCCCGCGAAGGCGGGAATCTACCATAATCATACCAATGGCAAATCAATGGTAGATCCCGGATCACCCGCCCGCCATGACCGCCGGTCAGGCGTGTCGGGCGGGAGTCCGGGATGACATTCTGGTGCGCCAGTGGGCTTAATAATTAGCGTATATTTCAGATCTTACGGAATTGACTTATTATAGCAAAAATGTTAATATCCAAGCACTTAATTATTGATACTTTTGGCTTGGTTTGACCTGACAGTGATTTTGACTATTGAGGTCTGGCTCAGTCAATGGTAATAAGGGCAAAAAAATGTTGGACAAGAAAAAAAAGCTTAAACTGATTGAAAAATTTAAGACACACAAAAATGACACTGGTTCACCAGAAGTACAGATTGCAATTCTCACCGAGGAAGTCAAAGAGCTGACCAGGCACTTGAAGGAAAATAAGAAAGATTTTTCTTCTCGCCGTGGTTTGATAGCCAAAGTGTCTTTGCGCCACAAGCTATTGCGCTATTTGGAGCGTGAAGATGAAAAACGCTTTTCCAAACTGATCAATGTTTTGGGTCTCAAGTTCAATCGTAAAGAAAAGCTAGACATACTCAAAGATGAGATTGTCTTGGGCGCTCCGGAAGAGGTCAAAAGCGAAGAAAAAGTTGAAAAAGAATAAAAAAATCGCAAGCCAAGCCCTTGTATAATACAAGGGCTCTTGTGTAAAAATAATTAAGGTAAAATGAAGCTAGCCGAAGGTTGGTTGGCAGATTATAGTCACGCTCTATTTAGCTTGCCTGCAATTTGTCACATCAACTAGTACTAGCCATTTTGCCAGGAAAGTTAATTTTATGGCTAGTAAACAATTTACTACCGAAATAGCTGGCCGTGATCTCAAAATAGAAATCGGCAAGCTAGCAAAACAAGCTCAAGGGTCTTGTACTGTTTCTTATGGGGAGACAGTAGTTTTGGCTACGGCTGTTATGTCACGACAAGCGCGCGAAGGAGTGGATTATTTTCCTTTGCTAGTTGACTATGAAGAGCGTTTGTATGCCGCGGGCAAAATCAAGGGCTCGCGTTTTATAAAAAGAGAAGGTCGAGCAACTGACGAGGCCATTTTGACCTCGCGTTTGATTGATCGCTCTATCAGACCACTATTCAAAGAAACTGAGCGCACTGATGTGCAGGTGGTTTTGACAGTTTTGTCTTATGACGGCATCAATGATCCGGAATTTCCTAGTTTGATTGCCGCCTCAGTTGCTTTGGGCATTTCACCCATACCTTGGAGTGGTCCAGTGGCTGCTATAAAAATAGGTCGCATCAATGATGAGCTGGTTATCAACCCCACAGTTGAAGCTCGGCAAAAAAGTGACTTAGATTTGTTTGTGGTAGGAACTATAGATGAAGTAGTAATGATTGAATCCGGCGCCAAGCAAGTCAAAGAAGATATTATAGTTGAAGCCGTTGAGTTTGCCGGCAAACACATTAGAAAATTAATACCTTTTATCGAAGATATTATCAAAGAAATCGGAGTGGCCAAGCACGAAGCAGTAATTGATGAAGAAAAGCAAGCTTTGCAAAAATTAGTAGCAGAAAAAGTAAGTAATTTTTTCCAAGGCAGAGATTTGGGCTCTTGTTTTCACGCTGACAAATCAAAAACCAAGCAAATGATTGAAGAGGTCAAAGCCGAGCTGGATCAGGCCTTGAAGGATGACAATGAAGTTTCCAAAGATGCTCGCGCTATTGGTATGACCATGTTTGACACGAGTTTGGAAAAAGCATTTATATCTTTGGTTTTGGAAAAAAAGCAAAGACCCGATGGCCGCAAAATGGATGAGATTAGATCTTTGTCAGCCGAGGTGGCTATCTTGCCACGCACGCATGGTAGTGGTTTATTTAGTCGCGGTGAAACGCAAGTATTATCAATTGTTACTTTGGGTGCCCCGGGTGATGAGCAGACCTTGGACAGCATGGAAGAATCCGGCGCCAAAAAATACATGCACCATTATAATTTTCCCGGATTTTCGGTTGGCGAAGTCAAACCCCTCAGAGGTCCAGGTCGCCGAGAAATTGGCCATGGTGCTTTGGCGGAAAAAGCTTTGTTGCCAGTATTACCAAAGGACGAAGATTTTCCCTATACCATCAGAGTGGTGTCAGAAGTCTTGGAATCAAACGGCTCTTCCTCTCAAGCTTCAATTTGTGGCTCCACACTTTCCTTGATGGACGCGGGAGTGCCAATTTCTGCTCCAGTGGCTGGTATTGCCATGGGTTTGGTGCTGGACGAAAAAGACAAAAATCGCTATGAGATATTGACCGACATCCAAGGCATAGAAGATCACTCTGGACACATGGATTTCAAAGTAGCTGGCACGGAAAAAGGCATTACGGCCTTACAGCTTGATATAAAATTAGGTGGTATTAGCTACAAAATAGTCAAAGAAACTTTGGGTAGGGCTCGTGAAGCCAGAATGAAAATTTTGGAAGTCATGAAAAAAGTCATTGCCACACCCCGAGCAGAATTATCACAATATGCGCCGAGAATTATTACTCTACAGATCAATCCGGACAAGATCAGAGACGTCATTGGCACTGGCGGTAAGATTATCAATGAAATTATTGCCAAATGTAATGTGCAGATTGATATTGAGCAGAGTGGTTTGGTCTTGATCACCTCCACTGACCAAGATGGCGCGCAAAAAGCCAAAGAGTGGGTGGAAAATATTGTCCGAGACATTGTGATTGGCGAGATCTATGATGGTCAAGTAATTCAAATCATCAAAGACAGGAATAGTGGTAGTGAGATTGGTGCCATTGTGGAATTATTACCCGGTAAAGATGGCATGGTGCACATTTCTCAGATTGCCTACAACCGCATTGAGAAAGTCAGCGATGTCTTGAAAGTTGGCGACCAGGTCAAAGTCAAAGTAGTTGACGTTGACACAGCCAACAACAAAATTAGCTTGTCTATCAAAGACTTACTACCCAGACCCGAGGGCTATGTGGATCGACCAGTATTTAAAAAACCATTTAATAAAAAACCATTTTTTAAAAAATAAAAGTGGTCACTGAAAAAAAGCCAACCATAAAATTTACTTTATTGCCAAGTAAAGCTTGGTGGCTTTTTTTGGGTGTGGTGATTTTGGGAATAGCGGTCATGTTGCTAGCACCTAAGAAATCCAGCCAGCCATTGCTGATGTATTTGCCCCAAAATACTACTTTTTATTATCACTGGTCTGACCTGGCAACTTACAAAAGTTTAGATATTAGTAAATTGGCTATTATAGACACTACCGAGCCGACCACTAAGATTGAGGAACTAAAAAAGTTACTGTTGGATGGTTTTTTTAGCGCCAAAGAAATAGTTTGGTTCAAAACTGAATCTTTGAGTGATGATAATTTTCTACTACGCCTAGATAATGCCAAGCAAGTGACCAAATGGCTGGCAACAAATAGGCCAGAGTATAGTTATCTATTAATTGATAATGATATTTTGTTAGTCAGTGCTGATCCTTGGCTGACAAATCACTATAATGAGCAGTCAAGAATGGAAGTGGCTAGTAATAACATCTCTTTAGGAATCAATATTTTTTGGTCCAAAAAAAATGCGCCCGAGTTTCTGTCGGCTTTGACCGAATGGCTGAAACTAGATACTGGTTTGCCAAATATTTACGCCAATATCTACCAACAAAAAGACGGGCAATTAAATATTCATGTTTGGCAGGTGAAATTGAGACAAGTAATCAATGCTAGTAGTACTGATGTCTGGCCAAACAAGGCCAATTTCCCACTAGGCGCTGATTTGGTATTTGGTTTTGGTGAACATGCTCCAGATAAGTGGCAAGCAGTAGTCAGCCAAAGTATTTTACAGCCCTTATTTGGCGAATTGCCATATTATCGACTGTCAGCCAAAAAAATAGAGGAGCAAATTCTCAAAAATAATTATATTTATCTGGCCAATGATAAATGGCTGATGGTGGGTTCTGAGGATTGGCAGTCAAGGATAAATGATTGGGTACCAAATCTTAATTTGCAGGAAACCAAAAATCGCCTGCCCGATGGCACGGTCTACACCGAATATATTAGCGGTCAAGAAGCAGTCATAGAAAAATTGAGCTACCAGGCCAAGGATTATTGGTATTTTGGCGAGCTTTATGGCGCGCAAATTGACTCCAGCTACTATTTGTCAAACAGTGAATCAATTATTCAGGCCACTTTGGTCAGTAAGTATGATATGCAGAGTTATTTGGGCCAGTGCCAGTTGGCCGGGGACTATCAAATCATTGATTTGGTGCAAGTAAATAGTGCCAAAATTAAAGATGAAACTATAAAAAAAGCCTTGCTAGATAAAAAAATAAATAATTTGACAGTATTTTCTTACGAAAATAACCAGCAGATTGGTTTTAGGGCTTGTTTTCGTTAAAGATGATTCTATCATGTCATCATCGGGCTTGACCCGATGATGACATGATAATTTAATATTTATAATATCCGTGTGGATTCCCGCTTTCGCGGGAATGACGGCATAGAAAGTCAGTGGTTTTTTGTCATTGCGAGCGTAGCGAAGCAATCCACGCTTGTAGATTGCCACGCCCCGCCGCGTCTGACGCGGCGGGGCTCGCAATGACCATATTCAGTGGTTTTTATTTTTGCGTAAAAGAAAGCAACCCTGACGCTTCGATGTGTATCGAATGGGTTGCGTGCGGGAGCCGTTGTGTTTGGCTCCAGGAAGGTGGGTCTACACCTCTCTGTGGCGGTAGAAGATCACGATGATGCAAGTGGTGATGCTTGTGCCATCATGATTGACCTCGGTAGGGCAGAAAACATGACGTTGCAACACCTCGATATCTTTATTCTCCGTTGCTGCAAGCCACGCATTCACTTCATCTATCATAATTTGGATACCCGTAAGTGAATTGCCCACGAATACTTTGACATGCTCCATAATTTCACCTCCCTTTGGTGAAAAACAGGTTAGTTGATGCGCTCGGACTCCACGGCGACGTTGGTTCAGGAGAACTTCTGGATGTGGTAGAGAATCACGATGGTGTAAACGAAAACGGTGCCGCCCCCTACGCTTGTTGCAGAGGAATCTGAGTGAAGGGATATGATCTCGATATCCGGAGGTTGCGCTGACAGCCATTTGTTGACTTCGGCTTCAAAGTGTTTGTCACACGAACCAGCCATGAAGATCTTGACCTGTTTCATGATTTCACCCCCCTTGATGAAAAACGGGTTAGTCGGATGCGCCCGACTCTGGGTAGGTGGGCTTATCGCGGGACGTAAATCACGTTGTAGGAGTCCCTGTTTTCGTTGAAGAAGGTGCCGTGCTTTACGATACGCAGGGCTTCCTGCGCTTGCTGGTTGAGGTGCTTGAAAGAGACCTGGCTGGTGGGAGTTTCGCGATACTCCGGACGCAGGTCCTCACGAAAAAATTCCAATTTCATGACTTTTCCTCCACGGTTTGAGGTGCGGGACCAATGGGATGATCTGTCAAGCGACAGATCATTTTTCGGTTTTCAAGCTAATATATCATAATATATTGATTATGTCAATATCAAAAATTATTTTATTATCTTCTACACAGGCCTAGAACTTAAAAAATGGCTATAAATTGCTCAAAAATAGGTGCCTGCATCGCCGAAGCTCACTAGGTGAGCGAAGGCGTGTGGATAACTTGTTGATAGTTGTGGATTGTTTTGACAAAGTTGTCAACAATCAGAAAAATATCTAATTATTTTTGCTAATTTTAGCCAAGTATTAGCTTTGACACAAAAGTAAAAATATGATATACTTATATTGTTGATAAATAAGTACCTTGAACAATATTTTAGAACTGCACATTACTTGTGATAAAGTAGTGTCTAGCTCTAAGAGCTTCACTGTTTTGATTTATCAAGCCACCGACGCTTGAAAAAAGCAAAAACAAAAACAAAATACAAAAAGGAAAATCCTGTTGTCGGATAGGCAACGAGATATTTCCACTAAATGGTGGAGTTCTACAATGATTCTGAGTCGGAATGAATCACAATGACGTTTTCACAACAACATATGCTAAAGTTTCAAGCCAATTGAACTTACAGACGCAACAAATGCGTCACAAGCTATCGTGAAGACGCTACGGGGCGCACTTACGGCCCACAAAGCTAACGCTATTAGGGGTGCTCGGATGCGTCCTGTTTGTTTTGTCAAAAAATTATCAAGCATTCTTTAAAATATCGGTATTTTTTATTATTTAAGCTGTTGTAAAATGCCACATCTTGCCCCGTACTGAGCGACCTATTTATCCTAATCTAAATAAAGGCGAGGTTATGGGGTCAAAAAATTGAAATTTACTTATTTCTTCGAGCGAAGTCGAGAAGTTTAAATAGATAGTTCTCGATGCGGTTTCGCTGTGCTCAACCTTACTCGAACAAAAATCTTAGCCAAGCAGGGCATTCTTGCCAAATTGCCTAATATTTGTTATTATTTTACGGTAATTAAAACCTAAACCATGACAGTTGACACTAAATTTTTGGAAAACAGAAAAAGCGAATTAGAAAAAAGACGCGAAGAAATATTGCGCGAATTAAACGTAGACACGGTCCAAGTAGAGGGCAATGATTTTAGCGCCAAGTTTGAGGATTACGGGGACAAAGAAGATGAAAATGCGGCCGAAGTAGCTGACTTTGAAAAGAATTTGTCTCTAGAAAAAACCTTGGAGATTTCCCTATATAATGTTAACAAGGCCTTGAAAAAAATAGATGAGGGGAATTATGGCTTGTGTGAAGTTTGCTCCAAACCCATTGACCCCAAGCGCTTGGAAGCATTTCCTTCAGCCACGGCTTGCATGGATTGCAAGAAAAAATCTTTGTAAAATTATGCGTAAATACTATTTAGGATGTTTGAGCTTAATAATCCTGGATAGATTCTTAAAAATATTTTTTGTAAAAACACTGTCTGAAGGTGGCAGTGTTTTTGCTTTGTATATCAATAAAAATATTGCCTTTTCCTTGCCCTTGCCCCTGGCTGTGTTGTATCCAATCCTAGCCATAATATTTTTTTTGTTGCTTTGGTTATGGTTTAAAGACTGGCAGGGAGCTAAAAAATATCTTTGGCCCTATGCTTTGATAATAATTGGGGCGGCCAGCAATATTTGGGATCGCCTTATGTATGGCGGAGTAGTGGACTACTTCAATGTGCCATATTTTACTGTCCTAAATTTGAGCGATGTTTATATTTTCCTGGGAGTGTGCTATTTTTTAGTAAGACAATTAAAAAAAACAAAAATATGACTAACAAAAGTATTATCAAATTATTTAGTTCAGTGCTTATTTGTCTGGGAGCCGGGTTTATTGGCTCATTTTTTACCACTCCGCAGATTGCCGGTTGGTATCAGACAATCAATAAGCCCACTTGGAATCCACCATCTTGGCTTTTTGGGCCGGTGTGGACCACGCTTTTCATCCTGATGGGCATTGCCCTGTATTTGGTCTGGCAAAAAGCTAGTCATTCCAAAAGCGCTCGTCGAGCCACGATATTTTTCTTAGTTCATTTACTATTTAATATATTTTGGTCGATTTTATTTTTTGGCCTTCGCAATCCTTTTTATGCCTTTTTAGAAATTATTGTTTTGTGGCTCATGATTTTGACTTTGATCATTTGGTTTTTCAAGCTTGATAAAAAAGCTGGTAGTTTGCTGATCCCTTATTTACTGTGGGTCAGTTTTGCTAGCTTTTTGAACTATACAATTTGGCAGTTGAATTAAAAAAATTCGCTGACCTTGACTTTTATTTCAGAGCGGGAGTAAAATAGCCATAAGAAAAAGAAAAGCGATTTTTATTATGGCTAATATTTATACAGTTGCCGTTTTGGGCTTGAAAAGCAACTTGGTAGAAGTAGAGACTAATTTATCTAGGCATTTGCCTAAGGTTATTATTGTTGGCTTACCTGATACAGCTGTGCAAGAGGCCAGAGAGCGAGTCTGGGCCGCTATTGAAAATAGCGGTTTTGTGTTTCCGCGCCAAAAAGTGGTGATCAATCTGGCACCAGCCCAAGTGCAAAAAAGTGGCGGAGCTTACGATCTGTCTATGGCCGTCAGTGTCTTGCAAGCTAATGGTGAGTTGAGGTCAATTTCTGAACCCACGGCCTTCATTGGTGAGCTGTCTTTGACTGGCTCGGTCAAGCCCGTGCCCGGGGTTATGGTCATGGTCGGCTCGCTAAAAGAATTTGGCTTCCAAAATATATTTGTCCCGCAAAAAAACGTCAAAGAAGCCAGTGTGATTGAGGGTGTCAATATTTTTGCGGTTGATAATTTAGCTCAACTGATACAGCACTTGAATGGCCAGCAAAAAATTGAGCCCCAAGCGCCAGTGGTTTTTTATAATGAGCCCAGTCAAGCAAGTTTTGATTTCCAAGAAGTCCAAGGTCAGACGCTGGCCAAGCGGGCTTTGGAAATCGCGGCTGTTGGCGGACACAATGTCCTATTGGTAGGACCTCCGGGCTCGGGCAAGACTATGTTGGCCAAAAGTTTTTTGTCTATTTTACCACCACTATCTTTGGACGAGGCCTTGGCAGTCAGTAAAATACATAGCTTAGCTGGCCTTTTGACTGAAGACAATTATCTAGTGCGTAGCAGGTTGTTGCGCAGTCCGCACCACTCAGCGTCAGTGTCAGCTATTGTTGGTGGTGGCACTTACCCCAAACCCGGAGAAATATCTTTGGCTCATCGTAATGTATTATTTTTGGATGAGATTTTGGAATTTCCTCGAGCAGTACTGGAGGCTCTGCGCCAACCATTGGAAGACAAAATAATTACGGTGTCGCGTATCAAGGGTTCAGTAGATTATCCGGCTGATTTTATTTTTTTGGCTACAGCCAATCCTTGTCCTTGTGGCTATTTGACTGATCCCAGCCATGAGTGTCACTGTACGCCAATGGAAATATCCAAATACAGAAAAAAATTATCAGGTCCTTTGCTTGATCGTATAGATTTGCATCTTAATGTGGCCAGAGTAAAAAGTAATGAGTTGATTGATGGTAAAAATTTAGCCGAAAGTTCTAAAGAAATTTTAGCGCGAGTAGTTTCAGCTAGACAGCGTCAAACAGGCCGCCAACAAAATAATTTATTAAACAGTGATCTACCACCAAAGCTGATAAAAAAATATTGCACCTTGTCGTCAAGCAATCAAAGACTGCTACTAACGGCCACGGAAAAAATGCAATTGTCAGCCAGAGCTTATTATAAGATTTTGAAAGTGGCTCGGACTATTGCTGATCTAGCTAGTAGTCAAAATATTGAAGAAGAGCATATTTTGGAGGCATTGCAATACCGCAATAAAATCTGGACCGAAGTGTAATTTTTGCCAATCTTAGCCGTCTTTATATATAAAGGGGGATATAAGTACCTTACAAACAGCGAATTTCTCTCCAGCCAGCTTTATTGAATGAATTTTTCAGTAAAACTGCCTGGAGAGAACTTGAATAATGGCTCATAGGCCAAAAGAAGGACAATAGTCGCAAGTCCAATGAGTTCTTCCCAGGCCTTGAAGCTAATAAGCAATGATATGTTTAGAGCAATGGGAGCTTTTTTCCAACTAGTTTTCTTGCTTATCTTATTCAAGATTTTCGCCCCGGGAGTTTATGAACTGCTGATCAACGTGATCACTACAATTCTGACCGTTGTGAACAATGGTTTAGCCAATTATGGCAGTTCGACACCCAACTTCTAGCTTGCTACCTTACAAAAAGGTTGGCAATCTAGAGTACACCTAGAAGGACCGAAGTCATCAGACTCTCGGTTCTTTTCTGTTTATTTGGCTAGATCAATTGTAAATAAACATCAAAGCTGTTATGATGAGTTTATGATTCCGGTTAGAAATTTACCGGACAAGCTATAATAGAAAAAATCCAATAAATAAATAAACTGACTTTAGTCAATCAAATTTTATTAATTAAATTTCTAACCGGATGAAAAAGAAAATATATATTTTATTAGCAATAGTATTAGTAGCTGGATTTACCTACTATTATTTTAGTCGTGATAAATTTGAAGACAAAATAGAGCTACCAAAAGCACAGACCTATGAGGATATCAAAGCTAATACAAACATAGCTGTAGCAGATAAAAATCCTACTAACACGCCAATAAAAAATGATAATACCAATACAGTCAAGGAACCAGTCGTAAAACCAATTGAAAATTTAATAGCTGTCAATTTGGCCGTGCCATTTACTTCTCAGGCGCCGACTGCCAATTGGTCTGAGCCATTTCAAAACGCCTGCGAAGAAGCTAGTTTACTGATGGTTGACTATTATTATGCCAATAAAAAAATGCCCGACAAACTGGCTGTTGAAAAAATATTGGTAGATATGGTGGATTGGCAAATACAGACTTGGGGCGTGCATCCAGAGTTGCCAATCGCCAAGGAAGCAGAGTTGGCCTTGGCCATTTATAATCAAAAAACAGAAATAGTTAGTGATTTGACAGTAGAAAAAATAAAAGATTTGTTGAGACAAGGGAGACCAGTGATAGTGCCGGCTGACGGCAAAAAATTAGCTAATCCTAATTTCACCAATGGCGGTCCAGTTTATCACATGCTGGTTATCAAGGGATTTACTGGTGATAAATTTATTACCAATGATCCCGGCACTAGACTAGGCGCGGATTTTATCTACACCCAAAGTAATTTGATGTATTCCCTGGCTGATTGGGATGAAAACAAAAATGCCGCTAGTGGCGGCAAGGTGGGTTTGGTGTTTGCGTTGAAATAATTAGCTATTTTTTTAAAAAATCTTTGAGAGTTTTTCCAGCTTTGAATTTTGGCACGGTCACTTTTGGGATAGTGATGATCTCGGATGGTTTTTGGGGATTGACTCCACGACGGGAAGAGCGTTTTTTGGCAGAAAAAGTGCCAAAGCCGGTCAGTGTTATTTCACTGCCGTTTTTTAGATTCTCCATGACCAAATCTTCAAAGGCCTTGAGGACATCATCGGCCTCTTTTTTGCTGACGCCAGCTTTGATGGCCACGCTTTCAATTAATTGTGCCTTATTCATATGTGTTTAATTTATGATTTCTCTTAGATGTTTTATCTTAATAGTTTTCTTACTCTTGATATCTACCTCTAATAATAAAGCATTTATTTCGATTTGGCTAGCCACTGGTATTTCGTGATTGACCGGTGAGTCAGTCAAAAATTTTTCAATTATTACTTCTTTGTCTATGCCGATGACTGATGGATAGGCACCAACCATGCCCACATCAGTGATGTAGCCAGTGCCACCGGGCAAAATTTGAGCATCGGCGGTTGGCACATGGGTATGAGTACCCATGACAACCGCTACTTTACCATCCAAGAAAAATCCCATGGCTTTTTTTTCACTGGTCAGTTCGGCGTGCATATCAACCAAAATAATATGGTCATGAATCTCTGGCAACATATCGCGAATTGCTAAAAAAGGATTGGAAATCGCCTCGTCTTTCATCATACCCTCACCCAAAACACTAACCACCGCAATCTTGGTCTTTTTTATTTCAATTTCTTGATAGCGGTGTTCAGGAATAGTGCGGACATCATTGATGGGTGTGGCAATTTTTAGGTCAATAAAATTAGTCAAGTCTTCTTTACGCCAAGTATGGTTGCCACCAGTGTACAATTGGATGCCAGTGGTTTGGATATCGGCCACTGTTTTTGTGGTCAGGCCTGAACCATGAGCTAAATTTTCAATATTGGCAATTACTAAATCGGGCTTATATTTTTTTTGCCAGATTGGCAAAATATTTTTTACGCCTTGGCGTCCAATGGCGCCGACAACGTCACCAAAAAATAGTATGGTTATTTTATCTGGCATATTCTATGACTCTTTTTTCTCTGATTACAGTCACCCGGATCTCGCCTGGGTACTTGAGCTCGGATTCAATTTTGTTGGCTATATCTCGAGCCAAAGTAGTGGCTTTGTAGTCATCAATTTCATCTGGTGACACAAAGACTCTGATCTCACGGCCAGCTTGGATGGCATAGACTTTTTCTACACCCGGGAAAGTCTTGGCTGTGTCTTCCAGCTCGGTCAAACGTTGGATATAGTTTTCAAAAGAATCGCGACGAGCGCCAGGACGGGAGCCAGAAATAGCATCAGCAATTTTGACTATCACGCCTTCGATTGACTTGGGCTGATCTTCATGGTGAGCAGTGGACATATAGGCCACCTCTTCTGGCAAACCAAACTTTTTCAATAGGTCATAGCCGATCTCGGGGTGACCGCCTTGTATTTCGTGATCTAGTGCTTTGCCAATATCGTGCAGTAGTCCGCCTTTTTTGCAGACATTGACATCAGCGCCCAATTCCGCAGCCAAGGTGCCAGCCAAAGCCGAAACTTCCAAAGCATGCTGTAATTGGTTTTGGCCGTAACTAGTGCGGTATTTCAAACGACCCAAAATTTGGAGCAGTTTGCTGTCTAGTCCGACTATGCCCGCTTGATAAGCAGCTTCTTCGCCGGCTTTTTTGATGTCCAAGGCCAGATCTTTTTTGGCTTGAGTGACAGTTTCTTCGATACGACCCGGATGAATACGACCATCAGCCATTAATTTTTCTAGAGTGCGTTTGGCTAATTGTCGGCGGATAGGATTGAAAGCGGAAATCAAAATAGTTTCCGGGGTATCGTCAATAATGATTTCAGCGCCAGTCAATTGCTCAATGGTTTTTATATTGCGACCTTCACGGCCAATGATACGGCCTTTCATTTCTTCGTTGGGCAGGTTGACGGAAGTGGTGGTGGTTTCCACAGTATGGGGAGCGGCCACGCGCTCAATCACTGTGGTTAATATTTTTTTGGCGCGCTCTTCCAATTCATCCTGAGCTTCTTCTTCCAATTTGCGGATACGATGAAGCAGTTCGTCCTTCATGCGCGTCTCAGTGTTGTTGAGCAAAACTTCGCGAGCTTCATCTTGGTTGAGTTGAGCTATTTTTTCCAATTTTGAAAGTTGCTCTACTTTGATGGTTTTTATTTCCTCGCGAGTTTTTTCTAATTGTAGCTGGGAATTGTCGAGGCGCTGTTTGCTTTCCTCAAATTCCATGATTTTGCGGTCAAACAAGCTTTCGCGCTTGCCCAAGCGATTTTCCAATTCTTGTAGCTGTCGACGGCGATCACGCTCTTCAATTTTGGATTCCTCAATGACTGCCATGGCTTTGTCCTTGGCTTCCAAGAGGAGATCTTTTTGTTTTTGTTTGGCGTCAGCTAGGATGGCTTCTGCCTTTCTTTCGGCCGAGTTGATGTTTTGGCTGCTAAATAATTTTTTTATTAGATAGCCAAAAAATGCACCAGCAACTAGCGCGGCCAATAGCCAAATATACATAAGTTAAACTTTCCAGTTTACTGCTTTTTTGAGAAGACAATAGACCTAAACAAGTGATTTAGGTTGATAATTGATATTAAATTGTTATCAGAGAATTTTAATTCCATGGGAAATAAGCACTTGTCGGTTCAATATGATCTAGAGCGTCTAGATACAGACTTCAAAACAGTAAATTATTAATAAAACGGTTTTAAATTAGATGAGAGTTATTACTCTCCTAGCCATTATACCTAATATTAGGTAAAAAGTCAACTTAGTTTTGTATTGACACAATTCATTGTTTATTATATATTATGTTATAAACCAAAAATAGGCCATTTCAGGTCATGGTTTGTACCTCAAAATGAAAGGATGTCTCATGAGAACCCTAGCCATTATTCTGCTGGACTTGGTGTGTGCGGCTATGCTAATAGTGGCCGTTCAGCAAGTCTCGAATCCCCAGGGTGTCTATTTCGTAAAGGCCATCTTCATGAGTATCTTTGCGGGCATATTTCTCGGATCCACCCTGCGTTGTGAGAAGTGGCGGCATGTGGTGGGTATCCACCTGATCTGCACATGCGTCATCATTCTGGCGACCATTCTCTTGATAAGCAGAAACATGCTTGTCATTAGCTCGTCGGTTGTCAGTTTCTCGGCGAGTTTCTACGTGATTCAGTTGCTCAAGTGGAGACGGCCGAGCAGAACACCCGCAGATAGCAGGGCTACACTCTGAGGCGTCTCAGGGCCAATGGTTCTGTACCTGAACAAGGAGCACGGAAATGAGGATTATCGCTTTTATTCTCGGCTTTCTCTTCATGATCGCGGCATTGCTTGTTCTGACGGGGAATGGCAAGATTCAGGCAGTTGCTTTTCTCGCGTTCATGGCACTGTATTTCGAGCTCGTGTCGATCGATTACGAAACCGTTCGTCAGAATACGATTCTCAAGAAAAGACTCGAGTCGATCGATGATATGCTCGCGAAGATCCACCTCGGCAGGATCGGCGGCTAGTCGACTGTTCCATCAGGGTCTTCGGACCCAACCCATTAGAGACCAGGGTAAGTTGGTCTCTTCTTTTTTTACTCAAATTGCTTTAATATTAAAAATAAATTACAATAATTTTGAAGGTATGTTCATCGCCACTATTGTCAATAAAGGAGTGTGTATCATGAGACCTACGGGGATTTATGGCACGGCCGAAGGTATCATCTTGGTGTCCGGGGTTTTTTCAGATGATGGTCCGGATCAGTTCGAGGCGTCTTTGAGGGCATTAGAAAATGACCCTCGAATGAAAAGACTGCGTCTTCTTGCCAGTAGATATCATCTACGAGAAATTGGCGCGATACTATACCCAGCCAGCGGGTGTAATCCGGCAGCCATTCGCTTGGTTAGTGAAGGAACACTGACGCGTTTGGAGGCGGAATTTCGTGCCAAGCATCATTTGCCACCGGAGTCGTGATTCATCTCCTTTGCTTGCCCACACTCTTTTGGGCCAGAGTCCATCAAGCCGCGATGGACTCTTTCTTTTACAAAAAAACAAAGACCATCGGCTTGAGCCTAATAGTAGTGGGCCATAATTATATTTGACAATCTTTTTAATATTATATAAGTTATTAGCGTAAGCGGGTGGTGGTAATAGTGGCCTTGATATTGGAAGGGGTGAAGACATGAACCCAGATCTTGAAGCCAAACTTTTGGTGTTGATTCTCTTCGTAAGCGGTATCATCGCGACTATCTTAGCCAGAAGGGATGTTCCTAACGCCGTCTCTGGCAGAGCGTCAGATGAGGCCATTTGTCATTCACGTCGTGATGAACACATGTTCTTCTATTCCTGGTTCTTTGCAAGTATCGGTTTCACTGGATTGGCGATAGCCGACTGGATCATCAATCCCCAGCTGTTCTGGTATAATATTCTCAGTGGTTGAGAGAGTACACCTCGACAGAGGATTCGCGACACATCAGTCGTGTGGAAAGACCTAATGGGTACAGAATCCCATTGGGTCTTTTTCTTTTACTTTAAAACAAAGACCATCGGCTTGAGCACAGCATTATCCAAAGTCTTTCGGCTATGAATGGTGCTGTGCACCGATGGTCTTAGGGATGAGAATTTAGAAATGAGGATGGTTTAGATCCTCAAGACTCACCTTGGAAAATATAATAGCACAAATCTTTTCAAAAGTGAACAATCTTTTTGTTGTGGATAAATTATTTTATGATTTTATCGATCAAGCCATAAGTTTTGGCTTCTTCGGGATTCATATAGTAGTCGCGATCAGTATCAACTTCTATTTTTTTTAAAGCTTGTCCAGTGTGCTTGTGCAGTATCTGATTGAGACGATCTTTGAGCTTCAAAATCTGCTCGGCTTTTATTTTGATGTCTGATGCTTGGCCTTGGGCGCCGCCCATTACTTGGTGCAGGAGAATTTCGGCGTTGGGTAAAGCAAATCTCTGGCCCTTGGTGCCAGCCGACAGCAACAAGGCGCCCATCGAAGCGGCTAAGCCAACAGCAATAGTGGAGACCGGACTTTTGACGTGTTGCATGGTGTCATATATTGCCAAACCATCGGTCACTGAACCACCCGGTGAATTGATATACATTTTGATTGGCCTAGTATTGTCTTGAGCATCCAAAAAAAGCAATTGAGCAATGACTAGGTTGGCGATGTGATCATCAATCGCGTCACCCAAAAAAATTATACGGTCTTTGAGTAGGCGAGAGTAGATGTCATAAGCTCTTTCGCCACCTTGGCTTTTTTCTATTACTGTGGGTATAAGCATATAATGTAGTTAAAAGTTTAAAGTTGAAAGTACCGCCCATAGGGCGACCGCCCTCTGGGCGGTAAAGTAAATTAAATAATCCTTATTCTATTTTTAACATAATCCAATTTACCTGGCAAGGTGAAGCCCGCGGCTTTTTTGTGTCCGCCACCGCCAAAGAGCTTGGCAATTTCGGAAACATCTATTTCCGAAGTAGTGCGTAGCGAGCCCTTTATCATATTAGCACTGGTTTCCACTAAAACCAAAATTATTTTGCCTTCTTTTAGGATATGCAAAAAATTAGCAATGCCTTCAATGGCTGATTCGTCAGTATTTGTCTCCAGTAAATCACTCTGCGTCAGGAAGGTAAAAACTATATTATTTTTTTCGATTTTTTCCAAGCGCTCCAAAGCTCGGCCCCAGAGAATCAGATTGTCAATATTTTTACTGCGGTTGGTTATTTTTAATAATTGGTGTAAATTGGCGCCTTGGTTGAATAATTCGGCAGCAATATTTAGTGACTGGTAGCTAGTAGCTGGGTTTTTGAAACCGCTAGTGTCAGTGATCAAGCCACAGGCCAGATTGGTAGCAATGTCTTGGTCCAAAGTTATTTTCCAATCAGCAAATAGGCGGTAGATTATTTCGGCTGTGGAGCAGGCCTCAGAGAGCACTAGGTTGATGTCAGCGTATTTGGGGTTGGAGTTGTGGTGGTCAATATTTATTAGCCGATAGGGCTGGGGTAATATTTCCAAAAGATGCTGAGCGCCAGTAAGCTCTAAAGTCGCCGAATCCACAGTGATTACCAAGTCGAACTTTTTGGTGAATAACAAATGGTCTTGTTTTATAAGATGACTGTCTGGCAAAAAAGTCAGATAATCCGGTATCAAGCTATCGCAAAAAGAGTGTACATTTTTGCCTAAACTAGATAAATATTTACGCAAAGCTAAATTTGAACCCAAAGTATCGCCATCGGGGCGCTGGTGGGAGATGATTAATATATTTTCGGCCTGCTTGATTTCCTGCAGTATGGCCTGACTTAAGTGTTGGTGATTTAACATAACAAAATATTATAGCGGAACTTGGCTATAGAGTCAATGCTATAAAAGGCGAGTTCAAGAAACTAGCGCAAATACTTTGGCGAGGCGGGTGGTAATTTTTGAGTGGGGGCTATAGGAGGTTAAGATTATTTATAGTATAATGATAACATAATATTAAAATCATTTATGCTCTCAAAAAATAATCAAATAAACTCTAATTCTAACAAAATAATATCTAAAAAATTATTCTGGATATTATTCATTTTATCAAACGCCGTCTGGGTAATTGCGTTTGTTTATTTATTATATTTCTTAAAATCGGAGGCAGGAATTTGGGGGCTTGGTATTATTATACCTGGATTATTTGGCTCAACTATTTTTGGGCTAGTGGTCAACATTATTCTTCCGTCAGCAAAAAAACACAACGACAGGCAATTGTTTATAGTGTCATCTTCCATTTTTGTGGCTATTGGTGTTATAATTTATACCCCTATTTGTTGGGAGGAATACAATATAAATAAACAAATCAATGAACGAGATGCGCGCAGTAAAATAGTTGGAGAAATAACAAACAAATCTTTACAAGAAGCTAAAAATTATGAAGATTGCAAACAACTAAGTGTGCAATTAACAAATAGCCAGGAAAAACATTCCATGCTAACAAAATGTTTTGAAAAATTTCTTTACTCGACAAGAGATATAGAGGGTTGTCTAAGTGTAGCAAAATCACTTGAAATGCCACTGGATTTAAATGTATCATATGACTGCATCTATCGTTATAAAATTATAATGAAAAACGATGATTATTGTGATTTATTTAAAAATGTAAGAGGGGGAGATCGTTATATAGACGGATGCAAATCTATCAGTACCACTGATTAACTTTATATACTAAATAAAATATATTATAATCAAAAAACACTCAAATTTTCTCGAGTGTTTTTTATTTTAATCTATTTTTTCAATGCCTCATCAATGCGTCCGTATTTTATATCACGTTCATCAAGCTCAAAATTCAAATGAGGCGTCCCGCGCATAGTCAAGTTGCGACCAATTTCTTTTTGAATATGACCAGCAAATTTTTTGATGGCCGTCAGTCCTGAACCCAAGTGATTTTGGGGGATGATACTGACATAAGCTGTAGCATTTTTGAGGTCTGGCGAAATAGTGACTTCAGTGACGCTAATGAGCGTGCCCATGGGTGGCTCAAAATCACGCAAAATTATATTGTTGATTTGCTGGCGTAAATATTCTCCTACTTGGGCCGGACGCTTACTCATAGCTTTCTTCAAAAAATTCCAAAGTATCACCCACAGCGATTATAGGGTCGCCTTGGTACTCAATACCAGCTTCATTGCCAGCCACCACTTCATTCATTTCTTGTTTGGCTGATTGCAAGCTGATTATTTTACCAATAGCTTCCATCTCACCATTTTTCATTACTTTAACATTACATTTTTTGGTGATCAGGCCGTCAATAATTTTGCCACCAACAATCATGCTATTTTTTTGTGATTTGAAGATAGCCAAGACTTGCATCTTGCCAATAATTTTGTGGATGGTTTTTTTGGCCTTGATATTTATCAAGCGTTTTTCAATGTCTTCCAGCAGTTTATAAATAATATCAAAGTAGAGGACAGTAACACCTTTTTCTTGAGCCAGATTGATAATATTTTTATTTTCTTTGATATGAAAGCCAACTAAGATGCTTTGCTGAGCGGCAGCATTGAGCACATCAGTTTCATTGAAAAGGCCTAGGCCTTTTTTAATGACTTGAATTCTAGCGCCAGAGACAGCGATTTTTCTTAGAGACTCTTCGATGGCTTCGGCTGAGCCCAAAACATCGGATTTGATGATCAAGCGCAAGGTAGTGGCATTTTCATCACCTTCTTCTTTTTTGTTGCCATTGCTATTGCTACTATTATTGATACTTGAGGGCCGGAAATTATTATCAATATTTTTGAGTTTGTTTTTGTAGTCTTTTTTGTCAGTGATTACTTCCAAAATTTCTCCAATTTGCGGTAATTGTTTTAAGCCCAAAATTTTTACAGGCGTAGCTGGGCCAGCTGAAGTTTGGTTTTGGCCTTTCCAGTTTTTGAGCATTTTTATTTTTCCTGGCACCTGACCGACAATAATCATATCGCCAACTTGCAAAGTGCCGGCTTGCACCAAGACTGTAGCCACTGGACCTTCGCCCGGGTCTAGGTGGGACTCAATAATAGTACCAACAGCTGATCCTGCGACATCGGCTTTGAAATTTTCCATGTCAGCCACCAGTAATATCATGTCTAGTAACTCAGAAATACCTTCTTTTTTCAAAGCGGAAATCGGCTGGCAAATTACTTTACCACCCCAGTCTTCGGGCATCAAATTTATTTCTACTAATTGTTGTTTTAGGCGGTCAATGTCAGCACCTGGCTTGTCAATTTTGTTAATGGCGATAACAAAGGGTAAATTTTCTTTTTGGATGACAGCAATACTTTCCAAAGTTTGCGGTTGCAGGCCATCATCAGCGGCCACCACCAAAATAGCGATGTCAGCCACCTGTCCGCCACGAGAGCGCATGGCTTTGAACGCCTCGTGTCCAGGAGTATCCAAAAAAGTAATGGGTCGACCGTGAGTTTCTACTTGGTAAGCGCCGATGTGTTGGGTAATGCCGCCAGCTTCTTGGTCAACTACATTGGTCGAGCGGATAGCGTCCAATAATTTTGTTTTGCCATGGTCAACATGACCCATGACCACTACCACTGGTGCTTTGGTATCGCCAATAGCGCGAGTTGATAAAAGCTGAGTTAATTTTTCTTTATGGCTAGTTTCTTCTACACTTGTCTGCTCACTCTTGTTTACTTTGAAACCAAGGTCTTCGGCAATAATAGTAGCTGTGTCAAAATCAACTTTTTCGTTCAGCGAAACCATAATGCCATTTTTCATTAGTTCGCCCATGAGACGAGCGATGGGAAGTTTCATAATTTCCGCCAGATCTTTGACCACGATAGTGTCACCAACAATAATTTCTTTTTGTTCAAGGGGAGCTGTTTTGTCTTTGGCACGTATTTCAGTAATTTGAGATTGGCTTTCCTTGAAAGCTCTTTTCTTTTCGTCTTTTTTCCAAGCTTCAATTATTTTTGGAACAAGATGATCATTGATTTTTAGCGCCTTGCCACCAATATCAAAACCAAGCTCTGGTAGTTTTTCTAGGAGCTCGCTGGTGGTTACTTTCAATTGTCTAGCTAGGACACTAGTATTCATTTTTCTGTTATATTAGCCCATAATTTACTATATTTTAAAAAAAAAGTCAAGGAAAACAGTATGGCTAATTTTATATATTTTATGGTGCATATCTCGTAAACATTGACATTTATCCAAAGTTGATATAAATTTAGTAGTTAAAAACAAGATAAAAATGGAAATTCCCGTTAAAGAATTAAATAATTTGTTGTCAAAAGCTAATAATATTTTGATTACTGGACCGCAAGATCCTTCTGTCGATATTGTGGCCACGGCCTGCGCTTGGCAGATTTTTTTGCATGAACAAAATAAACAGGCCGATATTTGTTTGATTGGCAAATATCAATCTTGGAATTTCTTGCCCAGTACTTTGGCTATAAAAAATAATCTAGATGAGGCCAATAAGTTTCAGATAATTTTGGATGTGTCCCAAGTAAAAGTAAAACAGTTTAGCTACGATCTAGCTGGTGATGAATTGCGAATAAATATTTTGCCAGAGAATGGTAATTTTGAAAGTCGCAATGTCAAAACCGAAAGAGGCGATTTAGTTTATGATTTAGTCATTACTTTGGGGGCTGGTGGATTTGAAGCACTGGGCAGTACTTTTTCTGAACACCGAGATTTTTTTAATAATACCGACATTATCAATATTGATCGCTCTATCTTGAATGAAAATTTTGGTCAATTGAATGTGGTGGAGTTAAGCTCTTCTTCGCTTGCGGAGATAAGTTATTATTTTTTTCAAGACAATATAAGCAAAGACATGGCTACTTGTCTTTTGGCCGGCATTATTAGCGCTACCAATAGTTTTCAGTCACCATTAGTGACGCCAGCGCTTTTGGAGATTGCTAGTCAGCTGATAGTCAAAGGAGCAACTAGACAAAAAATAATTGAAGAGCTTTATCGCACCAAGGATATTGCGACATTGAAAAATTGGGGTCGTATCTTATCCCGCTTGAAACAACGGGGGAGAATAATATTTTCCTATCTAGAGCATGCGGATATGGATACCTTGCCACAGGATTTTCAAGAGTTGGTCAAAGACCTTATTTTATCTACACCCCAAACTCAGGTGGCTATAATATTTTACCAATTAGAATTGGAAAAAACCGAGGCCTGGATTTATTCTACGGAAAATATAAATGCTTTTGATTTGCTTAGGGATTTGAGCCCGCAGGGTAGCAAGAATTTAGTCAAATTAACCATTGATTATCCTTTAGAAAAATCCAAAGAACTTTTGGTTACTAGAATATCGGAAGCCATAAAATTGTTGGGGCACAATTAAGGCGCTTCACAAAACAGCAAACTTTAATTATAATATCTGCATCAAGCATTTTAATTTTTTAATATTGTCTGTCGCTGGGGGGCATATAGCTCAGTCGGTTAGAGCACGACTCTTATAAAGTCGGGGTCGATGGTTCAAGTCCATCTATGCCCACCAGCGGCGGATACATATAAACACGACTCTTACCTGTCCTCCGTAGCCGAGAGTAGCGAGGCGCAGGAGGATAAAGTCGGGGTCCCTGGTTCAAGTCCAGGTATACCCACCATACTTTTTAATAAAATAATTTTAGTGCTTAGTTCGGCGGGCAGGTAAAGTGGGGGTGTGACGGGTTTCCCGCCGTGGGCGGGACCCCGCCAGCCTTCGGCCCTGAGGGCTCAGGCCCGAATGGGAGGCGGTGGCGAGTCCCAGCGGGACGACCAATTAATTCAATTATGTTTGATTTATCCATTCAAATAGTAAACTATAATACCAAAAAATATTTGGTCGGATGTTTGGATTCTATTTTGAAAGATCTAAAAAATTCAAATATATCCTATAAAATATTGATTTTAGATAATGACTCATCTGACGATTTGGGCGATTTGCAATTAAAATACAAACAACATAATCAAATTGAATTTTATAAAAATAACAAAAATGTTGGTTTTGGTGGTGGACACAATATTTTAGCCAAAAAGATTGATGCTAAATATTTATTGATTCTTAATCCTGATATTTTGTTTATCGAAGAAAAAACAATCAGCAGAATGCTGGATTGTTTTTTGTCAGATAGCTCAGTAAAAATTGTCGGTCCAAAATTAGTTAATAAAAATGGGCGACAACAAGCTTGGGATTATGGCGAATTGCATAGTCTATTAGCTCGCTTGCTTGGATCGATTGGAATATCTTTTTGGAGACCGCAAAATAAAGTGATTGAGGCGGCTTGGGTGTCGGGAGCCGTTTTTTTAATCGAAAGAAATATTTTTGATGAATTACACGGCTTTGATGATAAAATATTTTTATACTATGAAGAATTAGAGCTATGTTTAAGAGCCAGACAAAATAAAGCAAAAGTAATGTACGACCCAGCTATTAAGGTTTTGCATGTCGGTCTGCCATCTTCCAGCCGCAATCGTTATATGTTCACCTCATATGGCTATGTTTTAGATAAACATTATAAAAATAATATTTTATATTATCCCTTAAAACTCACTGCTAAATTGTTAGAGACAATATTTAAGTAAATAAAAAACCTCGCTTTCTTTTTTGGAAAAAACCGCCGACTTTTTTATTGTCATTCCCGCTCGCCTCGCGGCGAAGCGGGCGTAGGCGGGAATCCACACCGTAGTATGAAATTAAAGTATTGTGTGGATCATGACCCAAAAGTGTCGGCGGTTTTTTATTTTTAAGTGAATATGCTAAAATTAAGCCAGCCATGAAAGACGTCTTAGATAAAAAACTAGAATATTTTGCCACGCTTGAGGCGCCTGAAGTTTTGTCCTTGGTAGACAGCAGTGAAAAGGGATTGTCAGAAAGTACAACTCTGAAACGCCATGCCACCTGTGGTTACAACACCATTGAAGAAAGAAAAGAGCGCAATGTTGTTTTGGAGTTTCTTTCGTATTTCAAAAGTCCGCTGATAATCATTTTGTTGATAGTATCAGCTATCTCGGCCTATTTGGGTGAAATAAAAAATGCTGTCATTGTGGCGGTTATGATACTACTGAGTGTGATTTTGGATTTTTTTGAGGAGCGAAATGCCGGACAAGCTGCCAAGCGTCTAAAAGAAAAAGTGCGCACCATGGCTACAGTCATTCGTGATGGTCAGAAAAAAGAAGTTAAGGCCTCTCAAATATGTATTGGTGATATCGTTTGTGTCAGCGCTGGAAAATTAGTGCCGGCTGACGCGCGCATCATTGACTCCAAAGATCTTTATGTGAATCAGTCGTCTTTGACTGGAGAGTCCTACCCCAATGGCAAAGACAAAAAGATTTTGCGTGGTCAGAATTTATCTTTGGTAGATTTGAATAATATAATTTTTGCCGGTACTAGTGTAGTCAGTGGTTCGGCCACAGCCGTGGTGGTCAAAATTGGTAACCAAACTGAATTTGGACAAATAGCCGACAAATTAGCCAAAAAAGAAGAGAAGAGTGAATTTGAAATTGGGGTCACAAAATTTGGTTATTTCATAATGAAGATAATCATTTTTTTGGTGCTCTTTATTTTTTTGTTTAACTCCCTGATCAACCACCGTATCTTGGAATCATTCATGTTTGCTATTGCAGTAGCTGTGGGTGTGACACCAGAGTTGTTGCCCATGATCATGTCTATCACTATGGCTCGTGGCTCCTTGAAGATGTCTAAGAAAGGAGTAATTGTCAAAAAATTAACGGCCATTCCAAATTTTGGTAGCATGGATATTTTGTGCACTGACAAAACTGGCACTTTGACGGAGGACAAAATTGTTTTGGTGACTTACACAAATTTGGCTGGTGAAAATAACGAGCAGGTTTTGAAATACACTTATCTCAACGGCTATTTCCAAACCGGAGTCAAAAATCCGCTTGATGAAGCTATTGTTAATTTCAAAAAAATAGCAACTACCAAGTATAAAAAAATTGATGAAATACCTTTTGATTTTAACAGGCGTTTGATGAGCGTGGTGGTTGAAGGGGAAGAGGGTAGACTATTAATCACCAAGGGTGCGCCCGAAGAAATTTTTAAAAAATGCCAGACTTTTCAGCAAGGGAAAAAAGCCATACATTTTGGGAAAGTTTGGCAAAAGAAGGCCCATGAGTATTATGAAAATTTGAGTAAAGATGGCTATCGTGTTTTGGCTGTGGCTATCAAAAAATTTGATAATAAAAAAAAGTCATACAGCAAGCAAGACGAAAATGATTTGGAGCTCTGCGGTTTTGTGGCTTTTCTTGATCCGCCACGTCGGGGCTTGAAGCAAGTTTTGGAAGAATTGCGCAATGTGGGAGTGCGCGTCAAAGTTATTACTGGGGACAATGAATTGGTGGCTAGCAAAATTTGTCGTGAAGTCGGTTTGACCGTACATGGCACTATCATGGGCAGTGAAATGGAGCATTTGAATGATGATGCTTTGGGAGCCATAGTTGAGAAAACAACCATTTTTGCCAGATTTTCTCCAGAGCAAAAAAACAGAGTGATCACTGCTTTGCGGGCCAATGGCCACGTGGTTGGCTATTTGGGTGACGGCATCAATGACGCGCCATCGCTCAAAGCCGCTGATGTTGGCATTTCCGTCAACAACGCGGTGGATGTGGCCAAAGAGTCAGCGGATATTGTTTTGACGCACAAAAATTTGGAGATTTTGAAAGATGGTTTGTTGGAAGGTCGGAAGGCCTTTGGCAATACCATGAAATACATCATGATGGGTTTGAGTTCCAATTTTGGCAATATGTTTAGCATGAGTTTGGTGGTATTTTTTGTGCCTTTTTTGCCGATGTTGCCAATTCAAATTTTGTTGAATAATTTTATTTATGATTTTTCGCAGGTGACCATACCGACTGACAACGTTGACCAAGATTGGCTGCAGAAACCGCGTCGTTGGAACATGCAATTTATCAAACGCTTCATGTTGTGGATTGGACCCATTAGTTCAATTTTTGACTTTTTGACTTTTTATGTTTTGTACAGTGTTTTTCACGCTAGCCAATCCGTATTTCAAGCTGGTTGGTTTATGGAATCCCTAGCCACTCAGACTTTGGTTATTCATTTCATCAGGACTAAGAAATTACCATTTATCCAGAGTCGGCCCAGTAAATATTTATTGTTTAGTACCTTGACTTGCGTGACTTTGGGTTGGATAATACCATTTACGGCGGTAGGTAGATACTTTCAATTTGGGAGACCACCCCTGGCCATGGTCATGGCTATTGTCTTGATTGTGCTGGTATATTTTGTCTTTGTAGAAATTGGTAAAAGGATATTTTATAAAAAATACGATTTTGATATAGCGGCGCATTCTGGTAAAAAGATAGTGACGGCTAGTCATTAATTGGCGGGCATAGTTCAGTTGGTAGAATGCTTGCTTCCCAACCTGCCTCGCCGTGGCAGTATTAAAAATTAAAAATACTTAAGGTTGTGCGAGAGTAGTTCAGCTGGTAGAATGCTTCCTTCCCAAGGAAGAGATCGCGGGTTCGAGTCCCGTCTCTCGCTCCACATTATTATGTTAAATAAGAGCATTGGCTTCGGCAAGGCGGGGCAAGAGATCGTCCCGCCAACGGCGGGATCACCTGCTCCAATAATTAATTAAAAAAATAAATATGCCACTTTGGATAATTTATGCTTTATTATCAGCCGTCTTTGCAGCCCTAGTTGCGATTTTTGGTAAAATCGGCTTAAAAAATATTGATAGCACTTTGGCTACAACAGTGCGGTCAGTGATTATGGCTGTCTTTTTGGTTTTGGTTTCTTTATCTTTGAAAAAAACATCATTGCTACACACCATAGAAGGTAAAGCACTACTCTTTATTTTTTTGAGTGGTATTGCCGGAGCTCTGTCTTGGTTGTTTTATTTTTATGCTATTCAAAAAGGTCAAGCTTCGACTGCCTCAGCCATTGATCGCCTGAGCATTGTTTTTGTTTTTGTTTTGGCCATAATTTTTTTAGGTGAAAAATTTACTTGGAGCGCGGCTTTTGGTGCAGTGTTAATTGTGCTGGGTGCTTTGTTTATGTCAAAAATTGTTACTTTTCATTTGTTAGCTAATTTTTTTCTGAATAAATAAAGTCGGAGATATTTATTTACAAAATTGTTTATTTATTGTATTATACAGCGTCACTTATAAGGTGATTTTTTATTGAGTAAAACCGTCGGATTTGCTAGAATTATCTAAACGGCAGTGCCGTGAACTCGACGACGAGTGAAGCGAGGAGGAGTAGTGTGATGTCCTCCGTCGCTAAAGCTTTGGAGGACAAGAAGTTTGAATATAAAGTATGTCAATGCTAACGGGCTATAAGCCCGCCGAAGCCTTGGCGTAGGCGGGGTGTGGCGCAGTTGGTAGCGCGCGGCGTTCGGGACGCCGAGGTCGTCAGTTCGAGTCTGATCACCCCGACCATTCTTCAAAATAAAAGTAATAAATTTAGTTAAAGTTTTGGTGGGTTTCCCGCCGCGGGCGGGACCCCGCCATAGGCGGTGGCAAGTCCCGCCACCCCGACCAACCTTCGCTCCTTCGGAGCTTCGGTTGACGCAGCCAGTTATAATTATTTTGCTCGCTTGAAAGTTATGGGGCTTAGGCCCCGAAACTCTAGGAGCGAAGCGACGAATAGTTCAGGGCCGTTAGCTCCCTCCTACGTCCTTCGGACTTCGGAGGGCAAGCAGTTGGCAAAATTTAGGGGGATGTAGTTAAACGGTATAACAGGTCATTCGCATTGACCAATTCGGGGTTCAATTCCCCGCATCTCCACCAAACAAAATTAGGAGAGTGTCAGGCATTTTCATAGGAGGTCGTCCCGCGTCGCGGGACACGGTCCACCAATTGTATTTAAAAGTGGTATTATTTTTAATTATTTAGGCCGAAGTGGTGAAACTTGGTAGACACGCATGGTTCAGAGCCATGTGATCGCAAGATCGTGGGAGTTCAAATCTCCCCTTCGGCACCAAACAAAAATTGGTTTCCCGCGAAGCGGGACCCCGCCGTAGGCGGTGGCAAATCCTCTCTTCGGCACCAATAAAATTTTATGGGAGTTTCCCGCCACGGGCGGGACCCCGCCTGCGGGCGGTGGCAAATCTCCCCTTCGGCACCACTCGATTCGTCTTTTGCAAAGCAAAAGACTCACTCGTGGTCTCCGGTGCTTATCAACCCTTTGACCATTTTCTGTAAATGAATCGAGTGCCCTGAGCGACTTGTGGTGAGCGTAGTCGAACCAAGTCGAGGGGCATAAAACTTCGCTCATGGCCTTCGGCCATTTGGTAAAATTTTATTATAGTCAGGCGGGCTATTTTTTTTGTTAAAAAAAAGAAAGGCCACCGATTAAAGTCTTCGGTGGCCATGGACAGGAGAAGGAGGTTGGCTTTTCAGCCGTGGCATTCGCGGCGAGCCGCTGGATTGAGGAATCTTCTGTGGCGACTGGCACAGTAGAGACCTCTTGGCTGGTCATTCCGCGTGAACTCGGGATAGCGACGAACGGGTAGGGGGATGATTTTCGCTGTCTTCACTTCGGCAGTGACCACCGACTGAACAGTAGCCATGACCGGTGTGATGTCTTCGATATCCATCGCCATGCTAGAGATACAAGCAGGGCTACCACAGAACATCAAGGCTTCGTGACTCATGCCAACAATGGCATCAGAGTCAAGTCCTAGCTTCGGTAGCTCTGATTCATCGAGTACCAGCCATTTGCCCCAATCCGATCTTAGAGGATTGGGGTGATCTCGGAAATTGTAGGTGCCTGCCGGCAGAGTGATTCGGGTCTCCTCATAGGATGGGGTGGCACTCACAACATGATAGATGACGCGTTGGCCGTGGGTAGTCACGCGCAGTAGCATACCTTCTCCTTAAGGTTGCGTTGGTACAAAGACTGTCTGGTGAGTGTTTAAAGCAAAGACAGTCCACTGGGGTTATTATAGGGTATAGTATTTGACTTTACAAGCAAAATTCAATATTCTTAAGATAATTTAGATTAAAGTTCCTTGGTGGGATGGCTGAGTGGTTGAAGGCGCCGCACTCGAAATGCGGTATACTCGCAAGGGTATCGGGGGTTCGAATCCTCCTCCCACCGCCAAGATAAAAAACAGTCCTAAGGGCTGATTTTTTATTTTCACAAATTTTCCTTATTATGGTACTATTTGTGTATAATAAAGATTATTTTTATGATTGAAGATAAAAAAATAAATAAAAATTTATCAAGCAAAAAGCCAAACAAGCTCAATCGTTTTTTTCGCATTTTAGGCCCGGGTTTGATTACTGGCGCGGCTGATGATGATCCTTCGGGCATTGCCACTTACTCGCAGACTGGTGCCCAATTTGGCTTTGGCATGCTCTGGACGGCTTTTTATCAGATTCCACTTTTGATTGCTATTCAGGAAACTTGCGCGCGTATTGGTGCAGTCACTGGCAAGGGCTTGGCGGGCGTGGTCAAAGAAAATTTTTCCAAAAAAGTATTGTTGGTGGTAGTTTTTTTAGTAGTCATTGCCAACACCATAAACATCGGAGCAGATATTGGCGCCATAGCTAGTGCCGCGGAACTGGTTTGGAATTTACCTTTTGCCTTTTACGCTATTGCTTTTGCGATTTTGATTGTGGCTTTAGAAGTTTTTGTGAGTTACAAAAAATATGTCAAATTTTTGAAGTGGCTGGCCTTGGTTTTGGTGGCCTATATTTTTACGGCTTTGATTGTCGATCATTCTTGGGGAGAGATTATCAAAGCCACATTTATACCAAGTATAAAATTTGATTTTGAATATTTATTTATCATCACCGGTGTTTTTGGTACCACCATTACGCCTTACATGTTTTTTTGGCAGGCCTCGGAAGAAGTGGAGGAGGAGATTGCTCATCACAATTTACCACAAAAAGGTGGCACACCGCATGGCTTGAAAAAATTTCTCCATGATATGAGAGTTGATACTTCTGTTGGTATGTTGTGGTCCCAACTAGCTCAGTGGTTTATCATCATTACCACGGCTTCGGTTTTATTCAAAAACGGAATTACCGATATCAACTCAGCGGCTGACGCGGCCAAAGCCCTAGAGCCACTAGTGCAGTCATTTCCCAATTCTGGACAAATTGCCAAAGATATTTTTGCTATTGGTATTATCGGCCTTGGTCTTTTGGGCATACCAGTCTTGGCAGGATCCGCGGCCTATGCGCTCTCTGAAGCCCTGGGCTGGAAAGAGGGTTTGTATAGAAAATTGAGTCAGGCCAAGGGTTTTTATGCCGTGATAATTATTGCCACCTTGGTTGGCTTACTGATGAATTTTATTGGCATCAATCCATTTAAGGCCTTGGTGTTCACCGCCGTGTTCAATGGCCTTGCGGCTGTGCCTTTGATATTTGTCATTGCCAAGATCAATGGCAATAAAAAAATATTAGGTGACTATAGTGGTAACAAATTATCGCGTAGTTTGGTCTGGTTCACTTTTGTTTTGATGGCCACTTCGGCCTTGGGTTTGCTTTATACTTTGTTAAATAAGTAGGTTTTTCGTTAAATTTTTGTAAAAAACAGCCGTAAAATATGACTGTTTTATTGTTGACAAAAATCATTATATATGCTATTATTATATACTTTGCCAGTAATGCTGGTAAGGTGGCAAGAAGCTCCAAGCAGTCGACCACGGAACGTACTGGCCCAGTAAGCTAGGCGGAATCCGGGCGACAATGAAGAAGGAGTTAGACATGTCAGGACGAGTGTATTTGAGCGACGAAGTCAAGAACGTGACAGGCTTCGCGGATCTAAAGAACGGTGACGGAAGTCCCAAGAGGGGTATTCCGGACCAAGGCATCACTCTTTACCTGGACGATGGCCGCTGGTATACCAAGATCAATCTCGGTGATCAGATACCGAAAGTGTTGAAAGGCGTCGTCGAGGAGATCAGTGTGATCGAGTTTGTCCCAGTCTACAACGCTCGTGAGTGGGGTGTCTACCGGCTCAAGACCGCTCGGGCGGAGGTGAGTCCGGAAAGCTCGGGCAAAAATAATTGCCTGTGCATCAAGTTGACCGCCAAGAACCTCGATGATCTGTGTGAGCTCTTTCATCAGATCAAGGTCGGCAGTATCCGCCCTCTCCCTGAGGATAGCTATGAGGGTCCTCAGGATGGTACGTCGTGGCAGCAGTTGCTCGCGGACAATGTCCGCCTGCAGGGTGTGAACGATGACCTGCGAGCTCAGGTGGAGGCGTTGACCAAGCAGGTCAACGAAGTGCCCGAGGAGCTGGCAAAGCTCCGCCGTCAGCGCCAGGTCCTGACCGAACTCTGTCACGAGTACTGGGATCGGATGTGGCCGTGGTGCCGGAAAGTCCATGTTGGCTTCCGCCTGGCCGAGATCATCGACTATCATCCCAGTTCCGATTGCTAGACGCACATTTCAGAACTAAGCAGATTCGTCTGCTCGCCCCCGCTAAGTCCAATGGGACCACTGGCGGGGGTTTCTTTTTGGTCAAAATTTGAACATACTATATAAAGTGTTATACTGTTTTTATGTCCGATTTTAATTTGCTCCCGTAGTTCAACGGATAGAATACAAGCTTCCGGAGCTTGGGGTATAGGTTCGACTCCTATCGGGGGCACCATAAATCATTCGCTACGCTCAGGTTTATGGCGCGCCATAAACGACTCGTTTTGCTCGCTCATGGTCTTCGACCACTCGAAGGAGTCGAATGTCCCGAGTGACCTGTGGTGAGCGAAGTCGAACCAAGTCGAGGGACACGAGAGTATGCATTGTTAACAATCAACCCGACGGGTTGTTCTTTTTTTATTTTCAAAAAAGTGTTATAATATTAACAACATTTAAAGGTCGATCTTTTCTATAAAAATAAATAACAAAATAACAAATAATTTATGGCAAAAGCAAAATTTAATTTTTGGAAAACAATGACTTTATTCTTTGTATTTATTGGCTCAGCCCTTTTGTTGTGGAGCATCACTCCCAACGGTCGCCAAATGTATCAGAATAAAGTTCAGAATTCAAAAATCATCTTTTTGAAGACGAGTAGTACGGAAGCATTAGGTACTTACCTAGTAGATGCGCAAGGTCGCACACTTTACGCTTTCAAAAGTGATAAGAACGGTAAAAGTTCTTGCACTGGAGAATGCGCCAAAACTTGGCCGCCATTTATAAAATTAAATAATGGCGTAGTCGATAAAACAGTGACTGGGCTTCTGGGTACTTTTGAAAGAGCGGACAAGACATTGCAGGTTACCTATATTGGACAACCCTTGTATCTCTATGCCAAGGATTTGAAACCAGGTGACACCAAAGGCAACAATTTCAATAACCTTTGGACAATCGTGAAACCATAGTTGTGATTAATTTTTTGATTACCACCTAGCCCTTCTCGAAGGACTGGGTGGTTTTTGTTTTAACTCTGGTTTGTGGTATAATAACTACATTAAATCTATGATTTCTTTTGTAAATTTTTATTTTAGTTATCACGACTATTTAAACTTTGTGCTTTGGGCCATTGTGCTTAGTTTATTTTATTATTTATTTATTTCCACTTTTTTGGAAATGAATATGGATCTGCTCAAAAAAACCTTGTCCGGCAAACCTTATTTCATCAGCGCTCTTTTTGCCTCAATAAACACTTTATTGTACATTTTTGTAATTTATAATTTTGCTCAGATATATGTTTATCGTGGCGCCAATAGTTTAGGCGTTTTATTTTTGTTGGTTGCTTGGTCCTTTAGTGTTATTAAGATAAATAAAAGATTCAATGCCCAGCCTTGGTTTAGCTTCTTGCTATTTAATGTTGCCTGGTTAGGCATTTTATTCCTTTGGTTTCAATAATAGATTATTTACATATTTATAACTAATAGATTATTTAAAAAATTTTATGGACACTCCTCAAACAAAAAAAGATGATTTTGTAATCAATGATATTCAGGTCAAGACCATGCCGGGTACGGCCAGTGGTAATCCGCCTAGTATGAAAATTCCAGCCACGCCACCGACACCAGCCCAAGCAGTGAGTCAGCCAACGCCAAGACCGCTGAGTCCCATGATGCCTGGTCAAGCTTCGGTGAATTCTAACCTAGGGCAAAAACCTGGCCAGCAAAATATTTCTCCTATTTCTCCCAAAAAATCAAACAAAAAGACTACGAGCTTTATTTTGATGAGTTTGCTAGTAGTCATTTTGGGAGCTGGTGGCTATTGGTACTATGCTTATGGTCAAACCATGCTTTTTGCTAGACAGATGGTTTTGAAACTAGATGTTCCTTATGAAAATTATAAATCGGATTTTGATTTTATCTTGGATGGTCGGTTAAAAAAAGACCCGGTTATTGGCAACTTGGGTAGTAACCCGGCGGAAATGTTTATGCCCAGCATGGACAACGTCAAAATTTCTTTGACAGGATTGCAACACACTGTTGGTAAAAATTTTGATGGTAATGTACAGATAAGTATTGGAGCGGGAAGTGCTTTCAATTTCAATAACAGCATTGATTATAGACAGCTCGACAAGGATTTCTATTTTAAATTTAACAAGGATTTTACTACTGATTTGTTGAGTGGCTTGCTGGGTATGAATATTGATTTGTCAGAATTTTTCAATAAAGATCGCTGGCTAACCTATAATTGGGATGATCTTGATAAATTAAGTAGTTCTGATGTCGGGCTTATGGTCAATCCAGTTAATTTTAATCTAGAAAAAAAGCTGGAAGAAAGAAAGAAAATGGATGATTATTTTAAGCTCTTTAAGCTTTATGATATTTTTAAAATTACCGACACCAAAGAATCAAAAGACAGCGGTAATGGTCAGTTAAAAAAGTTACAACTTATTGTTAAGCCTTCAAAAATTGATGATTTGATTAATATGCTGGCTATTTTTGATGGTGCTTATTTGAATAATACTGAACTGAAAACCACCCAAGATATTAAGGCCAAGGTGGAAAAAGACATGGCCAAAGATAGAATTGATGACCCCAAACAATTTGAAGCAATCGATAGCTTGGTTCAAAATGCGGATATTTTTGTCTGGGTCAACACCAAAACCAAAGCTATCCAGGGTGCCAGTATTGTTTTTGACGGCGACACCATAAATCTTGGTGAGGAAAAAATAATTTTAACCGGCCATTATAATTTTTTAAATGAAATTGAAGATAATTATTCAATTACCAAACCAGAGCAAACTATTACTGTACAGCAAGCTTATGAAAATACCATGAAGAAAATAATGGAGGAGAAAGTACGCACAATGAAGCAATACGAAGAGCAAAATAATAAAGATACTGATGGTGATGGTGAAGGTGATGGCCTGAGTGATGATAATGAAAACTTATTGGGCACTGATCCCAAAAAAGCCGATACAGATGGTGATGGTCACAATGATTTTACGGAATATTATAATGGTTATAATATTTTCGGTAAAGGAAAATCTACCATTGGTGCCTGGTCAGCTTGCGTGAGTTTAGATAATTTTGATAGTTGCAATGCTTATTGTGCGTCTATAAAAAAACAGTGTGTCGACACAAAGGCGATTACCTCTCGTGGTTATGCCGGTTTTGGTACTGAGGCGTGGTCTGATCTAGCGACTTGTCAGGCGGGCGGATTAGCTGGCGGACAGCTGAGCTGTGGACAAAATGATAGTGATCGTGGCGCACGCTGGAAGTGTTTTTGCAAATAAAAAATATTAAAAAAACCACTGACTCACACCGTCATTCCTGCGAAGGCAGGAATCTAGTCAGATCCCGCAACAAGTGCGGGATGACAAAGGGATCAGTGGTTTTTTATTTAGGGTTATTTTATATAGTTAATAGGATTTTTTCTGACACCATTGACTCGCACTTCAAGATGCAAGTGCGGGCCAGTGGACCAGCCAGTATTGCCAACCAGCGCTATGACCTGACCGCGACTGACTGTCTCCCCAGCTTTGACCAAGAGTTGACTGGCGTGGCCATATAGTGTTTCTAGGCCGTTGCCATGATTGATAATCACATTATAGCCGTAGCCAGTTGACCAGCCAGAGCGTTCGACTTTGCCATCTTCAGCCGCATAAATTGGGTTGCCTACTTTGTCGCCAATATCCAATCCCGTGTGGCGCCAGCTAAAATACTGGGTAGTACGGTGACTCAAAACTGGCCATAAAAATTTGGTGTTGACAGACAAGTCGCTAGCTGGTGGTAGATCATCATCTCTATAAACTCCAGCGTCAGTTTTTGGCTTGCTGGTCACAGTAGGCGCTTTGTAAGAAGAAACGACTTTTGTTGGTTTGATACCCTCAGGAATAAAAATCATGTCGCCGGCTTTGATGTCGGATATGCCAGACAGATTATTGTAGGCAATTATCTTATCAACATTAGCTTGGTATTTTTTGGCAATCGCTGTCAGGTTATCACCTTTGACAATATCATAGTCAATACCCGAGGTTGGCAAAATAGTTAATTTAGCACCCGGCTTGATAGTACTATTCCAGGTAAGATTATTAGCCCAAAGTATTGTGTTCACTGTGATATCAAATTTTTCGGCAATGCCGCTCAAGGTATCACCGGCCTGCACAAGATAGTCAACATTTTCTGAACGCGTTGGTGCTGGCATTTCCAAGCTGTTTTCATCAGAATTGAGCATTACCAAGCTAGTAGCATCAGGTGATAGGCCGATTATTTCTCCACCAGTACTACCATCGTTGTTGTTGGTCAGTGGCTCTTGTAAGGTGTCTTGATTGGAAACGTAGCTCAAAGCTGGTGCTTGTCTATTGATGGGGGCTTTTTCCTCAATGATCTCGCTCCAAGTGGATTCGTCGTTGCTTATCAAAGTAGAAAGTAGTGTGCGCTGAGCATATTCATCAGTGTTGAAGCTTTGGGCAAAAATGTTACTGGCTGTAGTGCCGACAATGATCAAGCTAATGACTGTTCCAGCTAGATATTTTTTTATAAACAAAACAATGCTTTGACTTTTGAATTGGTGATTTTTTATTTTTATTTTTAGCAAAACAATATTTTTGTAGACCAACAAAACCAAGGGCAAAAAAAGTATTTTCAAGATCAATGAGACAAGTTTAAATAATGGCCCAAATATAAAAGGCAGGCGCTTTTTCAGCCAAATCAAAAAATCAGCTATATTAATAGCCAATCTGGTCAGTATTTTTTTAAATAAGATACTAATAATGTTATAACTTACTTATAAAGCTCTATTAGTATTGGCAAATATATCATAATTTGGTTTTTTTGTCGAGAGCATCCAGGATTAAAAAAGTTGATTTTTGGTGCTCTAAATGGTAGAATTGTTTTATAATTTTAGTTTAATTATGGGTAAATTTTCAAAATATCAGTTCAAAAATATTGAAAGCCGATGGCAAAAATATTGGCAGTACAATAATACTTTTTTAGCCAAAGATAGCGGCCAAGAAAAATTTTTTGGTCTGGTGGAATTTCCCTACCCCTCAGGCGAGGGTTTGCATGCCGGACACTTGCGTCCCTTTACGGCTCTTGATGTTGTTTGCCGCTATCAAAGACTACAAGGAAAAAATGTTTTATTTCCCATGGGCATGGATGCTTTTGGCTTGCCAGCCGAAAATTATGCCGTCAAAAAAAATATCCCCCCTCAGGAGACTACCAAAAAAAATATCGCTAACTACATCCGTCAATTACAAGCGTCTGGTTTTAGTTTTGACTGGTCTAGATTTTTGTCCACCACTGATCCAGAATATTATCGCTGGACACAGTGGATTTTTGTTCAGCTTTGGAAAAAGGGTTTGGCCTACAAAGCCAAGGAAAATATTAATTGGTGTCCCTCTTGCCAGATTGGCTTAGCCAATGAAGAAGTAACAAACGGCACTTGCGAACGTTGTGGCACTTTGGTTGAAAAAAAAGAAAAAGAACAATGGTTACTCAGGATTACTAAGTATGCTGATCGTTTGATTGAGGATTTGGATAGAGTGGATTTTTTGGAGCAAATCAAAACACAGCAGAAAAATTGGATTGGACGCAGTGAGGGAGCGGAGATAAAGTTTAAAGTTAAAAGTTTAAAGTTAAAAGTAGATAGTGAGTTATTAGTTTTTACGACTAGACCTGACACTTTATTTGGGGCGACTTTTATGGTTATAGCGCCGGAGCATTCTTTGATTCACGATCTTGAAAATAAGATTGAAAATTTAGCTGAGGTAAAAAAATACATTGAAGCTAGCCGTAAGAAATCAGATTTAGAAAGATCAGATGCTACTCGTGAAAAAACCGGCGTGGAAATAAAGGGCCTGAAAGCCATCAATCCAAGCAACAATGAAGCTATTCCAATTTTTGTGGCTGACTATGTAACCACTGGCTATGGCACTGGAGCTATTATGGCCGTTCCAGCTCATGATGAGCGAGATTGGGAGTTTGCCAAGAAATTTAAGTTGCCGATTAGAACGGTAATTATTCCAAACTGGGTGGATAAAAAAAATCCACCACAACCTGGTAAAAAAACCGTAACTCGCGATACTATTCACGCCATTGTTCGTGATCCAAAAACTGGTCAAGTATTATGCTTGAAGTGGAAAGAGCATCCTTGGACTGGTTTTGTGGTTGGCGGTGTTGATCAAGGTGAGGATATAGTTGAAGCCGCTCGCCGAGAAGTGTTGGAAGAAACGGGCTATAAAAAAATAAAATTAATAAAAATTTTGGGAGACAAAGTTCGAGGAGAATATTACGCGGCCCATAAAAATGAAAATAGAATTGCCTACACCAATGCGATTTTGTTTGAACTTCAGAGTGGAGAAAGGGAAAAAGTAAGCGCTGAAGAGTTGGCTAAGCACGAAGTTGTTTGGCTGGATCCCAAAAATATAAATCATGATAATTTTACTTGCGCCGAGCTTGATACTTGGTTTGAGCGTCTGAATCAAAATGAAGACCAGGCCTATTCTGGGGACGGCGTGCTTTATAATTCCGGAAAATATAATGGCTTAAGCATAGAAGCTGGTGCTAAGGCCATTATCAAAGACATCAAAGCCAAGACCACAGTAAATTATCGCTTGCATGACTGGATTTTTTCTAGACAAAGATACTGGGGTGAGCCGATTCCCATGGTATATTGTGCCAAATGTGGTTGGCAAGCAGTGGCGGAAAAAGATTTGCCAGTTGTTTTGCCCGATATCAAAGATTTCAAGCCCGGCTTAAACGGGCAGTCACCTTTGGCTAAAGTTGATAACTGGGTCAACACTAAGTGTCCTAAGTGTGGGGGAAAAGCCAAAAGAGAAACTGATACCATGCCTAACTGGGCAGGGTCAAATTGGTATTTTATCCGCTACACTGATCCTAAAAATAATAAGCAACTTGCCGACCCCAAAAAAATAAAATATTGGTTGCCAGTGGACTGGTACAATGGTGGCAATGAACACACTACCCTACATCTTTTGTATTCCCGTTTTATTTTTAAATTTTTGTATGATATTGGCGTCATTCCCAAAGAGCTTGGCGATGAGCCCTACAAAAAACGGACAGCTCATGGCATGATTTTGGGTGAGGGCAATGTCAAAATGTCCAAGTCACGCGGTAATGTCGTCAATCCGGATGACTATATAAAAAAATATGGCGCTGACTCTTTGCGTTTGTACATTATGTTCATGGGTCCCTTTGACCAACCCATTGCTTGGGATGATCAGGGAGTGGTGGGGGCTTATCGTTTTGTTAATAAAGTTTGGAATTTGCAAGCCAAGCTTAGTAAAAAAAGCGACACTTCAACTGAAATTGAGCAATTATTAAATCAAAGTATAAAAAAAATTGGTGAAGACATTAGCCAAATGCATTTTAATACCGCCATTTCTCAGCTTATGATATTGGCCAATGCGCTTGATAAGGAAGCCAAAATTGATCAAAATATTTGGTCAAAATTAGTTGTCATGATTTCACCTTTTGCGCCACATATGGCTGAAGAATTGTGGCAACTTTTGGGTCACAAGCATAGTTTGGCCCATGAGTCCTGGCCAAAATATGATGAGAATTTGGTCAAAAAACAACTGTTGACCATTGCTATTCAGATCAACGGCAAAGTGCGCGACACAATAGAGTTACCAATGGATACCGAAGATAGTGTTGATTTGCAAAAACAAATTTTGGCCAGGCAAAAAGTGCAAAATATATTGGCCAATAATAAAGTGAAAAAATTTATTTATATCAAAAATAAAATTATTAGTATTGTTTTTTAATGCAGGAAATATTTTTACGCGAAAATAATTTGGAAAGTACTGCGGCCCAGGCCGCAGAAGTACTGGCTCAAGGCGGAGTGATTGTTTATCCCACCGAAACGGCCTATGGTTTGGGTGCTGATTATTTTAATGAAGAGGCGGTCAACAAAATTTGTGCTATCAAACAGCGTCAGGCAGACAAGCCGCTACCAGTCATTGTGGCTGATTTAGAAGCTGCTGAAAAGTTGGTAATTTTTGATGATAAAATTAGGCAATTGGTAGCTCAGTACTGGCCTGGGCCGCTCACCGTGGTTTTGCCTTTTAAATTATTTGGCCAAAAAAGTTATTTTCCAGAAACATTGGCTTTACGAATTTCCAGTAATATTTTTTGTTTGGCCTTAAGCAAAATATTTGCTAATCCGCTTGTCAGCACCTCGGCTAATATTTCTGGGCAAAAAGCTATCTATAATATTGAACAGATCAAAGAGCAATTTAGTCATTGTAATGTAAAGCCGGATCTTCTTATCAATGCCGGAAATTTACCATTGACTTTGCCTTCTACCATTATCAAGAGTGAGGCTGGTAAAACAAAAATACTTCGTCAGGGAAAAATAATAATAAAAGAGTAAAACAAAAATATGTTGAATTTGGGATTTTTTTCATCATGGCTACCATGCAAAGTTCGCCAGCAAGTGCGCGAGCTTTATTTTTCTACCATCATTGTTAATTTTGGTTTAGCCATGGTCATGTTTTGGGAGCCAGTATATTTATATCAAATTGGCTACCAATTGCAGAAAATAGTCTCATTTTATTTGGTCACCTATGTGGCCTATATGGTGCTGATGCCCTTGGGCGCCAAATTTGCCAAACGTTATGGCTATGAAGCTAGCTTGGCGATTGGCACCTCGCTTTACGCTTTGTTTTATATTTCCCTTTATTTTGTGCAATTTTATCCGCCATTTTTTTATGTGGCGGCTTTTATTTTGACTTTACAAAAATTATTTTATTGGCCAGCTTATCATGCCAATTTTGCCAAGTATATTGGAAAAGACGAGGAGGGTCGCGAAATTAGTTTGATGACCGTGGCTACTTCTTTGGTATATATTATTGGCCCGGCTTTAGCTGGTTTTATCATTGTCCAGTTTGGTTATGGTATACTTTTTGCCTTGGTATCAATAATTTTTTTCGCTTCCAATATACCGATTTTAATAACCAAGGAAGTTTTTACGCGTGAGCACTTTAGTTATTTCAAAAGCTTTAAAGCGCTGTTTCGCAAAGAACATCGGCAAGAATTTTTGGCTTATTTGGGCTTTGGCGAAGAATTTGTGGTTTTGGTAATTTGGCCAGTTTTTATTTCTAAAATAATAGGCGATGTTTTTGATTTGGGCGTGGTAGTGGCTCTAGCTACCTTGGTCACCTCAATGGTTACTTTGTATGTGGGGAAACTGACTGACAAAAATAATAAAAAACAAATTCTTTCCTTAAGTAGCGCTTTTTATTCACTGTCTTGGTTTATTAGGATATTCATAGTCAATGCTACGGGCGTTTTTTTCTTAGACACTTTTTCTCGTCTAGGCAAAAATACTTTGAGCGTGCCACTGACCACCATTACCTATGATCGAGCCAAAATTATTACTTCAGACAGCCATCAACACATCATGACGCGGGTGGTATTTTTTGAAATGAGTTTAGTGATTGGCAAATTGCTGGCTATTTTATTGATCTATGTTGCTTTGTTTTTTATACCCAGTGAGATTTTAGCTTTCAAGCTCATATTTGTGCTCGCTGGGGCCATGACTTTGTTATATATGCTACTTTAAATGACCAAAGAAGAAATAAAATATTTACTTCAGCGCTATGACTTGACCCCCAATAAATTACGCGGTCAAAATTTTTTGCTGGATGAAGAAGTGTTGGATGACATTGTTGTCAAAGCCAAGGTTAGTAAAGATGATTTAGTTTTGGAAGTGGGGCCTGGGCTTGGGGCCTTGACTCAAAAATTAGCAGCCAAAGCTGATGGAGTAGTGGCTTTTGAAATAGAAAAAAGTTTTAAAACACCTTTAGCCAAAATTGCCAAAGTGAATAATAATATTAATTTGCAATGGCAAGATATTTTGACCTTGAGTCCAAAACAATGGCAAGCTATTCTAGCTCAATATAAAAAAACCAACTATAAGATTGTAGCCAATATTCCCTACTATCTGACGGGTAAATTTATCCAAAGATTTGTAGCTTTTGATCCAGTGCCCCAAAGTCTGACTCTGATGGTCCAAAAAGAAGTAGCTCAAAGAATAGAAGCCAAGGACAAAAAAATGAGTTTACTGGCACTAGCCGTACAACTTTATGGACAAGTGGAAATTTTGCGCCTGGTCAGTAAAAAAAGTTTCTGGCCAGAGCCAAAAGTTGATTCGGCTGTAATTCATATTTTTGGTATAAAAAAATGGTCTTATCCAGTGGATGAAAAGAAAACCTGGCAATTGATTAAACGTGGCTTTGCCAAAAAAAGAAAAAAATTGGTCAATAATTTGCTCAGTGACCAAGATTTGGATAAAGAATCTTTGTCAAAAGCTTTTCAAAAAATGGGTCTTAGCGAAAATGTTCGTGCTGAGAATTTGGAGGCTAAGCTTTGGGTAAAATTGGCAGAATTGTTGTACGAAAAATAATTATTTTATTTATTTAAATTACCACTCACTTTGCGTCGTCATTCTGGAGAGAGCTCCGCTATCCGCCAGCTGGCGGAGGCGGAGCGATCGATAGAATCTACAAATTTTAAATAGAGTTTTGGATTCTATCGCTTGTCGAGCTTAGCTCGACGGCGCTCCAGAATGACCAAAAGAAGTTAGTGGTTTTTTATTTTGGTTTATTTTGGTTTTTATGTTATAATTATAAAAACTTAAAGGCGAATAAATGGCCAAACAATTGCATCGAATCAACATCGATGAAGAGGTTGATACCAGTGACTTGATTAATGCCTCAGAAGAGCATTATTTTTCTGGATCCAAGCCCAAAAAGGGTTTATTTTTAGTTCTAGTACTAGTGGCTGGAGCTTTATTTTTGTTTGTGGTCAACTACTGGTATGGCAATGTCAAAAAAAATGTTGGTTATGTCATTCCTGACTTTATACAAAAAGAATTAAACACCAACCAAAACACTGAGGTGTCCCTGGAGGAACTGAAAAATAAGGATACCGATCGCGATGGCTTATCAGACTTTACTGAGCTCTACCAGACTAGGACCAGTATTTTTCTGGAAGACACTGACAGTGACGGGGTTTCTGATTTTGAAGAAGTAAAAAGCGGTGCTGATCCCACCTGTCCTCCGGGAGAGGATTGTAGTCTGCTGGCCCTAATTACTCCAGAAAACAGATTGTCTGATATTTTACAAGATACCTCTATCAACACTGATTTGACTTTGCGTACAGCGGCGCTCAATGAATTTAGGCAGTTTTTGTTGGATAATGGCATGACTCAAGACGAGTTGAATAATCTAACTGATGATGATTTGATGGAAATTTTTCAGGCCATATCCGATAGCGAAATCATACCGGCTGAATCGTGGACAGCTACCACTACTCCAGAGCAAGTCAGGAAGTTTTTGTTACTACAACCAGGAGCCAATGAAGCTGACATCAATAAAATGACTACTCAGGAATTAACCGAGTTTAGGGATAATTTATTAAAAAAATAAATAAATATAAAATAACTCTATGTCGGGTTACAAAAAATTAATATTAGTCATCATCGGGATATTACTAGCTACTTCAGTGATTTTGGTTAGTAGACCAGCTCAAGGTTTTGGCTTCGGTGGTCCGGTATGGGTGATGTATGATTGGCCTCGTTATCAAGAGTGGCTCTGGACTAGGGCAAAAACAGCCGTAGAAGCAGCTCAAGGCTCTATAGTCACCCAAATTATCAACAGAACTTTGTCAACCTTTGCTAACAAGTTGGCTTATGATTTGGCCAACAACTTGGCGACCAGCGGACCCGGCCGGACACCATTGTTTGAAAGAGAAAGTTTTACCAAGAGTTTGCAAACTGCTCGGGACGCGGCTTTGGGAGAATTTATTGGTCAAATTAGTCAGAACAGTTTTGAGGATTTGGGCTTTAATCTTTGTGATCCCTCATTGTCAGTTAAGTTATCTTTGACCTTATCTTTGATTGATAGCAAAGCTCCACCTAGACCAACTTGTGATTGGACTAAGGTAAAAAGAGAATGGAGCAAATTTGGTGATAATTTTACGGCTGACTTGATTAAAGTCCAGCTTGATACTAGGGGCGGTAGTCAGGGCTTGGAAGATTTTTTTGCTAATGGATTTTCTTTGGAGCAAACTGATTTAGGTGTTTTTGCCAAGTTAAGTCAGTCAGCTGAGCAAAAAGAGTCCGAGGCAATCGAGGCTAAAAAGGAATTAACCAGAAAGTGCCAGGGATATCTGGACAATACCACGCCTATTACTGAGGAAATAAAGACTAGTTGTATGGCTATTTTACAACTGCAGGGTGTCACTTTCAATGTGGTGGCTGAGACAGACACCAGTAAAGTTACTGATAGTGCCCTAAAAAAAGAGGTCGGTGTTATTGGTACGATTATGAAGACGGCTGGTAATATTTTTGTTAATACTTTTACTTCCAAATTGATGAACCGTTGGATTAAGGACGGCATGTGGTCAGTCTTGGGTGGCAAAAAAGCCACTAATCCTAGTTTGCGATCTAGTCTTTTGGCTCAACTTCGAGGCGGGGCTAGTGTTGATAAAACAAGTGGTGGCGGTTTATTTGTGGATTTCCAAAAAATACAGCCAGAAACTTTGGAGGCCTATAATATTTTGGATGAATTTGCTATTTGTCCCGAAGAAGTAGATTTTCGTAAGCCAGACAACTGTGTAATTTCTGCGGATTTTCTAGAAGCTCTGGCTAGTCGGACTACTTTACAGGAAGCCATAGACAATGGTTTGATCAGTGGCAGTCTGCCACTCATTGGTAGTGATGAAACTTTACGTAATGCCAATAAAGAGTGCTACAAAGACGCTTTGTGTTATAGCAATTTAGTAAAATTAAGAAAAGCCAATATTATTCCGACGGGTTGGGAAATGGCCGCTCTACGCAGTCCAATGACATCACCGACCACTTTACAACAGGCCATGGATTGTTTTGAGGAAAATACTGGAAAATGTAAAATTAAACCAGCCGTAGGCGAGACAAATAATCCATATTATCATTTGATAGACCCTTATTGGATATTGAAATCCCCGCCAGCCTTGTGTAATGCCTATGTTTATTCCCCAGTCTTAGAGTCGCCAGATACTAGCAATCGTCAGCAGTACTGCGCTGATATCAAAACTTGTTTGCGTGAGGATGATCAGGGTAATTGTCTAGCTGGTGAATATGGCTATTGCACTAAGTCTGAAAATATTTGGCGTTTCACTGGTGATGAATGTGTGGATGGTGATATTTATTCGGGCTGTCTGACTTTTCAAAATGATAATTTACCAGTGGCGTCCTATCTGGAACAATCACTGGACTATTGCTCGGCTGATCAAGCTGGTTGCAAGCGCTACTCGCAAGAAAAAAATAATGATGGTGATTGGGTTCTCCAAGATATAGCCACCGATACTAATGATTTATTTTTGAACAACAAATCAGCTACTTGTCCGGCTGATTATGCGGGCTGTTCTGAATATATGGTCATGGCTGTTGATACTGGAGCGAATCTAGTGGCTAATGGTGATTTTGAAACAGACACAAACAACGATAATTTACCAGATAACTTTGTTAACGTAGGAGCACATCCCACCACATTCATACCAAACAATTTGGTGGATGGAGAGGGAGTGAGTGGTTCAAAAGCTTTGTTGGCTAATATTAATGAAGATTATTTTTTTATTGATCAAATTAGTCCTGGTAGATTTTCTGTGCGACCAAATACTAATTATATTGTGTCCATAGCCGTTAGGAGAGTCCCGGGAGCTGAGAATCCAGGATATGCTAGAATTATGATTGATGATTGCAAAGATGCCAATGATAATTATGGTGGCATATTTTCTCCAGATGGTTCAATTCCGGCAACCCGTATAACTAATGATTCGGCGGGTAATTTGTTTGATGAGGCTAATATAATGGTACCGGCCAGTGAACTTAGTACTACGGAATATGCGGTTATTAGTGGAACTTTTAATACTGGCAGTAGTGTCAAATGTATGATCGGTTTCGGGTCGTATGATGCTAACAATGTTAGTTTTTTGCCTTCTTATTTTGACAATTTTAAAATAGAAGCAGTTAGTGAACCTCGCGCGGCTTCAGCTTATTCGAATTATGGTAATGATTTAAAAATATATATGAATGGCAGTCGCTTTATGTGCACTGCTCAAGAAATTGGTTGTCAGGGCTATACTCCTTCAAATGGCGACCCCATGATCCCAGCTGTTATTTCGCAAAACGATTTATGTCCCAACGAATGTGTGGGCTATGCTAGTTTTGCCGAAGAGCCAGATAATTTTGACTTAATTGAAAATCCAACTGCTGATTTTAATTATTATAATTTTATACCATCTACAGCTAAATCTTGTTCAGCGACAGTGGCTGGCTGTGAAGAGTTCACCAATGTTGACGCTGTGGCTGCTGGCGGTGAGGGCAAAGAATATTATACTTATCTAAGACAATGTGTGTCTGTTGATCAAGGAGAAGATTATATCACTTGGGAAGGCACTGATGTGGCTGGTTATCAAATCAGAGCTTGGAAGGCCTTGCCTAGCAATGTGCCTACAGTATTACCAACTGGCACTGTTTATGCACCATGCACTAATATTTTGTCGGGTAGTAACGCTTGTAATGATAATGGAGTTGGGGTGACAGTCGCTGCTTGCGGAACAGAGACAGCCAGCTTACTTGATGACCCAAGCGTTAACGCTAATTGTCGACAATTTTTTAATCCAGCTGGCAATAGTTTTTATCGTCTACAAGACCGGGTAATTTTTGCCAGCGATGATTGTCACGACTATCGAAGAACACTAAATCCCAATGTCGTTTATCGAGCTACACCGTCGTTGAGCAACAAATGCTCAGCTGCTCAAAACGGTTGTCGTGCTTACTATGGCAATACCGCCAACAATGTCCGTAATATATTTACTGATGATTTTGAGCGCGCCGCTTATACGCCTTGGCAGGGCTTGATGGGAACAGTGTTAGACTTGTCCAGCGAATCATTGGAAAGAAATGGGCACTCTCTAAAATTAGACAGGACCAATGGCGTAGCTCAGGTTGCCGTAGGGGCGATCCAAAATAACAAGCAATATAAGTTGTCTTGGTGGATGAAGCCATCAGTATCGCTCGGACAGGTCGCCTGGAATCTATCGGTGACAAATAGTTCGGGAGGAGAGGTTTTATTTCCAATAAGTATGGGTACTGATGCTTCATTACAGAATATACCAGCTAATAATTGGCAATACTATACTGTTACCCAATATTTCGATCAACTTGATCCAACAGCTTATAATCTCAATAGCGCAAAAATTGTATTTTCTTCCGGGCGTAATGCGGCCAATGAAAACGGCAGTGTGTTTCTGGACAATATCATACTCAAAGAAGTAGCTGGTAATATCTATGTCATTAGGAATTCTTGGCAGACACCAGTGTCTTGTGATACCCCCTATGTTGGTTATCATCTAGGTTGCCAGACATACACTGACACCAATAACAATAAATATAACTTAAAGTCATTCCAGAATTTATGTCGCGTAGAGGCCATTGGTTGTATGGCGGTGGTAGATACTCATAATTCTGACAATCCATTTACGGAAACATTTCACAATAACCCAACTGATCCTTCGCAGATTACAGTGCCAGCTGACAGCATTACTTACTTGGTGCCAGATAATAGAAAATACTGTCCAGCAGTCTATCAGGGTTGTCAGGCCTTGGGTCTGCCCGATAGGACCATTTCTAGCTATTTGCCAACGGTTTACAAAATAAACGATCCCGATCAATATGTTTCATCTTTGTGCTTCAGTGATGACTTGTATTGTGAAGAATATTCTTCTGATAAAGGAGCGTATTATTTTAAAGACCCGAGAACTGAGACCTGTACCTACCAGTCCAATGTGACTGTTGGTAACAATATAATAACTGGTTGGTTCAAGACGGCCAACCTCAAAGACCCACTGCCTTTGGGTTGCTTGGATACCGACAATGCTTATGATGCGGCGGACTTTGCCTTAGGCGAAAATGTGGCCTCTTGTCCAGCTGATAAAAACCTCTGCACAACTTTTTATGACCCAACTGATCCTATTGGTTGCGGTGTGGGTACTTGTAGTGATTGTGCCACACTGGCAGCAACCGAGTGTATAGGCATTACTGATGAGTTAAATTGCAGTGGGGCTGGTGGTACCTTTACCCTTAATCCCAATTCAGCAGAATGTCAACCCTACTATTATTATAATAATGAAAAAATAGATAAGGCCAGTTGCAATGGTCAAGTCAATGAAAATAATGGTTGCGTTTTGTTCAAGGAAGCCAATAATTGGAACAGCGATCATACCATGGTGAATCTCAACTATGACGCTGTCCAAAGTTATAATCTCAATGTTTCTAAAGGCACGGCAGTTAGCCCGGTGACTTGTGATCCGACTGACACCACTCTTGATCCACCTTGTAATCTTGACTCCAATGTTTTGCTTAAAGTCCGCAAAGATCGTCAGTGTAGCGAGTGGCTGGCTTGTCGCTCTTCTTCGGTTGTCTGGGACAATGATAATAATAGATACAAAGTCGTTTGTGCTGATATAGGAACTTGCACAGAATTTGATAGTAAAAATAATGTTACTAAGTGTGGTGAATGGGCAACGCCAACAATCCAGGCCTTGACTGTCGATAATTATCAAAATCGATCTACAGGGGCAGACAATCATATGCAGTTTGGCGATGAGGAATACACCGGCTACTCTATACCAAATATGTTGCCGATAGCCACATTAGGTGTGACCAATGCTGGTTCAGCTACTGCGCCATTGCCACAACTGGTATACAATGGCTCAGGTTGTAGCGGAGAGGGGACGGATTGTACAGCAGTCATTGCTGGTGATTTGTTTAATGGCGTGTGTCGTGGCAGTCGTTGTTTACTCAATCCGGTAGTTGATACTAATAAAGCTTTGGGAGTAGAAACTAGGGGCTATGCCCAATCTGATTCGCCCTTCCCTGGATCTATCTCGCCAGACTCTGGTCGTCTCGATCGTCTCCAATCTTATGCTGGTGCTAATATGTGTGAGGTTGATCAGGTAGAACCAATCACGGCTTCACCTAATGGCTGTGAAGCTACCTATATCAAGGTGACTTATGGCGCTGGTGGTACGGTCAGATATTATCCAAAGAATTTCCCCAGTCCGGGAGGTATTTGTAGTTCGGGTAATACTGATACTAATGTTGATTGTGTGGACAGTGCTGGTTTTGCGCAAAATAATTTGTGTGATACTTACAATACCGATGGCACTTCCAGAAGTGATGGAACTTGTGATAAGAAAGTAAAAGCCGAAACTATATTTAATTGGTCAGGTATTTGTCTAGAGTATGATGCCAACTCCAAAGTGGTCAATGACACTGGTGGTACTAATTATTGCAACCAGTGGTATCCAGCTGACCAGATAAGTGGTACTAATTCACTGTATGATAATTACCGTGAAGCTGGGTATTATGAACCGGGTGGTCGGGAGGCATTATTTTGTTCAGTGACTGAGCCCTATATATTGCAGGAAAGTAGAATATATTGTGGTCGTCGTGGTGGTACTGACCCTCGGAATTGCAATCTGCTGATACGTATACCAGCTGGTTCAAAAATTTTAGCGAATAGTATAGCTGGCAATAGTAGTTTGATAAGCTACAACTATTTACGGCCAGAGAAAATGAATCATTATGACTCATCACCACCAAGCACTCCACCTTACACCTTTGAATATATAGAAAAAAGAGACTTAAGCGTGGGCGTCTCTTATGAGGGGGCCAAGTTTTCAGTGGAAGATTTTGTCCTGACGCCGGGTAATGACTTATCCAAGATGCCAGTTGTTGATAAATCTGTCTTAAGGAATCTTTTTGATACGGGAACAAATAAAATAGACTTGTTTTATTATGATGAAAATATAGACCGGTTCGGAGATGGTGATGAGGATGCCAGAATTTATATCGGTGACACAACGAGCGATCCTACTACCGGCTGTGTTAGCTCAGTCACTGCCGAACCTGATAGGCCAGATGACGCGTCAAATGCTTGCACGAGTACGAGTGATACATGTCTTAATGGGCCTTATCACCAAGTTTATCAAGGGTTTTGTAATCCCGGATCTTGGAATTATTATGTCAAAGCCGAATTAGCCGATGTTGTGAGTGGCACGGGGCCAATATGTGGAGCGCCTGAAGCGCCAGCAAAAGGGCGAGCGTGCTTGATGACTTCAGACCCCTATAGGGCTCTAGAAGCTTCATGTGGCTCAGACTCTGTGCCGGGCTGCGCTTTTGTGAACTGTGTGGAAGATATTTCTTCTCCTTATTTGTGTGTGGATTATGGCTCTATCATTTATGGTAGCGACACTTGGTCAGCAGATGGTACAACCATGCGTGATGTGAATTCAGTAACTGGTTGTCTTAGTAACATCCTAAGTGTCGAACCAATAAGTATAGCTAGCGCCACCGGTGGTTTAAAAATAAGGCAAGGCGTTGATCCTGATGATACACTTTACAATGGCTTGATAGCCCAAGCCCTTGGCAATGTGACCAGAGTAGAAGATGGTCTTGATACTTGGTTGGTGGATGAGAGCTCTATCGATGGCTGTCTGCAGTCAGATATATTTACTGGTGTTACAGCGGTTTCAAATCCAACACCATTTCCCGATAAGTCGTGTGATGTTCCATGTGATGCAGATTCAGCATTTTATACAGCCGAAATGTCTGGCAGGACCTGTACAGGCATGGCCTGTTATCAGCAGTGTAAGATTGTGGTTGATCTTGACTCTGAAGGTGACAAATCTTGGGTTAGGACGGATATTTGGTGGCGCAATGAAACCGGCAGTGGCAATTCAGGACGCAACAATTATCCCACGCCAAATACTTGGCTGTCCTATTATTACAAGTCTGGGTTCATCCAAAATTCTAATGTTAATTATGCCAGCATCACTGGTGAAAATAACAAATTTACTCATTTTGGTTCAGCTTTGGGCTATTTAGGCAAAGATGTAGTCAATGTTCGCGTGCCAGTAAATGCCAGCACTTTTTCACCGCTAGCGGCCGCTACTTTTTATGCGCCCGGTACAGGCAATTTATCAACTGATTTGACGGCAGCTCATACTCAGTTGGCTTACATGTTTTATCGGGTTTATAACATGCAGTGGAATAATACAAATAGTGTCTATGAGCCATACACAGTAGATAATATTTATGTTGGCGCGGCCGCAACTCGTGGCCAAAACACTCTGGCTGGTCCAGATTTTGTACCGCGGATTTTGACAGTTTGTGGCTCGGATGTTTGTCGCGACGCAAATAAAGTAGTGATTAATGGTGTGACAGTCAACGAGGCGCAGGGTGGCAGTATTGAGGCTAAACAATCTTTCTTTGCTTCGCTCAAGTTTTATTATTATGCCCACCCCGATCACATGCCAGTCAAAAGTATCGAGGTTGACTGGGGAGATGGTAGCGCCATCACCACCATACCCGGCAAGTACAAAAACAATATACCTGATTGTAATGTTGATGCTCCACTGCCCGGCCAAATTCTTACTACTAAGCAGGGTTTTGGTGGCACGGAGCGAGCTTGCCGTGAGGCCTACAAGACTTTTTATCATGATTATCAGCTTGGTGGTCAGGGAGATTTGTGTGACGGTGACATTTCCACACCAATGAACGAGCCTTACATTGATAATGCTTCATGCTATAAGCCGACAGTCAGGGTACAGGACAACTGGGGAAACTGGAGTGCTTGGACCTCTTTTGCCGGCTGGATCGTGGTACTTCAATAGTCGAAAAAAATATCATTAGAATAATAAAACATATTTATGAATTTATTTAAAAAGCCCAAGTATTTGCTGATGATTTTGTTGGCCAGTTTTACTTTTGTTACTTTTGTGCCGCAATTTGCTGAAGCTCAGGCAGATGCAACAAATGTCGCAGGTAATTTGGTGCAAGGATTTATAAATAATAAAATTACCGCCGATACAGGCGATTGGCTAGCCAAACAACTTGGAACCATTGTTTATCTTTTTACCATCAAGCTACCCAGTGTCATTTTGCTGTTGGAGATAAAAATGTTTAATACAGTTGGAACCTATAATAATTTTACTGGTCAAGATCAGGTAAAACAAGCTTGGGTAACAGTGCGTGATTTGGCTAATATGTTTTTTATTTTGATCCTCCTGCTTATGGCCTTTGGTACTATTTTACAGGTGCAGGGTTTTGGCTATCGCCAGCTTTTGTCAAAGCTACTACTTATGGCTATTTTGATAAATTTTAGCAAGTCAATTGTTGCTTTATTAATTGATTTTTCGCAAGTCATAACTTTGACATTTCTAGCGCCAGTTCTTGAGAATCTGGCTGGTAATTACGTAGTTGCTTTAGGTTTGCAAAAAATAATGAATCTTCCTAGTGGGGTTACTGGCACTTATACGGGAGTATCTTATTTAATGGCCATGATTTTGGGCGGTATTATGATGATCATTACTACAGTTATTATGGGTGTGATACTGATTATGTTTGTTATGCGTATTATTAGCTTTTGGATTTTGATTATTTTAGCGCCAATGGCTTTTTTGGCTCGCGCTTTTCCCAAAACCAGTAGCTATTACGGGCAGTGGGAAACTGAGTTATCCAAGAATTTGACCACTGGTCCGGCTTTGGCTTTTTTTATGTGGCTGGCTTTTAGTATTGTAGGTCAGGGCAGTATCGCCAGTTCTTTTCCTGAAAATACAACAGCACCAGATGGTACTAAATATGTAAATGAGACTAAAACATACGATACAGTTGTTAGTGAAGTAGCCGATACAGCCAATATGTTGAATTTTGTGATTGCTATTACGCTACTTATGGCTGGCTTGAAGTTTGCCGCTTCTTCAGGCGCCGCCGGTGCCTCGGTGGCTGGCAAGGCCTCAAACAGCTTGCAGAAGTGGGGTAGTCGCATTGGCCGGGGTGCTACTATTGGCGCCGCTGGTTTTGCAGTTGGAGGAGCAACCAGGCTAGCTTGGCAAGGCACTAGCGGAGAAGGCGGAGCTAAAGGTTTTGTGGGTCAAGCAGGTGGTTTTACGGGCAAGGGTTTGGCAGTTATGGGTGGAGCTTTGGGTATTGGCGCTATGCAAAGGACTGGCCTAGCACTGCAAGCCAAAGAATCTAGTCGCAGGCAGAGAAAGCAGACCAAATATGACAAGCGGTTTGAAGGCATGTCTGATGAGCAAATTAAAGAATATAATGAGACAGTGGCTAAAGGTGTTGGATTTATGGGTAAGCGTGAAGCTAAAGCAAATTTAGCAAAACTTGACTTAGAAGGTAAAAAGGCCATTGATCCCAAAAGAGCTGAAGACATGGCTAAAGACTTTGAAGCAGCTGGTGATTACAAATCACTAGAAAGGTTGCGTGCTAGAAGTATGGCTGTAGCCACTCCTGAAAGTTTTGAAAAACAAATTACTGCTAATGGTGTTGCCGCTACACTGAGCAAGATGAATCCTCAGGGCATGAGTTTAGCACAGACCCAAAGATTACTCAGTGAGGATTTTAAGGCCGTTACTAGCGGTGCAGAGTCCATGACAAAAGAAATGCGTGATTATTTTATGGATGAGTTGGATAAGCACGTACGTAGTGGTAAGCTAGTTGGCACCATCGATGACGATAAGTCAGATTTTGGTAAAGCAATGTTGTTGTTGGGTAAATTTGACGCGAAAGATGGGACAAAGAGTAGTATTAATGCCGAATATGCTAAAGCCAATGATGTACAGCGAGCAAAATTTGCTAAGAATTTGGCCACAACTACCAAAGCAGAGGATTTGATTAAAATTGACGAAAAATCAGCTCTATTTAGAGATGTTGCTGGTCATGCCAGTCCTGGTAAGACAGCCGAAATGTACAATCTATCAAATACTGATACCCAGCGAAAGGAGATTGTTAATAATCAGATTAGAATGGGACGCATCCAAAATATAATTAATATACCATCTATAAATAAGGGTGATATTCAGGAGTCAGATATTATAGCTAACTTTGTTAGTCAAATACCCGATTTAGTAAAAGTTGGTGTTGCCAAAGGAATGTCAGCTGTTGATGCAAAATTTGCAGCTCAAGGGCAGTTAGCTCATAATGATTTGAAGTATGGACATTTAGCTTTTGCTGACCCTAACTCGGGGGCAGTGAATGATGCAGACTTATCAAAATTTGCTCAGACCTTAAGGTTTGACGATCTTTTGAAACTGGATAGAAGTCAATTAACAAGATTAGTAAAGATGAATCCAGTAGTTGCTGGAACTCCTCATTCGCCAATTGCTGACAAGGGATTAACTACAGCTCAATTGAAGCTACTAGAGGAGAAGCAAGGAATAACCTAATTTTTAAATGTTTATAGATGATCTAAAGAATCTTCCCGATGAAATTCGGGAATATATTTCCAGTGATGAGCTGATTAATAAAAATATTCAGATTTTTGGACGTTATCCTTTAAACAATACTCAGACTTTTTTTATCATGGACTTGGTAAATTTAGTTTTTTTAAAGAAAATATCTGTACTTGATTTTCCGGTACGCTTGGAAGAGATGGAGCGGGCAAGTTATTATGACCTAAGAGCTATTTCATTAGACATTGCTCTAAATATTTTTTGGCCTATCCAAGATTATTTAGGTAATGTTGATCGTCTTATTTTGCGTTTGGGTGGCAAAGTACCCAAAGCAATACATTTAAAAAGCGTCACTTTGCAAAAAAAATTATTTCCTGAGCATGCTCACGGCACAGTCAAGCAATTTATGTCCGATTATGATGATTTTGTAGAGTTACGCATTTCAGCCAAAAAGATTGCGGGCACTGATTTTCGGCGCTTGATGCCTACTCTAGACAACTGGATCAAAGACTACGTGCATTATCTTGGCGCTGGCTATCACAACTCCTTGCAACGCGCGCAATATCTAGCCAAAAGTCCCAATGCCCTAGAGCTTGATCCCAAAGAGCGAGAATCTTTGCGCTGTTTCTTGTTGTCCTATGATGAAAATATGCCCATTGATATTGAGAATCAAGAGGGCGTTTTGTGGGCTGAGCTAAAGCAGGAAAAAGATGAACAAGCTCCCGAAGTAATTAATATCGAAACAGCTATTGCCAACCTCAATAATAATGTCAACAAACTAGATCAATTGCTTTTGCCAGAAAGTTTTGTTTTATCAGAAGCGGGAAATGATATTTATAAAGTGCGGGATATTTTGTGGAATGCCGTGGCTATGAATGACAAAGAAAAAGTATTGAGCTGTTTGAAAGTACTAGTCAGTCACAAGGCCCTAGATAGTTTGATTAGTGAGGATAGTCGCTTCATAAGTATTTTGAAAAGATTTATTGGCGTGCGCTATGGCAATGATATTGGCTTATGGTTTGGTAGCAATCAAGATAAGCTCTTGGGTCGGCGTTTGTTTTTGGAGCTAATCTTAGCCGAAAAATTGCGTTTGTCAGAACTAGAATCAGCCGTGGCCGCTTTTTATCTGACCAGTCAGTGGGCACAATCTGGTCAAGTGACTTACCTTGATCAAAAAGATGGTCAGCTCAAGTGGCGTAATTTGCAAGTGACAAAAAACCAGCTCAGCTGGCAGGATAATTGATTTATGTTAATCATGATTCGTCATTGCGAGGAGTCCGCAGGCGACGAAGCAATCCAAAAGCTGTAGATTGCCACGCTCACTACGTTCGCTCGCAATGACATACTTAAAGTTGTCATTCTCATGCTTTTTGTCGTCATTCCCGCTCGCCTCGCGGCGAAGGGGGCGCAGGCAGGAATCTAGCGTGTCATTATTTTTGGTTAGATCCCGCAACAAGTGCGGGATGACGCGTTTAACGTGGTCAGTGCGGGGTGACGCACAGATAATGTGCGCAATGACAAAAATTATATTTTTTCCCAAATAGTAATTTGGCGGGACACTTTTTGTTGCGGGCGTTGATAGACAATCTGCCCGTTTTTTGCTGATTTAAAATTTATTGGTAGCCCAATATTTTTGAAACCGATTTTTTCTATTCGTTTTATATCTAGAGTGTCTATTTTTATATCTTGGACATTGAAAATTGGAAAAACAAAAATTATTTTTCCACCCGGTTTTAATATTTTATAAAATTCTTGAAAAGAGTAGAAATAAAGCCCAGCCAATTCTTGACTCAAATCATGAAAGTAGCTCAAATTATTTTTTTTCATAATTTCTGGAGCCGAGCCCATAAACGGCTCGCTCACCAAGTAGTCAGCCGAGTGGGGTGATAAATATTTGCTTAAATTTTCAGCGTCAGCTTTTATAATTTTGGCCTCAAAAGAATATTGGTATTGTTTTTTTAGCCAGGCTAGATTTTTTTGGCTGTCCTCAATGGCTTTGGCACTCTTGTCTGTGCCTAACAATTTTTTGTAGCCCAAAATTACAGCTTCTTGTAAGACCGTACCTGAGCCACAAAAAGGGTCTAGTAAAATTTCTTTAGTTTCTGCTCCCAACAAGTTGACCATCATTTTGGCTACTTTGGGCGGTAGCATACCCGATCTATCGTCGCGTCCGGGTCTATTCATATCGCGTTCAGCATAGTCTTCAAAATCTTGCACGGCCTGAGTCAGCCCGATAATGTACTTGTCGGAATCAGGGATAATTAATAGTTCATTACCCAATAAATTATTTTTTTTGACCACTACTGAGGATAGTTCTAACTCTTGGCTGGTGACTAGACGGCTCTTATACCCTTGGGCTGATAATTCTTTTTTTACAGACAGCGCAATTTTTTTGATTGGTAAATATTTTTTATTTTGTCCGCCATAAAGACTAAAACCAAAATTAATTTTATTATCTTTTTTATCCAAATTTTTTGCCCACCAATCAGTAGTCAGTTGATTTAGATTGTCAAAACTAGCTAAATATTTAGCTATCTTGATAGTGCCACCTAAGCGGTTCATTAGCTGTTCAGCATCTAAATCAAGCTCCAACAAGCAATAATTAGGGTGAAATTCTAAGTTTTTTGCTTGTTTATTGAAAACAGACCAGATCTCAGCTTGAGCTAGATCTCGCGACTGGCCAGTGATTAAAATATATTTTGGCATGGCTTAATAATAGTAAAAAATAGTATATTAGGCAATCTTTTTGCCAACCCGCCGGGTTACCCGGCGGGTTGTTTTGGGTGTTGACTTTTAGTTTTCATTGTGGTAAAGTAGCCGAATCCAAATTGCTCAAAAATTTGGGTATTTAATTAACCATGTGGCCGAGCTTGCCTCGGTTGACCCTTGCCTGATTTATCAGCTAAGGTAATTAAGATCCATACTATGCACTACGAATTAGGTTTGATAGTCAATCCTAATGTTCCTGAAACCGAACACAAACAGGTTCAGGAGCAGGTTTTGGGCTATCTAAAAAAAATCAACGCTAAAATTGTGCACGATTTTTATCCGGGTGGCCGGCGAAAGCTAGCTTATCCGATTAAAAAACAAAAGCACGGTTTTTATTTTTACGTGGAATTTTCTTTTGACGAAACAGAACAAAAAGCTGTTAAGTTATTAGATCATGATTTGAAGCTAGACAATAACATTTTGCGTCACTTGATAGTCAAGCGCCAAAAAGTTGCTACTAGCTCAGAAATTTTGCGTTGGCAACAGACTACTAAGCCAGACTTTGCCAAGAAGGCCAGACGACCAATGACTCGCCCTTTGCGACCAATGGCTCAGGTCAAGAAGGCAGAGGATAAGCCCGTGGTTAAGCCGAAAGTTGTTTTGGATGACATTGATAAACAACTGGATGCGATATTGGCCAAAGAGCCAAAAGTTGATTAATCATAAAAAATATGAATCTCAACAAAGCAATGATTATCGGTAATGTGGTGCGTGATCCAGAAATGCGCTCCACTACTGGTGGCCAAAATGTCACTAGTTTTTCTGTGGCTACCAATTTTGTCTGGAAAGATCAAGCTGGAGTACGCCAAGAAAAAGCGGAGTTTCACAATGTTGTGGCCTGGCGTCGTTTGGCGGAGATCACTAGCCAATATTTGAAAAAGGGCTCCAAAGTCTACATCGAAGGTCGGATGCAGACCAGGTCTTGGGATGATCCCAATGGCGTCAAGCGTTATCGCACAGAGATTATTGCTGAAAACATGATCATGCTTGATCGCGCTGGTGGCAATAGCAATCAGGATTACCAAGTTCCAAGCGCTCCGCGCGCCACTGATCGGCAAGCAAGTTACACCAACAATATGCCCAACGTGTCCGAAGGTGTTCAACCCGCGCCCGAGTCCAATGAGGAAGAAATTAGTATCGAGGATATACCATTCTAAATAGTAAAAAGTAGCAAGTAAAAAGTATCACCCAAAGGGTGATCGCCCTCTGGGTGATAAAGTAATTAACTTTTACTCTACTGCCACAGGGGTGGTACTTGCAACTTTCAACTTGTAACTTTAAACTAAAATATATGCATAATAAGCAAAGTAACACTAAACACTGCAATTTTTGCGTCAATAATCAATTAGAGATTGATTACAAAGATTGGCAACAAATACAGAAATATGTTTCTTCTTACGGGAAAATTACTCCCAAGAGGAGAAATGGCGTTTGTTCCAAACACCAACGCAAATTAGCTCAAGTAATCAAGCGAGCCAGATTTATGGCTTTATTGCCTTTTGTTTCACGATAATATTATGGGTAGTTTAAGCGATTTAAAAGTCGGTAAGATTATTGTGGTCAACAATGACCCTTACCAGATTGTTTCCAATCAGCACATCAAGGTGGCTAGAGGTGGAGCAGTAGTCAAAACCAAGTTGAAGAATTTGGTCAATGGCAATACTTTGGAAAAATCTTTTTCCGGATCTGATACTGTGGAAATTGCCGATACCGCTCGACGTCATGCCAGCTATCTTTATGCTCAGGGTGATGATTATTTTTTTATGGATGCCGCCGACTTTGAGCAATTTCAGTTCAACAAAAAAGAGCTGAATGACATGGAAAAATATTTGAAAGAAGGCCAAGAGGTTGATGTTATGGTTTTCAATGACAAGCCAGTGGCTGTATCCTTGCCAGCCAAGATTAATCTAAAAGTCGTTTCTGCTCCCGAAGGAGTCAAGGGCAATAGCGCCGGAGCTGTGACCAAAGCTGTGATTTTGGAAACTGGTTTGGAAGTCCGGACACCGCTTTTTATAAAAAGTGGCGATACATTGATCATAAATACGGAAACAGGCGAATACGTATCTCGAGCTTAATATAATTTTTTACTAAATAAAATTCTCCTTTTAAGTCAGGCACTTGGGGAGAATTTTATTATCCCTCTTTGCCTAGTTTTTCAAGTTTTTGTTTTGAAAAAACGGCCAAGTGAATTTTTTTAATCTCACTTGGCAGAAAAATAGAACAATGCTTCGAGGGATGAAATGAACAATTTAGACGCCTCGCGCTCAAGCGCGAGGCGAAAAGTATTCCATTGGCTTATGGACCTAAAATATGTTATAATATAACAATATAAATGACAGCCAATGCCTGATTTTTTAAGCCAAACAAGCACCAGTGTACCTTGGGTTGATGATTTATTGGTTAGAGATTTGTCTGGGCGTCTAAAACCCTATCACCAGACAAAAAATACTCCACCCAGTGACATCAGGCCCGTAGATAGTAGGACTGTTTTGGAAATAGCTCCTCCACATGAATTGACCACCCTCAATGTTGCTCCGCTTGATGCTAATTTTGATTTTTTTCATGGTGGCGGACAGGCGCACGAGCCGGCTATTTTTGTTTTTCATCCGGAAGACCACGAACAGATTGAAAATTTTAATTTAAATTTACCCACGGATGAGAGTAAGAAGTATAGTTTGGAAAAAATCACTCAAAGAATAGCGGAAAAAAATAATTTACTTTTGGACAAAAATAATCAAGAAATTTTTAATAATATTTTGTTTGATTATTTTCGCAATCGAAAGAATTATATTATTAGTAGAGGATACTTGATTGAAAAGGTGTTTTCCAATGGCCACAATTTATCCAATCAAGTGATTGACCACATTGGTTCTATAGTCAAAGGCATCAAAGAAAGGATAGAGGCTGAAGGTGGCTTGGTAGTCAGGCAGAGTGATATCAAAAAAGACGTGGCCGAATTACCTAAAAAACCAGCTAAACCAGAGATTATAGATGCTTTTCCTCCAGTCAAAATGGCCACGGATTTTGTGGAAGAAAAGAAACCCGAGCCACCAAAAATTGAACCAATAAAAGTTGAGCTTAAACCAAAAGTAGAGGAACAGATTCCAGAGATAGTCAGTACACCATCTATGCCCAAAGTCATGCGCGGGGAGCAGATTAGTCCAGTCAAGCCACTGATGTCTGATGTGGTGGCCAAAGCTAATTTAGCTTCGGGCAAAGAAAAAGCAGTTTTGACTGGCCCAGTGCAGGAATTAGAAAATATGCTTTTGTCTACTTTTAGGCGCTATGGTAATACAGCATCTGAGAGAGCCCAGAAGTTGTTGCAGAAAATCAATATTTTAGAAAAGGAGTCAGTAACCAAAAAAACAATGGGTATTGCTGCTTGGCGTAAAAGCCCAGTCTACAAGCTATATTTGGATCTAGGCGCTTCCAGCTTGATGAAGGGTCAGGAGGTATCCCAGCTGATTGCCGAACAAAAAGCCGCCGGCCAAGAAGTTTTGACCATCGAAGAGTTTAACGCCATTGGCGATTTAAATAAATTATTACGCTTTTAGCTTTTATGCAAAATCGTTTTATTGTGCCACAATTTATTGATGCCGAGGATAGAATCTGGGGACCGATTACTGTCCGGCAGTTTGCCATTGTTATCGTTGGGGCTCTTTTTATATTTATTAGTTATCGTTTGGCTGATTTTGCTTTGTTTTTGACGCAGACTATAGTTATTATTTTGTTAATAGTAATCTTTGGTTTTGTTAAAATAAATGGTGCTATTTTTCCTATGTTTTTGTTGTCCCTTATCCAGACTTTGAAAAGACCGAGATTGCGGATTTGGAAAAAAGAATATATTAAAATTGAAGAGCGCAAAAATAAAGATGAAAATTTAGTAGTGCAAACAATAGCTCCCAAAACAATGGTGACCGGCAAAAAATTATCAGAACTATCATTGATTATTGATACTGGCGGAGTATATCAAGGAGAACTGTTGGCCAATACCATGAATAATTTACCAAACGGAAAAATAAATAAATAATAATATGCGTAGTAAAAAGTTGGCTGGTAATAAGCCACAAGTTTCCACTCAAAGATTTTTGGACATTGCCGAGGTGCGTGATGACTTGGTGATTTTGAATGATGGCACGGTGCGGGGAGTACTCTTGGTTTCCTCTATAAATTTTGATCTCAAATCAGAAGACGAGCAAGCGGCTATTATTTCTGGCTATGTGAGTTTTTTGAATACCTTGGACTATCCTTTGCAAGTATTGATTCAGTCACGGCCACTTAATATTGATGATTATCTTAATCGTCTAAAAAAAGTAGAAAAAGAGCAGACCAATGAATTATTGCGCATCCAAACCGCTGATTATCGACAGTTTGTGCTAGAGCTTTTGACCCTAGAAAAAATCATGAGCAAAAGATTTTATGTGGTGGTGCCCTATAATCCAGTAAGCGACAAGGGTCGCAAATTTGTCAATCGTTTTGGAGCAGTTTTTTCCTCAGCTAAAATAGTGCGTTTAAGTCGCAAGCGACTTGATGAATTTAGCGCCCAACTAGACAAGCGTTGTAGTTTCATCCAGTCTGGTTTAGCTAGTTTGGGTTTGCGCAGTGAACGGCTCAAGACGCAGGAATTAATTGAAGTTTATTACAATAGCTACAATCCAAATTTATTTCAAAAACAACCCCTAGAAGATATAAGTAAATTAAATATTGAGACCAATGTTTGAAGCCAACCAAATAAAACAAGCCGCCGATAAGAACGCTGAAGAAGGAGCGGCACGTTTTCAAGCCCTAAAGGCCCAAGCCAGCCATAAGCAAAAAGAGGAGAGTGACAAAGAGCTTTTGGAAGCGGAAAAAGTTTTGCGCGAAGGCATTGTTTCAGTGCGCGATATCATCGCTCCGGCGGCCATGAAAATTGAGAGTACTTTTTTGCAGCTCAATGATATTTTTTTACGCACAATATTTGTGGTCACTTATCCGCGTTATGTGTCTATTGGTTGGTTTGCGCCCATTATCAATGAAAGTTTGACTTTGGACATTAGCATGTATTTTTATCCCATGAATATACGGCTAGTCTTGAAGCAATTGAGAAACAAAGTCGGTACCATGGAAGCGCAAATTATGGCTGATGCCGAAAAAGGAGCGCCACGCGATCCTATTGCCGAAATTGCTTTGAGAGATATTGAGGGATTGCGTGATAGCTTGTCGCAAGGCAGTGAAAAGTTTTTTCAATTTGCCCTTTATATTACTTTGTACGCCAAAGACAAAACAGAATTAGATCTTGTCTCTGATCGCATTGAAAATTTACTAGGCACACAGTTGATTTATTCTCGCCGGGCTTTGTGGCAAGCTGAACAGGGCTTCAACTCTACTTTGCCTTTGGGTAATGACGAGCTGGGGATCACCACCAACATGAACAGTTCACCGATTGCTTCGTCTTTTCCCTTTGTGTCCTCTGAACTGACCTCTGATCAAGGAATTTTGTACGGTATCAATCGTCACAACAATAGTTTGATATTATTTGATCGTTTTAGTTTGCAAAATGCCAATATGGTCGTTTTCGCTACTTCGGGTGCTGGCAAAAGTTACGCCATCAAGCTAGAAGTATTGCGTTCCTTGATGTTGGGCACTGATGTGATTATCATTGACCCAGAGAATGAATATCAGCACTTGTCAGAAGCTGTCAACGGCGCCTATATCAACGTGTCTTTGAACTCCGAAAGCAAGCTCAATCCTTTTGATCTACCGCGTGGTATTGGTGGCGATAGCAAACCAGAGGATATATTGCGTAGCGCGGTAATTACTCTCAAAGGCTTGATTCGCTTGATGATAGGTAATGTCACCAATACTGAGGATTCTTTATTGGATCGGGCCTTGATCGAGACTTATGCCAAAAAAGATATTACGCCAGCCAGTGATTTGAGTAATATTGAGCCACCGTTGATGTCTGATTTGGAAGAGGTTTTACTCAGCATGGAGGGCGGAGAAGATATGGCTTTGAGGATCAAGAAATATACTGAAGGTACTTTTTCCGGTCTATTCAATAGTCCAACCAATGTCAAGGTCAACAATCAATTGATCGTCTTTTGTATCAGGGACTTGGAAGATGAGCTCCGGCCAATTGCCATGTATGTTATTGTGAACTATATTTGGAATATTATTCGTAGTGAATTGAAACGGCGCATTTTGGTAGTTGACGAAGCTTGGATTATGATGCGTCATGATGATAGTGCCAAATTTATGTTTGCTCTGGTCAAGCGTTGTCGTAAGTATTATCTTGGCGTCACTACCATCACTCAAGATGTCAATGACTTTTTGACTTCGCCATTTGGTAATGCCATCGTCACCAACTCTTCAATGCAATTGTTGCTCAAGCAGTCACCAGCCGCTGTCAATTTGATCCAAAAGACATTCATGTTGACTGAAGGGGAAAAATATTTACTCTTAGAATCAGGAGTGGGCGAGGGTATATTTTTTGCTGGAGCCAAGCACGCCGCTATCAAAGTGCAGGCCTCATACGCTGAACATCTAATCATCACTTCTGACCCTAGACAGTTGTTGGAAATTGAGCAATCCAAAAAAGAGTTTGAGGAATCTATGATCGCGGAAGAAAAATAATTCACCCCGTTAAATAAATTTATTTTCCAAGTAATATATTTAAGCAAGAAATAAATAATGGTTTTATGAAAACAAAATACACTAATAAAATAAATTTAGAATTAAAGCGTGGCTTTAATTCTATTTAACGGGGTAAATATAAAATATATGGATGCAGTAAAAAGAAAAAAAATAATTATAATTGCCTTGGTGGTTATAATAGTTGCCGTGGCTCTGTTCTTGGCCTTCAAATTGACTGATTTTGGACAAAAGCCCAATGATAAAAATAGTAACCAATTGCCAGAGTTTAAACCGGCTAGTGCCAATTTGCAATACAAAGAAGTGTCGCCAATTGTTAGTAATGACGAATTATTGGCCATCCAAACAGCCCTGAATTTTGCTGAGCGTTATGGCACTTATTCCTCGGACTTGCCAGGAGAAAATATCAAGCAAGTTCTCGGTCAGTGTACTGACAAGATGGCTATTTATTTAAAAAATTTAGAAATGGATTATAAGGCCACAAGCTATACAGGAATTACCACTAAGAGTATTTCCCAGAAGGTGAATAGTATTTCTGCTAGTCGGGCAGATATTACGGTCCAGACTCAAAGACAAGAAACAAAGTCGGTGGATGGTAAATTAGTTTCTAATACATTATATCAAGATATAAAAGTTAATTTAGTAAAAAGTGATAAGCAGTGGTTAGTTGACGCAGCTTATTGGCAATAATTATGGCCGAAGTTTTACAGGCAAATTATCAAAGGGATTTAGCAGCGGCTCGTCGAGTAGCTTCTAGTTCTGTGCCGGATACAGCAGAGGAGCTAGACCCAGTAGCCGAACAAGAGGAAAAAAGTCAGGGATTTTTGCGTCGACGTTTGGAATCTTTGCGTGGTAAGGCCAAACAGCAAGAAGGCGAGAAGGATGGCAATGTTTTACAACAACAGGCCGAAGAAAAAATAAAAAAAGAAATAGCCCAAAAATTGACTTGGCGAGCGGTCAACATGGCTATGGGGGCTACGGTCATTCTGGCATTCTTGACGGTTTTGATTTGGACCGTGCAGTTTATCGCTGGCAACATTTTCGGCTCCAAGATTATTCCGAAATTGGGTATGGGGGAAATAATATTGTGGCTCATTGGCTTGTTGGTGATTTTTACGATTTTTAACATGATAATGCTGGGCATTACCCTCATGGTTCAAGTTTATGAAAATCCATTAGAGACGCTTAGTAATTTGAGTAGTATTTTCTGGAAAGTATTTTGGGGTATTTTAAAGGGTGAATAAAAAATGATTAAAAAAAATAATAATATAAATTAATTTCTAACCCGATGAGTCTAAAAAAAATATTGATTGTGACTTTGTTTGTGCTAGCGGTTTTGGGTTTGGGTTTTGCCCTGTACTGGGTATTTTTTCGATCAGTTCCACCAGCTAATCAGAATAATAACAATATCAGTGGTGGTAATTTGCCAAATATTGCCACAGGTACTCCACAGACGACCAATGGTAATACCAACACTATACCGATTTTGCCGGGGCAGCAGTTTGATAATAGCAAGGTTTCCAAAGTAGCTAGTGGCGGACTGACTGAGGTCAACAAAGTCATAGCCGATTCAGTGGTTGGTTTGGTCAAAAGCACTAGTGGTATAAATTTTTATGATCAGACCAAACAGCAATTTTTTAAGATAAACGCCAATGGTCAAATAGAATTGTTGAGTGACAAGTTATTTTATGGTGTGTCTAACGTTACTTGGAGCAATAGCGGAGAAAAAGCAATTATTGAGTATCCAGATGGTGCCAATGTTTTGTATAATTTTAAGCAAGAAAAACAAGTGACCTTGCCCAAAGAAATGGAGGAATTTTCTTTTAGCAAACAGGGCGATGCCATAACCGCTAAATGGTTTAGTGACGCCAGTCAAAATGATTCAGATAATAATTGGATTATATCAGCCAAAGATGATGGCTCGGGTTTGGCTTTGGTAGAAAAACTTGGCGACAAGTCATACAGTACGCAAATAGTTTATTCGCCGGACAACCAAGTTGCCGCTTTGCATGAAAAAAGTATTGATAATTTGCGACAAATGGTGTACCCCATTGGCTTGAATGGCGAAAGTCTCAAAGCTTTTGAGGTCGCTGGTTCTGGTTTTGTTTCCAAGTGGTCACCAGCCGGCAATTCCTTGGTTTATAGCGTGTACAATACGCAGACTGATTATTTGCCTAATTTGTGGGTGACTAGTGGTAAGACCGGAGAAATGGGAGATCTCAAAGTATCACTTAGCATCAATACTTGGCCAGATAAATGCACCTATACTGACGAATCAACTATGTTTTGTGCAGTGCCTCAAGGTCTACCCCGCGGAGCCGGTATTTATCCAGAAATATCCTATCAGTATCCAGACAATTTTTATCGTGTGGATTTGAATTCTGGTGTAAAAACTTTACTAGCTAGTCCAGTCGGCTCTGAGGGTGCCTACTCTGCTTACAATTTATCAGTTTCGGCTGATGGCACTATGTTGTATTTTATGGATAGAAATAGTGGGACTTTGCAAGGCATAAGATTAAAATAATGTTAAAAAAGTTTTTAATAACTTTTTATTTTGTAACAGCAATATTTTTGCCGCTTTTAGTAATGGCTATAGAATTCAAACCGAGCATCGATATACCCGGTAGTGAATTCACAAAGGAAGTTACGGTAGATGGAGGAACTTTAGCCAGATATATTGTTGGCATTTACCGTTATGGTGGTATGTTTGCTGGCGTGGTGGCTATGTTTATGCTGGTCTATGCTGGCTGGGAATGGCTACTGGCTGGGGGTAACTCATCCAAAATATCTAGTGCTCGAGACAAGATCAATGGCACGCTGATTGGCTTAGCACTTTTATTTGGTGGCTATATTTTGCTTTCTTTGATTAGCGAAAATTTAGTAAAATTTAAACCACTGAATACAGCTTTGCCTGATGTGAAAGCAATTTGTATGGCTTTTAGTAAACCAGATGAATGCACCAAAGCTAGATGTTTTTGGATTCCAGCTACAGCCGAGGAGTTGGCAAAAGATCCAAAAGTTTTGGGTTTTTGTAAAGACGCTTTGTCGTTGGCGTCTACGGCTTGTCCTTCAGAGTCATTGGTTAAGCCGATACAAGTTAGTGGTATTATTCTTAGTTCGGAGTGCACCGATTGCAGGTTGACTGGCCCGACAATTTCAGCTCTAGGAAGTGCAGTAATATTTTTGAATGCCTATCCTGGGCATAGTTTACAAATAAATAGCGCTTATCGTACAACGGCCTTACAAAAGGAGTTGTATGATTGTTATATTAATAAGGATGGTAATACTTGTCCCACTGGTTGTCGCTCGTGTAATGAAGCGGCTAAACCAGGTTGTGATGCTCCTCACCAAACTGGAACAGCGGTGGATATTTGCATTAAGAATTCCACGGTTGATACCTGTGGGTATATTAACAAAGCATACAATTGCGCCATGGACAATCACTCCAATCCTGCTCCTTGCGCCGGAGTACCTGGATTGTATGATGCTCAATGGGTTTTGCTTCAAACAATGCGTAGTGCTGGTTTTAAACAACTTGATACCGAATGGTGGCACTTTCAATTAAATTGATTATAGAATTTTTTCATGAAAAATAAAAAAATAATTTTATTGCTGATTTTTTCTCTTGGTTTTGTGTTGGCCAATATTGTAATAGCCGCTGATAAGGAAAATACTACGCCACTAGAGTTTATACCATCCATGACTATTCCTGGGCTTTATACAGCCGGAGAGCCATTTTTAGTTGATGGCTCATCTTTAGCCAAATACATTGTTGGTATATACCGCTATGGCGGTATGTTTGCTGGGGTGGTGGCTATGTTTATGTTGGTCTATGCTGGCTGGGAGTGGTTACTGGCTGGTGGTAATTCATCCAAAATATCTAGTGCTCGAGACAAGATCAATAGCACCTTGATTGGTTTGGCTCTTTTGTTTGGGGGCTATATATTGTTATCACTAATTAGTCAGCGTTTAGTATCTTTTGAGCCACTGAACAGGGATTTACCAAAACTTACTTGTTCGGTGTTTACTATAGAAAAATCTTGTCCAGCACCTAGTTGTAAGTGGGTAAAGGCCACTCCAGAACAGATAGCCCTTGATGCCACGGCTACTGGCAAATGCCTAGATACAACAGCAGTAGCTGCCACAGCACCAAGTACGGTTATAGATTGTCTGCAAATAGAATTTCCCATTTCATCAGAAAGAACCTACTCCTCAAGTGGTTATGAAGGTATTAGATATTTCATGGATGCTTTGGATGAACCAAACTGCCGCGTTAATGCCTGTTATGGTAAAAATTTTAAAAATGGCACCTCTCCACTAGGTGAGGTTTGTTATTGGAGCACAATTTGTTCAGATTTAAGAACAAAATCATGTTCTAGTAATAGTGATTGTCAAATTGAAAATAATCCAGATTCTAGAACCTGGTGTTGTGAGGACATACCTTATCGTGCTGATAAGTGTGCGCCAGTAGGAGGTGAGTGGGGTATAGACGCTAGTCGTTGTGGAGGTGATTAGTTTATTCCAAATGCATTTCGGTTTTTAGATCCTCAAGCAGTTTTACGACCTGAGTTTGTGAGCGATACTTTTTATTAGTTATTATTTTCCGAGCCCACTCTTGGGCTTTTTTTAATAAGACAGTGTCGGTAAGAGTGGCAATTTTTAAGGGCATCAAGCCGGTTTGTTTGGTACCAAATATCGAGCCACTGCCTCGGAGCTCCAAGTCCAATTCCGCTAGCTTGAAACCATCATTTTCTGATGTCAAAATTTGGAGTCGTTTAGTGGTTTGTTTGGTGGGGTCGCTAGTAAAAAGCAGGCAAAAACTTTCCAAATCATTACGACCAACTCGGCCACGGAATTGATGCAGTTGTGACAGTCCGAATCTTTCGGCGCTTTCGATAAGCATCAAAGTTGCACCCGGTATATCCACCCCAACCTCAATGACAGAGGTGGCTACCAATATGGAGCTTTTTTTGGCTTTGAAATCAGTCATGACAGCATTTTTTTCTTCGGCTGACATCTGGCCATGGAGCATGGCAATATTTAAATCTGGGAAAATTTCATTTTTTATTTTTTCGTATTCTTTAAGTACTGATTTGGCGCCCAGTTTGTCCGCCTCGGCCTTGCCCTCGCCCAGCTTCGCTGGCGAAGCTGGTTGGCGAGACGGGTCACTTTCATCTATTAGCGGACAGATAATAAAAGCTTGTTGACCGGCTTTTATTTTTTCGCGGATAAAATTATAAGCATCAAGCCGTTTTTTTTCTGGCACTAGAAAAGTTTTTACAATTTGTCTACCTAGTGGTTTGCTTTTAATCAAAGAAATATCTAGATCGCCATAGAGAGTGAGTGACAGAGTGCGAGGAATGGGTGTGGCGGTCATAGACAAAAGATGTGGCACAAAATTGTTATTATTTTTTGTTTTCAAGGCCTGTCTTTGTTTGACGCCAAAACGATGCTGTTCGTCGATAATTACTAGAGCCAAATCTTTAAAAGAAATATTATCTTGAATCAAGCTATGGGTGCCAAAAATTAATTTTATTTTGCCATTGGCTAATAATTTAGAAATATTTTGTTTAGTTGATTTTTCTTCCAAGCCCACTAATTGTTGGCTACTGCTCAATAGGGCGGTATTTTTGGCTAAAAGCGTGGGCCATAATTTCAGAGCATTTAGGTAGTGTTGGCGGGCCAATATTTCAGTGGGCGCCATGAAAGCCACTTGCTGTCCGTTTTTTATGACGCTAAAAGCAGATAGCATGGCCACTATTGTCTTGCCCGAGCCAACATCGCCCTCCAACAGTCGATTCATGGGTTGGGTTTTAGCAATATCGCTCAATACTTCATCTAAGGATTCTAGCTGATCAGCGGTCAGTCGGAATGGTAAATTTTTGATTATTTTATTTAAAAATATTTTAGCAGTTGGTATTTGATAAGTGGGGTTGTTTTGGTAATCTTTTTTGGCTAGCTGGTATTTGAGTTGCAGATAAAATAGCTCTTGAAATTTTAGTCTTTGAATGGCTTTTTCCAAATGAACTAAATCACCGGGAAAATGAATTTGCTCTAGGGCTTCAAACAGCCAGGGGTATTTTTCTTTGTTTAATATTTCCACGGGAAAGGGGTCTTCGACGCTAGGGGCTATTTTTAGGGCCTTATCAATCACAAAACGCAATTGTTTTTGGGTTATTTTCCCACTGAGATGATAGTTGGGCACCAAGCGGGCGCTATGCAGAGGTCGGTCTTTGACTTTTTCATAGCTAGGATTGGACATTAGATATTTGGTGCCCTTCATTTGCAGTTTGCCGTTCAAAAAAACTTCATCGCCGATTTTTAATATTTGGCTGACAAATTTTTGATTAAACCAAGTAGCGGTCAATTGTTCCTCACCATCAGTGACTACGATTTCGGTAATCATTATTTTTCTTTTCCAAGAGCGAAAAGAGCGTATTTTTAAAATACTTACTTTGATAGTAGTTAGCTCGTCATCAGTCAGCTCGCTAATTTTTTTTACTTCACTTAAGTCGTCATATCTAAAAGGAAAATACCACAGCAGATCGCCGACTGTTTTTATTTCTAATTTATTAAAATCTTTTTGCAGGCCAGAAGTTATAGCGTGCAATTCAGAGAGAGGAGTATGATAAAAAAAATTTTTTGCCATATTAGGCCAAATAAGCTGAACGCGAGGTTCAGCTTATTGTTAGAAGGGTGTATTAGTAATTATAATTTTAAAACTTTTGATAAGGACTCGCTGGCTGGCATTTCTTCCTTTTCTAGATTTTCTTCGAGGTAGCGCAGTAAAATTTCTCGGACTTCAATTGGATTTTCATTTTCCAAGGGTACGACAATCACTGGTCGTAGTATATTTTTGGGCTGTAAGTATAGATTTTGTATTTTTGGTGGATAATAGACAATATAAAAGTGGTCCAAGGAGCTATATTCAATTAATTTGTTGTTGATAACCACACCATCTTCAGTCAAAAATATAACTATATTTTCTATTTCTTTGCGTTCATAGTAAAAATACAGTATCAGGAACAAAACAATCAAAATCACGAATAAATAATTACCTTTATCAATGGTCAGGGCAAATGGTCCGCCGGCGATCCTAAAAAAAGTAATGTCTAGTCCAACTATTGAGACCAAAATAATGGCCGCTAGTATCAGAAAAAAGAAAACATACCACTTTAAGCTACGTTCGTGTTTTATGTGTTCGGGAAACTGCCAGGAAGCCAAAATTTGTCCATAATCGACATAATTACCGATTTGGTTGCTAGTTTCCTTAGCATCTGTTGGTTCTTTTTTTTCATTAGCCATATTTTTATATTATGCCTATATTATAACATATTAGCCGGAAAATAAAAAAGGCGGCGGCGATCCCGATGGATCGCCGCCGCACACACAACGAGGGCTCACGCTAGGCCCAAGAACTGCACCAACAACTTGGCTGGCTCCTTGAGGGCGTTGATGAGCCGACCGCGAGAAGCATTGAAGCTGATAGTGATGTTGAGTCTGGCCTTTTCAGCCCCAAGGTGCTGGCGGAGAAGTAGGCGCAGGCGGGGCAGGTGGTACCAGCTGGAGACGAAGATGACTTCGATTTCTCCTTGACCCATGGTGTTGGCCTGAGTCAAGGCCTCGGCCATTTCGGCACGGCTTCCCCAGCTTGGTTTGGTGGTGTAGCCCATGTGTTGGTCGGCAACTCCTAAATAGCTTAAGAATTGCCGCTGAAGAAAACTCATGGACATGGTCTGATTGGGACAGCTTTTGGGCGGAGCCATGCCAGCGCTGAAGGTGAACATGACCTGCCAGCCGTCGGCTAGTTTTGAGTAATAGACTCCGAGCGCTTTTCTCAAGCGCCAGATTGATTCGGGTCCAAGCTTGCGGCCTTGCTCAGCCAGATCACAGGCCAAGGGAACGATCAGGCACACCTTTTTGACCCTAGACATTTGCACGCCTCCCAAGGGTTGATGGTGGTAGGTTCTGATTGATAACAAGGCAATATATCACAGCCAAAATGCAGTGTCAATATGTTTGGTAAACAAAAAATAGGCTGTTTATTTTGAACATTAGCACCCTTGCCAAAATCAACAAAATATATTACTATATAAGCTGATTTATGCACGGAGAGGTGCCCCGTACAATTCGCTACGCTCATATACGGGGCTTAATTGCCAATTTATATTTTATTTGTAATAAATTTTTTCGGGAAATTTAATTGATGTATTACTGTGGAGAGGTGGCTGAGTGGCTTAAAGCAGCAACCTGCTAAGTTGTTGACCGGGTTAAACTGGTCCGCGAGTTCGAATCTCGCCCTCTCCGCCACCATAATTTAGTGTCGAATAAACTAGTTTAAATTAAAAAATAAAAAATGGTTGAATACCTGGTTGATCTTTTCACTAATATTATTTCGGCTGGTTCTTATTATGGCTTAGGATTTTTGATGGTTTTGGAGAGCATGATACTGCCCGTGCCCAGTGAGGCGGTCATGCCTTTTGCTGGCTTCCTGTGGCATTCTGGACAGATGTCTTTTGTCTTAATTGTTATTAGCAGCACCATTGGTAGTATTATCGGCTCACTGCTTTCCTATGGCTTGGGTCTATATGGTGGACGCCCTTTGATAATTAAATACGGTAAATGGTTTTTACTCAATGAACATCATTTAGTAAAAACTGAAAATTTTTTTAATAAATTTGGGGATAAAACAATTTTTATTAGCCGTTTTATTCCAATAGTTAGACACTTGATTTCCATTCCCGCTGGCACTGGCAAAATGAAATTAGGAAAATTTATTATCTACACCACTTTGGGAGCTGGCCTTTGGAATTCAATATTGGCTTATGCTGGCTACTCTTTAGGAGATAATTGGGCTTTGGTTCGTAAATACAGCGAAGTGTTAGATGTTATTTTAATAATTGCGGTTCTGGCTTTAATTTTTTATTACTTCCGCAAAAAATTTCGTAAAACAAAAATAAACCAATAATTTTTTTAACATGGCCTCGTAGCTCAATGGATAGAGCGTTTGGTTGCGGTCCAAAAGGTTGCAGGTTCGATTCCTGCCGGGGTCACCACTCGACTCGCCCAAGCATAGCTTGGGCTCGCTCGTGGTTTCGGGTTTTTCAAACCCTCAACCACTTACTAATAAAAAACAACAAAGCTTACAATTTATTATAGACCCGGAGAGTTGGCAGAGCGGTCGAATGCGACAGTCTTGAAAACTGTTATCCCTGCAAGGGGATCGGGGGTTCGAATCCCTCACTCTCCGCCAGATTATTTATCGGTGAGAATCTTTACCCGCCAAAGTACCGCCAAAGCGAAGCGACGGCGGGCTTCACTCTCCGCCAAGTTTTTTAAACAGATATTATGGAAAAAGAAATAGAAACAAGATTTCTTGATATAAACAAAGACGAGCTCATGAAAAAACTCGTTTCGCTTGGCGCTATTGATAAAGATGAGGAAAAACTGGAGGAAATAATTTTCTATGATCAAGCTATGTCATGGAAGGGGAAGAATAAATTTGTACGACTCCGAAAAACCAAAGGTAAAATAAAGCTGACCTATAAAAGTAACGAAAAACAGACAGTAGACAGTGCTGAGGAAATTGAACTGGAAGTATCGGATTTAAATAAATGTTCGGAACTTTTTAATAAAATTGGATTAAGGGCTATACGACAAATAGAAAAATATCGACACACATTCCAACTTGGCGATGTAATTATTGATATTGACACCTGGCCAAAGACACCAGCTTATGTGGAGCTGGAAGGAGCGTCAGTGGAATCTCTAAAAAATATCTGTAATCAACTAGAGATTGATTGGGAAAAAAGATTTGATGGCGATGCGCGGGAAGTTTTCAAGCACTATGGCCACAATATGGACAATCTTTCTGTAATTACCTTTAGTGAATTTAAATAATGGAATCACCAGAAAAAATTGTATAGGCTGCGTTTTTAGTTTTTAGCTAAGGCTAGGCAAATAATTTGTTTAAAACCAGCTTGTTGGAGGGCACGAGAGGCCTCATTCAGAGTGGTGCCAGTGGTGGCAATATCGTCAATCAATAATACAGGGTGATTAATTAACTCCAGTGAGTTAATTTTTTTGTTAATCACAAAAGCTTGCGACATATTTTTTTGTCGTTGCTCTTTATCAAGCTCGGCTTGTGCTTTGGTGAAACGCTGGCGGTTTAATAAATCAAAATAGGGGATTTGAGTATTAGCACTAATTTTTTTGGCAATTAATTCGGTTTGGTCAAAGCCACGTTTTTTCTTTTTGCGTTTGTGCAGAGGAACATTGCAGATAATAAAAGCATTATTTAAATTTAAATTGTTTATTTTTTTGATATAGACCGCGGCAATTGGATTGGCCAAGTTGTCAAAATAGCCATATTTATATTTTTTAATTAATTTTTTGACAACTGGATCGTGATAATCAAGGCAAATATGGCACTCATCAAACAAAAAATTTTCCTCAGGCCAGGGTTTCTGGTTGTCGGGTAGTAATTCTAATTTGTTTAGACAAGAATCACAAAATATATTTCCTTCTTGCTTACAGCCCAAACAAAATTGAGGGAATATATAATCTAAAAAATTATTTAGATATTGGCTAAAAGGAATCATTGTTTTCTTAAATAATATTTGTTCGAGCGCAGTCGAGAACTAGTATTTCATTAACTTCTCGACTCCCCATGGTCGCTCGAAGAAATTACATAATTTTACCCCACTGCCCATTAATGAGTTTTTCTTTTTTGATCCTGCTCCAATCTTTTATTTCTTTTTCTCTATATCTCGCACAATCAAAATCATCATATTACTCCACATAAACTAACTCTTTCACCCCGTGTTTAGCGGTAAATTTTGATCCCAGGCCACTCAAGTGTTGATCAAATCTCTTACTAATGTCATTGGTTAGGCCAACATAATAAAGATCATCCTTGCACAGGATAATATAAACAAACCATTGGGAATTTCTAACGGGAATCATCGCTTTTCTTATATAATATTTGTTCGAGCGCAGTCGAGAACTTCTCGACTCTCCCTCGGCTTTGCTCGGGATCGCTCGAAGAAAAATTATTTCAAAACTATTTTTTCTTTTATCAAGCTGGCGCGGATATTTTTGGTTTTTTTACTTAGCAATATTTTAGCTATAGGATTGGCTAATTCCTGATCAACTATTTTTTTCAAGCCACGAGCGCCAGTCTGAATGTACTCTGGCGCCATAGTCAGCAATTTATTAGTGACGCTAACTGGTATAGTCAGCCGTATATCCTGGTCAGACAAGGTTTGGGACAATTGTTTGATTTCTTGTTTGATTATTTTGTTGGCCGCTTCTTTGCTGATGGGGTCAAAAACTACGGCCCCATTTAAGCGGTTGATAAACTCCGGGGGAAAATGTTTGCTCAAACTGCTCAATACTTTGTTGGACACATGTTTGAACTGGCTGTTGTTTTCATTACCAAGATCAAAGCCCATGATTGCTTCGTGATTGAATTCTGGCAGGCCAATGTTGGAGGTCATGATAATAACACAATTGCGGAAATTTATGGTCCGACCAGTAGCATCAGTCAATTCGCCCTCCTCTAAGATCGGTAATAACAGATTAAAAATATCAGCGTGAGCTTTTTCAATTTCATCAAACAATATTAAAGTGTAGGGTTTATTTTTTATGGTGTCAGTCAATTTATTGCCTTCGCGATAGCCCACATAGCCAGCCGGAGAGCCAATCAATTTGGAAATATTGAAGCTTTCAGAAAACTCTGACATGTCAATGCGCAATAAATTATGTTTGCCACCAAAAACAAAATTGGCTAATTGCTTAGCAGTTTCGGTTTTACCGACTCCGGATGGTCCCAAAAACATAAATGAAGCCAATGGCTTGTTTTTGTCAGTTAAGCCCGCTTTGGCTTGGCGGATGGTTTGAGCAATGGTTTGTAGAGCATTTTCTTGACCAAAAACATAGCGACCAATTTTTTCTTCCAATTGGATGAGGTTTTGCTGATCAGTGGCTGTTAGATCGCCTACAGGTACTTGGCTCATTTCCGAAATTATTTCGGCAATATCAATGCTTGTGATTTCGCCAAGACTAGATTGTTTTTGTTTGTCTTCTTGGGCTTGTAGGCCGACCAATTGGGTTAATATCACTTCTTCTTCATCGCGGTATTTGAGAGCGTCCAAATAATCTTCAGACAAAATAGCTTGGCGTTTATTGTTTTGGCAATTTTGCGCTTGTTCTTCTAGTTTTCTGATTTCTTTAGCTAGACTGCGTTTGGTTTGCCTGACCTTGAGTCGAGCCGAAGCTTCGTCAATCAAATCAATGGCCTTGTCTGGTAGTTTTTTGTCTGGCAAAAATCGTTTGCTCAAAAGTACAGCCGCCTCCAAGGCCTCGTCTTTGATGTTGACTTGGTGGAATTTTTCGTAATTTTTTTTCAAACCCTTGAGAATTTCCAAGGTTTCTTTTTCACTGGATTCATTGATGACTACAGACTGAAAGCGTCTTTCCAAAGCGCGGTCAGTTTCAATGTGTTTTTTGTATTCCTCAAAAGTAGTGGCACCAATACAGCGCAAGTAGCCCCTGGCCAGAGCCGGCTTCAAGATATTGGCCGCGTCCAGTGAGCCAGCAGTCGCTCCTGCGCCCATGATGGTGTGCAATTCGTCAATAAAAATAATTATATTGGGGTTGTTTTTTATTTCATTAATGACTTGCTTGAGGCGATTTTCAAACTCGCCTCTGTACATAGTGCCGGCAATCAGGGCAGATAGATCCAAATTCAAGATAGTTTTGTTTAGCAAAACATCAGGCACTTGGCCTTCCAAAATTCTTTTGGCCAAACCTTCAATGATGGCGGTTTTGCCCACGCCAGCATCACCCAAAAGCACGGGATTATTTTTTGTGCGCCGTGATAGGATCTCAATCAATCTATCCAATTCTTTTTGGCGACCGATGACTGGGTCAATGTCTTTTTGCACCTCGGCGCTAGTCAGATTGATAGTGTAGATGTCCAGGGGATTTGGCTCGGGTGCGTTTTCATCAAAGAGAGCGTCCAAGTCTTTGACAGTATTTTCTTCGGCGCTTAAATCATTGAATTTGTTGTTGCTTTTTAGCACCATATTCAAGTGCTGTTTCAAATTGTGGGAATTGATATTGGCCTTTTGTAAAATAACAGCAATATTTTCATCAGCCGTGTCCATGAAGCCGTAGAGCAAGTGTTCAGTGCCCACATATTTGTGCTGAAATTTGTAAGCCGCAATAACCGCTCGTTCAATAACCCGTTGGGCTAGGGTAGAGGGTTGTGGTAAATGACTTGGATCCACAGTAGCTACAATTTCAAAATCAATACTATTATTGGGGTTGCCTAAATCAATTTTGACATTATGTTTTATCAAAATATCAGAGCCCAAGGCGCCTTTGGTAGTAAATAGCGAAACTAGCAAATCTTCCGGCTCTATTTCAGTATTTTTTTTGGCCAAAGCCAAATTCTGGGCGTTAATCAAAACACGCTTAAAGTGGTAAGTAAATTTATTTAAGATATTTTGTGGTTGAGTACTCATTTTTTTACATAGATCTTAAGGCCGCTAGTCGTGCTGCCACCGGTGGATGTGTGGAAAACAAATTAGCCATTTTCTCACTACCAAAAGGATTGGCAATGTAGAGATGGGCGGTGGCTTTGTTGGCGTGGCGTAGGGCTTTTTTTTGGCTAGATATTTTCTCCAAAGCGCGTGCCAATCCCTCTGGGTAGCGAGTCAAAAGCGCACCCGAAGCATCAGCTAGAAATTCACGCTTGCGGGAAATAGCTAGCTGGATGAGTTTAGCAAAAATTGGAGATAATATAGCCAAAACCAAACCAATAATTAGAAATATTCCGTTATTTCCGCGTTCATTGTTGTCCCTGTTACGCCAAAACAAACTGCGAGTCATCCAGTCGGCTAGCAGAGCAATGACGCCAACACAGACTATTACTATCATCATCAGGCGGATGTCATAATTTTTGACATGTGAAAGTTCATGAGCAATGACGCCTTCTAGCTCTTCATTTTCCAAGCCCTCGATAATGCCAGAGGTCAGAGCAATGGAGGCGTGCTTGGGGTCGCGTCCAGTAGCAAAAGCATTCATGGCTGGGTCAGAAATAATATATATTTTGGGCATCGGCAGTCCAGCTGTGATACTGAGGTTTTCTACCATTCTATAGACATAAGGATTTTTTTCTTTGTTGATTGGCTTAGCACCAGCTATACTCAAGGCAATAGAGTCTCCAGCATAAAAGCTGACTAGGTTCATGCCTGTGGCCAATATTACAGCAAAAATAACCATACTATAGCCCGAATCTGTACCAAAATATTGGGAATAGACCCAAACAATGCCTACCAAAACCACGAAAAATAAAAGCATTAATAAGTAGCTTTTTCGTTTGTTACTAGCAATTTGCTTATACATAGTTTTTTAGATTATAGTTACGATAATATAACATTATTGATGTTTGGTGTCAATTTGCGGGGGGCTTATTTCTTTGAGCGATCCATAATAACTTTTTTTCTTCGAGCGACCGTAGGGAGTCGAGAAGTCCATGAAATATAATTTTCGACTGCACTATAGTTCTCGATGCGGTTTCGCTTCGCGTAACCTTACTCGAACAAAAACAGAGTTGTTAAAAATAAAAAACCGCCTGTTTCGTCGTCATTCTGGAGGGAGCGGAGCGACCGATAGAATCTACGGGTTTTAATCAAACTGTAGATTCTATCGCTTCGTCCTGCGGATTTCGCTCCAGAATGACAATTGGTAGGCGGTTTTTTTAAATTAAAACTGAACTTTGACGTTTTCTTTTTCTTCTTTGTTTTCTATTCCAAAAAATTCAAAAGCCACAAAGTGCATCAGGTTGGCAAAAAAATTATTAGGGAAGACCTGGATTTTGGTGTTGAAGTCGCGCACCTGTCCATTGTAGAAGCGGCGAGAGGCCTGAATTTTGTTTTCGGTGTCAGAGATCTCGTCTTGTAGTTGCAAAAAGTTTTGTGAGGCCTTGAGATCTGGATAGCCCTCGGCCACGGCAAACAAGCTTTTTAGTGATTCAGACAAGGCATTTTCGGCCTTGGCTTTTTCGGCTGTGCCCTTGGCTTGCATAGCTGTCGATCGGGCTTCGGTCACTTTGACAAAAACTCCAGCTTCATGCTTCATGTAGCCCTTGACTGTCTCAACCAAGTTGGGGATCAAGTCATAGCGTCTTTTGAGCTGGACATCAATGTCTGACCAAGCTTCTTTGACTCGGTTTTTGAGAGTGATCAAACCGTTGTAGATGCCGATGGCCCAAAGTATCAAGGCCACGACAACGACCAAGATAATAATAGCGATAGTTGGCATAAGTGTTTATTTTTAATATTTATAATACCACTCTTTATTGTATAAAATAATGACTCTTTTGGCAAATAGAGTTTTATTTTATTATTTATCCACAAATCTAGTATTGGCTTTCCAAATATGTTATAATATAAGAGTTAAAAAATAAAAAATATAATAATATGCTAAAGAAAAAACAGATGGCCAATTGGCCACTTTCTACCTTGATTGTTATTGTTTCTTTTTTGAGCGTTTTGGTAGTTCTTAGACAGGTTCAAGCTGCTTGGGTTGAGCCGAATTATTTACCAAGCAATACAAGCTTGCTTCAGAATTTTGTTTTTACGCCCTTAGCCCAAGATCTTGATTTAGGCACTCGTACAATTGTTGACGCTGATGGTCCTATTACTTTGAATGACGACGTCAGTGTTAATGGTAATTTGTTGGTCAGTGGCACAATCAATGGCGTCAGTGGCGGTGGGGCTAGCTTGGCTAGTGACTGGGCAATTAACTATTCTGCTAGCCGGGCACTTTATTACACTACCACCACCCCCAGTGCAAGTGGTAATGTCGGTATTGGCACGAATTCTCCGAGCCACAGGTTGCATGTTTTAGCGACCGCACAAAATGCAGAAATAGACATTCAAACTGGTGGGGCAGGAGGCGATGATAGTCATTGGGGCATATATCATGATAGCGCTTCCAATGATTTGCGTTTTTGGAAAGGCAATGAAAACCGAGTCACTTTTGCAGATACCGGAGAAGTAGCCATAAACACAACCCTAGATACTGCTTATCAATTATTAGTCAGGGGCAATACTAAAACAGGAATTTACGCTTCAACAACATCAGGAATTGTGCCGGCTATTTCTGGTTACAACGATTTTTCTGGTTTTCCAAATAATGGAGCCGGAGTAAGAGGTGAAGCTAATACCGCTATTTTTGTTGGCGGAGCCGGTGTTTATGGCAGGGGATACTACGGGGTGAAAGGAGAGGGTGGCACTTATGGTTTGTGGGGTCGTGGTAGTGCTGTTAGCACCTATGGAGTTTATGGTACAGCTGCCGGTGGAGGTATAGCGATTAACGGTGTGGCTGAAGACACGGGCAGTTTGGCTGGGCAATTTACCGGCGCAGTTAATATTGGTGGCAATTTGACAATGACTAGTAATTTTTTCAAGTTAGTTAGTAATATCGCTAATCCGTTAGTCACTGATTGTGATAGTAATATTGAACGAGGCCGAGTTTGGTTTAGAGCTGACACAGGAGAGTTGTATATTTGTAGCACTAATACTCTTGGTGGTTATATTTGGAAGAAGGTTGTGCTAAATTAAATAATTAATGAAAGTTGATTTTCACTATCATTTTTATAGTCGTATTGTGATAAGTATGCTGATTTTTGTTTTTGGCTTTTTTTTGTTACAAAAATCCGTGGATACCAAGGCCCTGATACAAAATGTTTATCAAGATAACACGCCAATTGTTGGTTGGGCTTGGAATGACGCTATGGGCTGGATTGCCTTGAGCTGTGCCAATGATTTTGATGGTGATGGCGAGCCGGATGGTAACTATGCTTTAGGGACTGGCTCTTGCGCATCACCCAGTCCTTGGGGTTTGAAAATGACTATCATGCCCAACGTTGATCACGATAATGATCCAGCCACACCGAGTGTTGATTTGGATTATATAAAAGGTTGCGCTTGGGCCGGTAGTACGGCTCTGGAGCCAGATGAGGATGGTAATCTTCCTGCTGGGTCCAACTACACTACTCCCGGTTGGATTTGTTTTTCTGATCCTGACTCTGGTGGCACGAATGCTCCGAAAAATGGCGTTTTGATGAGTAACGCCACAGTTGATGTTAGCTATTGTCAGTGCACTATGGTTACGGGAACCTGTGAATCTGGTAGTCTTAATTCAGGATCATGTTCCAGTTCTAATTATTGTTCGAGTGGTAACTCGTGTAATACCATTACTAAGGAGTGTCAGATATCACATAGTTCTTGCAATGATGATAATGATTGTGGTAACCCGTGCGTCGCTAATACTTGCTTGGTATCAGGTGGTTCTTGCAATAATGACGATGATTGTGAATTTGCCTGTGAAAATGATGCTGATCAATATTTTTTATTAAAAGGAGTTTGTTTTGATAATTCTCCAAAGCAAACAGCCGTGCTCAATGATTTTCGTGGTCATAAGCCACCTTTTGATGATATTACGGCTGTTGATCCGGCCATGACTTCGTGCTATCTTGATAAAAATTGTTCAAGTGGCGCGGAGTGTGTTTTCCCGCAGGCTAGTTTGGATTCTTCGGCTTTAGGTACTGGCGTTTGCTATGACATAAGCTCAGACGACCCAACGTTTCCAGCAAAAAATTGCGCTTATGATTTTGACTGTGGCGATCGGGATCTTTTTTATTGCGGGCTCAACGCTCCCTTGAGTTGGTTAGATGTTCCTAATAGTTGTGATGTAAATATTTGTAAGGAGGGCTATGAGCCGTACAATTATACAAACTCACCAACCGAATACATAAATGCCCTAAATCCCTATGGCTCAGATAACGAAGGTTACGCCAGTATCGTCAAAATGGAGTCAGTCACTACCACTAATGGATATAGTCAAGCCAATCGTCTGGGTTTTCCTATAAAATTTTATATAGACAATGCAACAATTCTATCTACTCAAATTACTCACGACGATGATAATCCCAACTTAGCCACTAGTACCAACAATCCTTTGAGGGGTTGCTTTAATTGTTATAGAGAAAAAACATATAAATGCGCAACTTCTGGTGGTAGTTGTATTTGTGATCAAAGTGTTAATTCTTGTAGCGACTTTACCCAGAATGGATGCATTGATAATACTGATATTTGTGTGGTTGATGATCTTCTGTCCACTTGTGAAAATTGTCAGGAATATTTTTATTATTCAGCTAATAGTTCGACTTGCCAACTACAGCCAGATACTACCTGTACAACAGATGCTCAGTGTAACGGTTTCATAACTGGTGACAAGTGTATTGCTCATCAAGCCGGAGATTTAAAAAAGGTTTTATCTGGTTTTAACTGCACAGACTGTACAATCGAAAATTTAGCTAATTCCTGCACTCTCAATGCTTCTGGTCTTAATAACAATCGTTGTAGTAAATGTGAGATAGACGATGGTTCTGGCATCAAATCCACTCTTTATCGTGATGGAGGGGTGATTTATGATAATCAACACGGTCTATCTAGCGCCAGCACTTTGTGTGGCTGGGGCTACAATGCCTGGTCCAGTGCGTCTGGCAACAGAGGTTTTGGCTGGGTCAATTTTTCGCCACGTATTTCTACTAGTACCAAGCCCTATTTTTCAGTGGACAAGGGGAATATTTATTCTAAAAATAGGATAGTAACTCGCTATCAGCCACCAATCAATAAATACAATGCTTCTTATTTGATAGAATCTGGTGGCACTATTACAAACTTTGTCAGCGAGGTGTCAAAGACTGAAAAGTATCAAGGTGAGTTGGAGAGTAGGCCACTGATTAATTTTTTGAGTAATTTGGGTAGTACCAAATACACAAATGCTTTGGGTAAACTAGACTACACTGGTCTGATTACCGTAGCTAAAACTGTTGGCTTAGTTGATTATAATAAATACGGTGGAGCCATAGAAGAAAAAACAGTTGGTTCTAATAATTATGCTAATAATGACATATTTAATAATCCTTTTAATAATCAGGTATTTCATGTGACTGGCGTCCCATTTAACTTGGGGTATGGAGTAAAATTTGGTGATGGTACTGATTTGGTAGTGAAGTGTGGTGATGCTAGTAGTTCAAGCGGGGCTGGTATTATCGTTGTTGAGGGTAGTATGAAAATAGAAAATGACATTAGATATGAGTCTTGTGTTATAGATAATTTAAAAAAAATTCCTTCCTTGGTTTGGATAGTTAAAGGTGATGTTTCCGTAGATTCAGATGTTACAGAGATTGCAGGCACATTTATTGTTTTGGGTAATGGATCAACGGCTTGTCCCGCTTCTGGTTGTGGGCGATTTAAATCCACAACAGCTTCGACTCCTATTGATGATGATAAATTTTTAAAAGTTAAAGGTAGTGTTTTAGCTCGACAGTTTGTCTTGGGTAGAGTTTCTGTGAATACTGACGGTGATCCAGCTGAGAGGTTTATTAATGATGGACGTCTGCAATCCAATCCGCCATTGGGCTTGACGGACATGAGTAGAGTTATACCCAGATTTTCTAGTTATTAAATTTGGTGGGAGAGTAAAAAATGTGTTATAATATGTGAGTTGAATGATAAGCAAGCAGGAACAAAATTGTTTTAAATATTATGGGTTTATTTTCTAATACTACTAGCTATTTAGGCGTTGATATAGGCACCTCCAGCATCAAGCTGGTGGAGCTGGAAAATTTCAAGGGCCAGGCCAAGCTCAAAACTTATGGTTACGCTGAGGTGGCGGCCAATATTTTGCGTGGTTCAGCCGAAAAAAATAACCAAGCTATTGCTGATTATATCAATTTGATCGCTCACAAATCCAAAATGGAAACCAAGCAGGTAGTAGCCGCCTTGCCTACTTTTTCGGTGTTCAATTTTATTATCACTTTGCCACCCATGCCCAAAAAAGATTTACAAGCGGCTATCAAGTGGGAAGCTAAGAAATTTATTCCCGTGCCAATTGAAGAAATGATTTTGGATCACAAGATATTAGGTAAGAGGAAAAAATCAGCGGCCACAGCCACGCCAGTAGCCGGTATTGATTTGGTAAAAAATCAAAGTGCCGCCAAAAAAGATGATGACAAAAATTATCGTATTTTATTAACGGCGGCGCCAAAAAATTTAGTAGCCCGCTATATTGATATATTTAGAAAAGCCAAGCTTAATTTATTGAGCTTGGAAACTGAGGCCTTTGCCTTGTCGCGTTCTTTGATTGGCAATGATTTGTCCACGGTCATGGTAGTGGATATTGGCGCCAGTAATTCGGATATTTGTATTATTGAAGAAGGAGTGCCGGTCTTAAACCGCGGTATTGACACTGGTGGTGAGTCAATCACCAAGGCTATTATGAACAGCTTGAATATCAACCAAGATCGAGCCGAGCAATTCAAGCGAGATTTTGGTTTGTCAGCTGGCAATACCCAAAACATTCCAGAGGTTATTGAAAAATCTTTGACACCAGTTATCAATGAAATAAAATTTATTTTTGACAGTTATCAGCGCCTAGGTAATTCCATGATTGATAAGATTGTCTTGACTGGTGGTAGCGCTTTTTTACCAAATTTACCACAGTATTTGAACACCATCTTGAATTTGCCAGTGGTGATTGGTGATCCTTGGGACAGAGTGATTTATCCTTTGGATTTGAAGCCAGTTTTGCATGAGATTGGTCCACGCATGTCCGTGGCTATTGGCCTAGGTATGCGCGATATATAATTTTTTTGAAATGGACGACAAGAAAATTAATCTAATGCCAGAAAATTTACGCTCTAGAGAGGATAAATCCAAGCGCCCCATTTTTAAATTTGATCCGGACTTCAAAATATCTGGTAAAAAAGAAAAATTTAAAGAGCCAAAACTCAGCGGTGGGCAAGTTTCTTGGTGGTCAAAATTATTTAAGCATGATCAAAAGCCCAAAAAAGCCACTTCAGACACGCCGACTGTTTCGGCCTTGGGTCAGGGTATAAAATACAATAATGACGACAAGACCAATAGTCAACCAAAAGTTGTTTCCATTGATATGCGAGTACCGGAAAAAATGTCAGCTAAAATAGAAGAGCATATTCAGGATTTTGTGCCGGAAAAAGCCAAATTGTCAAAAGAAAATAAGCCCCACGGTCCGTCTTTTTGGTCTAGATTTTTGGCCATGTTCAAATCAAAGCCAAAAGCCAAAAAATCAGACAGTTCAGCTCTTAGCAATGGCCTGAAATACAATGGCAATGGTGTGCATCAGCCAGAAGCCAAGCCAAGCATCAAGGTTCTTCAAGAATTGAATAAGTCAGCTGAAAGCGCTGACAGCAATGATCTAAAGCCAAAAAAAATAAATGATCAGGTAAGTGTCACGACACAGCCAGAAACAAATTTTGATCTGACCAAAAAAGTCAGTGAAGAAGTGGGTTTAGCTCCACTTCAACCAGTCAGTGCCGCTCCACTCTGGCCAGTTAGCCAGACGTCAGAATTACCAAAAGCTGAAGCCCAGCCAATCGTCAATGATTTTGCCATGCCGATTGCGCCAAAAGCAGTAGAGCCAGAACCGAAAATGGCATCCATAGAAGACAACACCGACATCCCCAAGCCATTGACCACTGGGCCGAAATTTCACATGCCGGAAGTTGGTGAAAAAAATTCTTTGCTTAGTGGTATAGTGGACTTGATTCCTGTTGCCGCCAAAGTCAGGAGCTGGAAACAAATTGGCTCATTGCTGGCTTTTGGACTGGTCTTGTCATTGGCAATATTAGGCGGCCTTTATGGCTACTTGATGTTGGAACAACAGAAGATTATAGGTAATCAAAATAATCAGAAACAGCAAATATCTGAAATTGAAAAAAAGATATTAACTTTTTCGGAATTAAACAAAAATATTAACACCCTGGGCCAAGAAATTAGAGTAGTTCAGGATGCCCTAAATAAGCATATTTATTGGACACACTTTTTCAGCTTATTAGAAAAATATACAGTCAGCGATGTTTATTATTCGGGCCTGGCAGTTGGTACTAATGGCGGTTTGACACTAAACGCCTCTACTAATAGCTATGATAGTGTGGCCAAACAGCTCAAAGTTTTGAATTCTGAAAAAGCTCAAGAATTTGTGGAGGAGGCCAGTATCACCAGTGCCAAACAAGATAAAGATGGTGCGGTCAGTTTTCAAATTATTTTATCGCTCAATCAAGACTTATTTTATTATAGTCAAGAAAACTAATATTTATGCCAGACAAACAAGTACAATTTGAACAGCCCTCACAATTGTTGCTTTTCTTCAATCGTTTTTGGATTATTATTACTGCGATTTTAGTGGGAGTTTTGCTATTGGGCGGTTACTATATACTTATTCAACAAAAAATAAAAAGCAATGATACTTTACGCGAGGGTGCTCTGCAGACCTCGGTAGATAAAGATAAAAGTCAGCAATTATTAAAAAATCTAGAGACCCTGAAGACTACTTATGAAGGTATTATGAGTAATCGTCAGGCTGATTTAGAGCGCTTGAAAGAAATTGTACCCAACAATCCGCAAATTGCTGAGCTTTTTGTTTTGAGTGATAGATTGGCCTTGGAATATGGCTTCCAACTTTTGGATATTAGTATCACTGACGGCGAGGACAAAAAAAAGTCTAGTCCCCAAGTAGTAGTCAGCGATGAAGATGGTAATACTACTACTCAAGTTGCCACCACCACGAAAAGTAAAAATATTATAGCACTGAAGACTTTGGTGGTGGCCTTCAAAATAAGCCCTCAAGCTACAGATGGTGAAGTAACTATGGAAGAAGCCAATGGTGGCCAAAACAAAACATATTATGAGTCATTCAAAGAATTTTTGGATGCCTTGGAGAAAAATTTACGCTTGACTGATATCCAAACAGTAAATTTTGCTTCTTTGCAGGAAGATTCAAAAACTCCACCGCAATTTCAATTTTCAGTCCAGACATATTATCGATAAAATATGGAAAGTAAAAAAAGATTATCTTGGGAATTAATTACTTTGGGTCTAGTCATTGTTCTGGCTGGCGGCTTTATATATTTACAGCAAAAAAATATATCAGTGATAGAAGTTTGGGGGAAAATAATGGGACAAATCAAGCCAATCAATCAACAAAAAGTTGATGCTCAGCGAGAGCGGATTTTGACCGAGGAAAATTATAAAAATTTTGTGCGTAGTAATAGTTTGGACGATTTATTTAATAGTGAGCAATACAAGCAATTGCAGGGTTTTAGTGTCAATATAAATATAGAAGAGGGCGTGGGGAATCCTGAGCCATTTAACAAACCAAAAGTTGAGGTCAATCCATGATAAAAAAAGAAACAGACAAATTACTGGCCTGGCTGGCTAGCCATCAATATATTACCGATATTCAACGCAACGAATTGTCTAACCAACAATTCGCTTCTTTTACTGATATGGAAAATGCCATCAGGCAGATGGTTATTTTATCGGAAGAGGATTGGACGCAGGCCAAGGGTATTTTCTATGGTTTGGAATATCGTTCTTTGATGGGCGTAGTCATTTCCAGTGAAATATTAAATATTTTTCCTCAAGATTTAGCTGATAATTATCATATGGTAGTTTTTGGTCGGGAAGGGGATAATCTATCAGCCGGCCTAGTAGACCCCACTGACCTTAAAGCGGTTGAAGCCCTTAATTTTTTGGCTCGCAAGCGACAATATGGCGTCAAGTACTATATCATCTCCCAGGACAGCTATCGTAGCGCTATCAAGCAATATGAGACCTTGGGGCATGAAGTAGGCGAGGCCCTGGGTACAGCCGAAGAGATATTTGGTACCATGGATGTTGAGACCGGCGCTCAGACCGATGTATCTGAGGTAGTCAAAAGCGCTCCAGTTTCCAAAATTGTTTCGGTGGTGCTGAGGCACGCTATTGAAGGGCGCGCTTCGGATATTCATATTGAGCCAGTGAACAAACAAAGTCGAGTTAGATATAGAATTGACGGTATTTTGCACACGACCATTGTCTTGCCTATTTATGTGCACGCCGCCTTGATATCCAGAATCAAAGTCATGGCCAACTTGAAAATTGATGAAACTCGCATACCGCAAGATGGTCGTATTCGCATCAATGTCCACAACAAAGAAATTGATATTCGCGTTTCTACTTTGCCCTTGATGGGTCAAGAAAAAGTAGTTATGCGGCTTTTGGAAACTCCTGATAAAGCGCCGACTTTTGCTGACTTAGGATTTTTTGGTTTGCAGGCCAAGATTGTCATGGAAAGCATCAATGAGCCCCACGGGCTATTTCTAGTGACAGGGCCTACCGGTAGCGGTAAATCAACCACTCTTTATGCGGCTTTGAGTTTTTTAAATAAAGAAGATATAAATATTGCTACCTTGGAAGATCCAGTGGAGTACTATATTCCCGGAGTCAATCAGGCCCAGATCAAGCCCGAGGTTAATTTTACTTTTGCCACTGGTTTGCGTTCACTCTTGAGGCAAGATCCTGATATTATCATGGTGGGAGAAATTCGCGACAATGAAACAGCTGAGTTAGCCATTCATGCTGGTTTGACTGGACACTCAGTCTTAACCACTTTGCACACCAATGACTGCATGGGTGCTATACCCCGTTTGTTTGATATGAAAGTGGAGCCATTTTTGCTGGCTAATACTTTAAACGCCGTCGTGGCTCAACGCTTGGTCAGGAAATTGTGTAATAGTTGCAAGGTAGAAAGTCAGTTGCCAGCCGATCTTAGCGCACAGGTGCAGAGCAAGCTAGCTACCATACCCAAGGAAGCTTATTATAGTGGTTTCAAGGTGGAAAATATAAAATTTTATAAAGCCGTGGGCTGTCCCAACTGTAGCCAGACTGGCTACAAAGGCCGTTTATCAATAGTCGAGGCCATGAGTATTGATCGTGAGCTTCAAGAAATAGTAGCCAAGGGCTTTGATAGGCGTCAAGCCGAAGCGGAGTTACAAAAACAGCATTTTATCACCATGGAGCAAGATGGCTTGATAAAAGTTGCTTTGGGTTGGACTACCTTGGAAGAAGTAATGAGGGTCAGCAAATCTTAATATTAAGAAATTTTTATGGAACAAAAAATGATACTGGTGGTAGAGGATGATGGATTTTTATTATCTATGTATGCCACCAAACTAAATTTGGAAAATTATAAAGTCATACAGGCCACCACTGGCGTGCAAGCTTTAAAAATGATTGCCAAAGATTTGCCTGATTTGGTTCTGCTGGATTTGAAATTGCCAGAAATGGATGGTTTTGAAGTGTTAAAAAACATCAAAGCCAGCCAAGAAACTAGTAAGATACCAGTCATTGTGCTGACTAATTATTCTGAAAAAGAGCACATTGATCAATGTTTTGCTTTGGGAGCCGCTGATTATCTAATCAAGGCCCATTTTGTGCCATCAGAGGTAGTAGGTAAAATAAAAAAGATTTTAGACAAATAATAAAGCATGACTGACACCTTGTTAATCAATAAAATATTAAACATTGCTTCAGAGCGCAAGGCGACTGATGTGCATCTTGTGGCTGGCAATAATCCAGTTTTGCGGATAGATGGCAAATTATCAACAGTTAGTGAAGAGCAGGTGATGACACCAGATATTATCAATGGTTTGGCGGAGTCATTTTTGAGCAAAGACGAATTAGAGCGACTGACCAAGGAGCGGGAAGTGGTCACTGTCTATACTTGGAATGAGCGCGCCAGATACCGAGCCAAAGTTTTTTATCAAAAAGGATTTTTGGCCCTGTCTTTTCGGATGATACCGCCTTTTATTATGTCACCCAAAGATTTGGGCATACCCCAAGCAGTGACACAGGCATTGACCAAAAATTCCGGCCTAATCATCATCACTGGACCATTTGGCAGTGGACGCACCACTACCGCGGCTTCTTTAATAGAAACTCTCAATCACAATCGCGGCCTCCATATCCAAATATTGGAAAATCCCATTGAATATTTGTTTGTCAACAACCAATCAATCATCGAACAGCGCCAAGTCGGCCGCGACACGCCCAGCTACCTCAAAGGCCTAGAGGCCATAAAAGAAGAGGATGTTGATGTGGTATTTATCGGTGGTATGGTAGAAGATGGTTTGGAAGAGTCGGCGCTCGAGCTAGTCGAAAGCGGAAAATTAGTCATTATAGTCATGGAAACCGAGTCTATCATCTCCAGTCTAGACCGCTTTATCAGCAACTTGGGGCCGGACAAAAAAGCTTGGGGTCAGAATCTGCTAGCCGAAGTATTGTTGGTAGCTATTGGCCAGCGACTATTGCCTCGAGTGGGCGGGGGCTTACGATTGGCTTGCGAAGTGCTGACCAACACCCCAGCCGTCAGATCCAGTATTAAGGATAATCATCTTTATCAACTCAATAGCATCATGCAGACTTCGCGGGAAGAGGGTATGGTCTATTTTGACAAATCACTGTCTGACCTAGTCAAAGCCGGAGAGGTCAACCCTGAAGATGCTATGAAGGTAGCAGGAAACCCGCAAGTATTTAAGCAGAATTTCAAACAATAATTATGGCCACTTATAAATACAGAGCTAGGAGCATGGATGGCGAGTCACTGTCGGGCATCGTAGAGGCGCCCGGAGAAAACGAGGCCGCCGAGCTTTTGGGTGAGCGCGGTTTGATTGTCTTGTCACTGGTGGCGGGCAAGAAAAAGAATTTCAAAGGCATCAATATCAATCTCGGCGGAGTCAACCAAAAAGATTTGGTGATATTTTCTCGGCAGTTGGCGGTGATGATCAGCGCTACTATTCCGATTGTGCAGGCCTTGCGTATTTTGTCCCAGCAGACTAGTAACCCAGTGTTCACCGACAAGATAATAGAAATTGCCAATGATGTGGATGGTGGCATGAAGCTATCTGATGCCATGAGTAAGCACAGCAAGATATTCAGCAATTTTTTTGTGGCCATGATAAAAAGCGGTGAGACTTCTGGCCGTCTGGAGGAGGTCTTGGAGTACCTAGCCGACCAAATGGAAAAAGATTATGATCTGGTGGCTCGCATCAAAGGCGCCATGATTTATCCAGTGGTGATTCTGGTGGGTTTGGTTGGGGTCAGTGTCTTGATGATGGTCTATATTTTGCCCAAATTGACGCCCATGCTCAAAGAAAGCGGCGCCGAATTGCCAGCTATCACCAATTGGCTGATTGCTATTTCTGATTTTATGGTCAGCTCTTGGTATTATATTCTTTTTATATTATTAATATTAGCTTTTATTTTTGTGTATTGGACCAAGAGCCAAAGTGGTAAAAATATGTGGGACTCTATCAAGATCAAAATTCCCATCTTTGGTGGACTGTTTAAGAAAATATATTTAGTGCGTTTTACGAGGAGCTTGCATACGCTGATCAAAGGCGGAGTGCCGATTTCTATGGCCTTGCGTATTACGGCTGAGGTGGTGGACAACAAAGCTTACGCTGATTTGATTATGAAGACCGTGGCTGAGGTAGAGGCCGGTAATTCTATTTCTACTTTGTTTGCCAAGTCTCCCCTTGTACCCAAAATGCTTTCCCAGATGATGATTGTGGGTGAAAAGACCGGTCGCATTGACACTATTTTGGAGCGCTTAAGTGATTTTTATAGTCGAGAAATCAATACTATGGTAGCCAATATGACCACTTTGATTGAGCCACTAATTTTGATACTGATGGGTGTGGGTGTGGGTGGTATAGTAGCGGCTATTATGTTGCCTATGTACAAAGTAGCCCAAAATATTGATTAGCAAATTGTTGCTCGGCTTATTTTGTGATATAATATAAGAAGTATTTATTAATTTAATAATTAAAAAAACCAAGGATTTATTTAGAGCTTTGGGGATCTCAAGCTATAGATTATTGCCTTGGGTATTTGAAGGGAGGTGAAACAACAATGAAAAAAGGTTTTACTTTAATTGAGTTGTTAGTGGTTATTGCCATTATCGGTATTTTGTCAGTCGTGGCCGTTGTTAACTTGAACCAAGCTAGAAACAAAGCCAAAGTAGCCGCTGCCAAAGCTTGGGGTTCCAGTCTTTCTGGCGCTATTGTTTTGTGTCAAGATAAAGACACCACTGCTGTATTAAATCCTTATCTTGTTACTGCAGATATTTGTGGATTAGCGGCTGGTAATGCCATTGGTCAATTATGGCCAACAGCACCAACTGGTTATACACCTTGCGTCATTGAGGCGGATCCGCAAAATGGCACATGGGAGATTGGTTTAGAATCAGGTACACCTGGTTCATGGGAGAGCATAACATGTAATCAAAATGGTTGTGTTTCTGCTACCAATCAAACTGCTACTTATTGTTCGTAGCATTTATTATAGTTCAAAAACAAAATTCCCTCGCTATTTCGCGTAGGGTTTTTTGTTACTCCAAATATTATGGTATAATATATTATATGCAGAGAAAAGGTTTTGGTTTAATAGAAATATTGGTAGTTATAGCCATTATTGGTATCTTAGGGGCTTATCAAGTGGTGCGTATGGATAGAGCCAGGAAGCTGGCGCGCGTGGCGGCTGCTGAGAAGGCCTTGTCTGGTCTTATTTCGGCCGCTGTTTTGTGTCAGGATGCTCAACAGGATTTGAGAGATAGTACTGGTGTGGCTTGTGACGGCACGCGAGTTTGGCAAGAGGAAGATCTTTTGTGTAATGGCTCTGACAGTGAGTGGCCACGCGTCCCCATGGGTGTAGACGAAGGCCTTTGTGACAGTGATCAGGGGGCCAATAGTTTTTCTTTTAGTGCTATTACTGATATTGCGACTGTGACTTGTACTCAGGATGGCTGTACTAAAACTGACATATGAGGATAGACCCGCGAGGTCGGGCCGACACGCTGGGTCGAATAATTTAGAAATATGATACTAGATAGATATAGTTTAAAAACTAAAGCAATTTTTATTGGGCTGATGGTCTTGGCTATTATTGGTATTGTACTAGTTACTAATTACAACAATAGTCGCAGTCGTGATGTGCAGACAGCAGTCAATGCCAGACTGCTAGTCGGGGCTTTGGAAAAATATTATTCTCTTTATCGTTCTTATCCGGAGATTGACAAAATCACTATTGATAAGCTTAAGTATATTTCTGATCAAGGAGTCAATGAAAGTGGTTCGCAGATATTTTATGTTAATAATGTTGTCTGGCCAGAGGACACTACTTTGGCTATTCAGAATGATGATTATCAGCTAGATTTTTCGGTGAATAATTCTTGGCCAGCTTGGGGTGTGAATAAGTTCAAAGGTGGCCGTTGTCGGATCCTGAAAGAAGCGTTGCTGTATTGCGTGGATTTGTAAGATTTGTTAGTTCTCGATGCGGTTATGATTCGCATAACCTTACTCGAACAAAAGCTTATTTCTTCGAGCGACACCGAAGGGGGAGTCGAGAAGTTTATAAAATATTAGTTCTCGACTTCGCTCGAACAAAAAGCAGAACCCAAATAAACATACTAATCGTTATTAAGAAAAGCGATGTCTAAAAAAGAAAAATCATGGTTTGTTTATATTATCCTCTGCAAGGATGATCTTTATTACGTTGGTTTAACTAATGATGTCAGTAAAAGGCTTGATCAACATTTAAGTGGTTTAGGTTCTAAATTTACAGCTAAGCATGGGATTAAAAAATTGATCTATGTTGAGGAATATGATGATTTTGATTGTGCGAGATATAGAGAAAAAGAAATAAAAGATTGGAGCAGGATCAAAAAAGAAAAACTCATTAATGGACAGTGGGGTAAAATTATGTAATTTCTTCGAGCGAGCGGAGCGAGTCGAGAAATCCATGAAATGCAATTTTCGACTGCACTAGAGTTCTCGATGCGGTTCCGCTTTGCGTAACCTTGCTCGAACAAAAGTAGGTCATTAGCCCACAAGCCCTTAAATATGTTATAATAAAGCTATTATGTTAATAGCTTTAATTTTTATTTTTGGTCTATTTTTAGGGAGTTTCTTGAATGTGGTAGTTTTTCGTTTGCATCGCCAAGAGACCTTTGTTAAGGGAAGATCCAAGTGCCTTTTTTGTCAGCATCAGCTCATGGTCAGAGATTTGGTGCCTTTTTTTAGCTATTTTTATCTAAGAGGCAAGTGTCGGCATTGTAAGCACAAATTTTCCATCCAATATCCTTTGGTGGAGTTATTTACAGCCCTGAGCTTGGTTTTGGTGTATACCAGCGTCATGCCCCCTGATATTTATCAGGCCACTTATTGGCAGTACTTGGCACTGCTCAACTGGTGGGTAGCCACGGCTTTTTTGATTATAATTTTTGTTTTTGATTGGAAATATTATCTGGTGGCTGATGCCGTAGTTTTACCGGCGGCCGTTATTGCCTTTGTGTTCAATATTATTTTGGGTGGCAATATTTTTAAAGTTTTACTGGCTTGCCTAGTGGGAGCAGGATTTTTCTTAATGCAGTTTGTGGTGTCCAAAGGCCGTTGGATTGGCGGGGGAGATATACGCATTGGGCTTTTGATGGGCGCGCTACTTGGCTGGCCACAGGTGCTATTGGCTTTGATCTTGGCCTATACCTTGGGCAGTATTATTAGTATTTTTCTGATTTTGAGCAAAAGAAAACAGTGGAGTGACAGGGTGCCTTTTGGTACTTTTTTGACTGTGGCGACGTTTGCTAGTTTGCTATATGGCAGTGAAATTATCAAATGGTATTTTAATTTATTATTGTTTTAATAATATGCGTTGGAATAATAGTTCAGCGTTTACTTTGATTGAGGTTATGGCTGTGATAGTAATTATTGGCATAATGTCTGTTTTTTTTGTGGTCAACATGAGACCAGATACTATTGCCTTACTAAGGATGGATACCACTAGATTGGCGGCTGATATTCGCTATGTGCGAAGCATGGCCGCTACCAGGGCCACCTACAACGGCAGCTTCCCAAGCAATGGCTATGGCATTTTTTTCCACAATGGTGATGGCACGGCGGGCGATAAAAGCTATTATAAATTATATGCTGGTAGTACTTCTAATGTTTTAAAAACAGTCACCTTAGCCAATGTGGCTTTTCGCTTGGTTGATCCGAATTATTATAATGGCTATGAAGCGGCGATTAATGCAACGGGTGCAACAGGTGAAAAACGATTTGTTTTTAAAACTGAGAATATTTTTGAGCCAGCCGGTTTTTATGCTAGCGCTACAGGTGAATATCAAATAGATATATATTACGGATTTCTTGAAGAGTCACTGCCTATTTATTATAAATCAACCATAACTATCGGTCAGAAAACTAGCGATGATTTTACTTGGAGCAATTTGTCTACTACCTATGACACCAACCGGCCAGTTTGTGGCAATGACGTTATAGAGCTTGGGGAAGCTTGTGAACCAACTGTAAACGGCGTGTCTGATCCTAGTTGCCGGCCAGACTGTATTATTAACACTTGCGGTGATAGCTATATCATGCAGTCTGAAACATGTGAAATAGTTGATGGTCTGGACAGAGATAATTATCTGGAATGTCCTAATATCGGTTGGCTTTATTCATGTCTTGATATAAATTCACACGGTGATTGCGGTGGTCTTGTTGATCCGCCAAATTGTTGCCCTAGCCACGTACACGGGTACTGTCTGGATTGTCAATGGTTGGGAGATATTGATCCACTACCGTGTATTTAAGAAAAAATAATTAATTTTTACGGCTTTATATTAAAGTAATAATAATGGTGGGTAAAAAATTAGCAGGAATAAATATTTTTAAATTTAGCGACTCCATGACGGGCTTTACCCAGTTAGAGAATTTTATTAATTTTAATTTGTGTAAGCAAGTAAATAAAATTACAAATAAATTTTCTAGTATAAAAATTTTTATGGGTCGTGATTCTCTAACCGGGTTTACTTTGGTCGAGTTATTGATCGCTATTGCGGTGTTTTTTATTGGCATTTTAGCGGCTTTTTCTTTGTCCTTGAATAATTTAAATACAGTTAAAGAAAATTATAATAGGGTGGTAGCCGCGGATTTAGCCAGAGAGGGTATTGAGATTATGCGTAATATTCGCGACAGTAATTGGCTAGCGCGTGAGGCCAATATTGATATTGATACAAGCGATCTAGACATAGATTTGTATGACTGGGATAGTGGTTTGAATTTTAATTATTCTTATGCCAGTTCTACCGGAAATAATACAGTCCAAATAGTTGAGAGTAATTTTGATGATGCTATAAATAATCCTTTGTCTAAGCTGTATGTTAAAAATGGTTTTTATACTAGTGATAGTGCGAGTAGCCAAGAGACTGTTTTTCGCCGAGTGATAAATTTGAAAGCGATTTGCCTCAACACAGCTCCAAGCGCAGTGGCTCCTATAGAAACTGTATCCAGCGACCTGTTTTGTGTTGGTTTAGAAAAAATTGGCTTACAGGTCACTTCTCGAGTCCAATATACTTATGGTAGCAAGACCAGCCATATTGATGTGGTAGAAAATATTTATAATTGGCGACAATGATTAAAGTTAATAATAAAAATGGGCTTGCCCAGTCAGAGAAACCAATAAGTTTAAGTTGGTCACCCAGAGTGGTTAAGATTATTAAAAAATTATTGATTTTAAAGAATAATGTTACGGTTTCTCGTACTGGGTTTTCTTTGGTGGAGATGCTGATTGCTGTGTCAATTTTTTCTGTGATTGCCACCATAGCTTCTTCGATGTTTAGTACTTTTGCCAACAACCAAAAAAGAACTCAGAGTTCGCAAGTATTATTAAACAACGCTCAGTACGTTTTGGAAATAATCAGCAGAGAAATCAAGAATAATGAAATTATTAGTTTTGACACTTCGGCTTGCTCGTCGGTTGATGCTAGATACACCAAATGCTTGATGTTTGTTAGAGAAAATGGTGAAACAGCGGGTTTTTTCTACGATGGCACATATGATGGCGTCAGTGATAATACTGAAATAGAGATTGATTATGTTCAATTGGATTGCTTCTATCTTGATAATGTTTACTCAAATTGTAGTATCGCTACTGGCCAGGCACCAGTCGTATTATTGTCTCAAAGTTATAATAAAGTTCAGATAACTAGTTTGGATTTTAATTTGACACCAACCACTAATCCCTATTTTGACGACACTGGCTTGAACAATCAGCAACCAAAAGTGACGGTTAATTTAGTGGTAAAATATTTTAGCACTCAGCCAATTGAACAGGCCAGTCACCACTTACAAACTACGGTTTCTTCGCGGGTGTACAAAAGATAAATATGTTTAAGGTACTAAGAAAAAAAAATAAAGGATTTGCACTGATCATGACCTTGATGATTTTGTCTGTGGCTATGCTGACCGGTCTTTTTATTAATAGTATTATTGTTGGTGAAGTACGTGTTTCTTTGAATACGGCCAATGTGGTCAACTCTTATTATGCAGCTGAAAGCGGCATTGAAAGAGCCCTGTATTATTTGACTACCGATCAGTTGAGTAATAATATTGATATTTATGAAGGTTTGAGCGTAACTAATAATTCTTATGATTTGGGTAGTGGCGCTAGTTATACTTATGCTACCACCTCATTGCGGGCAGCTGAGTTTTCGGCTACTAATGTTAGTAATACCAATCCAGCTCATGTTAACATTGTTGATCCTCGTGGTAGTATTACGGGTATTTCTTGGCCCTGGTATGTCACTGGCCCAGTCGAAAGCTTTCTTAAGTGGAGGATTGATAATTGCTTTCCCGAGCATGCCTCAGACAGAATAGAAACAACAATATATTCTTTTGCTAATAATTTTACAGCTCCCGATGTCCAAAAAACCATAAGTGTTTGTGACTGTCGTAGTGATTCGTTTATAGATTATTGTAGTTATTTAAATTTAACTAATCTTTCTCCAAATAAATATTATAAGTTTGTTTTTAGGCCACTTGATGGCGAGGTTAGTAACTTAAATTTTTCTTTGCAAACTGAAAGCATTTTTTCAGAAACACTCACTCAGGTAAAAGGAAAATATAAAAATTCGGAATATCTTTTGCAAGCCAAAATGTCTGCTCTCAAGCCCACTTCGGATATTTTTAGCTATGTAATATTTTCAGAAGAAGAGCTTATCAAGGACTTGTAATCTTATGACCAAAGCTCAAATTCAGGAAAGAATAGATAAACTGATCACAGAGATAAATCATCATCGCTATCTATACCATGTTTTGGACCGTCAGGAGATATCTGACGCGGCTTTGGATTCGCTGAAAAATGAGTTAGCCAAATTGGAACAAGAGTGGCCGGATTTGTTGCGGGCTGATTCTCCTAGTCAGCGAATCGGCGGAATAGCCCTTGATAAATTTAAAAAAGTTCAACATTCTACCAAGATTTTGTCATTAGTAGATGCTTTTGATGCTCAAGATATTAAAGATTGGGAAGAGAGGAATGAAAAAATATTAAAAGAAAAAATAAAAGGTTATTATTGTGAGTTAAAGCTTGATGGTCTGACGGTGGTGCTTACTTATCAGAAAAATATTTTTGCACAAGGAGCGACTCGTGGTGATGGCACAATTGGCGAAGATGTGACAAATAATTTACGCACTATTGAAAGTATTCCGCTTGTGCTGAATGACTTGCCCGGGGTCAAGTTGCTAAATATTATTGAAGTGCGTGGTGAGGCAGTCATGACCAAAAATATTTTTGATAAAATAAACAAAGAGCAAGAAAAAAAAGGATTAGCTCCCTATGCCAATCCGCGCAATATTGCGGCTGGCTCTATCCGTCAGCTAGACCCCAAAATAATGGCTAGCCGACAATTACAATGTTTTGCTTTTGAGCTGATTAGTGACTTGGGGCAAAAAACTCATCAAGAGTCGCATGACATATTAAAAAAATTGGGTTTCAAAACCAGTCCCTATAATGAATTTTGTCAGGATATAGAGGCCGTGGGTCAGTATTTGGCCAAATGGCAGGAAAAGAGAAAAAAGCTTGATTTTATGACTGACGGCAGTGTGATTGTAGTCAACCAACTTACTCAAGAAAAAAAATTGGGTCATATCGGCAAAGCCGAACGCTGGATGCTGGCTTACAAGTTTCCGGCTGAACAGGTGACAACTAGCGTGCTTGATATTGAAGTGCAAGTTGGTCGTACGGGCGCGCTGACGCCAGTGGCTATTTTGCAGCCGGTGGCCGTGGCTGGCTCGATTGTGTCTCGCGCTACTTTGCACAACCAAGATGAGATTGAGCGCAAAGATGTGCGTATTGGTGACACAGTTATTTTGCAAAAAGCCGGTGATGTTATTCCGGAAATTGTGCAGGTTTTGCCAAAATTGCGTACTGGTCGCGAAAAAAAATTTATTTTTCCAAAAAAATGTCCAGTCTGTCATAGCGCGGTTTACAAAAAAGAAGGCGAGGTGGCCTTTTATTGTACTAACAAAAAATGTTTTGCCAAAAATGTAGAGGGCTTGATACATTTTGTTTCCAAAAAGGGATTCAATATTGAGGGCTTGGGTAATAGTATTGTTAAGCTTTTGGCGGAACGCAATTTGTTGCTGACTGGCGCTGATATTTTTGAGCTTTGTGATGGCGATTTGCGCGGTTTACCGGGTTTTGCCGACAAGAAAATAAATAATTTATTACAGTCAATTGCCAAAAGTAAAAAAGTGCCACTAGCCAACTTTATTTATGCTTTGGGTATTAGGCATGTCGGAGAAGAAACAGCCATTTCTTTGGCTCAGCATTTTAATAGTATTGATAAATTAAGCCAAGCCAAGCAAGAAGAGCTGGAAGATTTGCCGGATATTGGGCCAGAAATGGCCAAGTCATTAGTAGAGTGGTTTGCTGACGAACAAAACAAAAAATTATTGCAACATTTGTGGTCATTGGGTGTTAGTATAAAAAATATTGATAAAATCAAGGGCCAGCTAGCTGGGCAAACATTTTTATTTACTGGTACAATATCTATGGCTAGAGACGAGGCCGAAGCTCTAGTGCGCCAAAATGGTGGCAAGATTTTGTCTAGTGTTAGTCAGAATCTTGATTATCTGGTGGCCGGATCTGAGGCGGGCTCCAAGCTAAAAAAAGCTAAAGAATTTAAAAGTATTAAAATAATTAATGAACAGGAGTTTATAGAATTAATTAAAAATAAATAAAATTATGTCAGAAATAATTTTGACCAACATTTATATTTTTATTCTTGCTACAGTTTTAGCAATTTTGGAAATTCAGATTGAGGGTCCCAATGGCTGGGCCAAAAATTTGCCAACTTGGCGTCCAGACTCCAATAAGTGGTATATCAAATTGTATGTAAATTTTATGAGTGGGCGAGAGGCAACTGGCTATCATATTACTATGTTCACTTTTGTATTTTTGATTTTTCATTTGCCCTATGTATTTGGTCTAGACATATCCTGGGAACATTGGCTTAAGACTTTATCTTTTTTTCTTATTTTTGTAGTGTTGTGGGATTTTTTGTGGTTTGTTTTGAATCCCCACTATCCTTTGAAAAAGTTCAAAAAAGAGCATATTTGGTGGCACAAAAGATGGCTGGCTTTTGCGCCAGTTGATTATTATGGTAGTGTTTTATTATCTGGTATAATACTATTACCACTAGTAAGTGCTAGGCACGACTGGTATATTATTAATTGGTGGCTATTCAATGTTTTGTTGTTTGGTTTGGAAACCCTAGTTTTGGTGGCTTTCACTTTTTGGGTATTAGACATTGATAGTTGGAAGAAAAAATAATTATGGCTTTAGACAAAAAAACAATTCAAAAAATTGCGGATCTAGCTAAATTAAATTTATCAGCTAAAGAGTTTTTGAGTTTCCCCAAACAGCTAGGTAAGATCATGGCCTATGTTGATAAAATAAATAAGCTTAAACTGGAAAATGTTGCCGAAAGTTTGACTGGAGTAAGTACGGAAAAATCAGTTTGGCGGGAGGATAAAGTAAAAATTTTTAAAGGTCAGCACTTAAATCAGGGTAAAAAAAGCGGTGATTTGTTAGTAGTACCAAAAGTATTTGATAAATAAAGGCATGGATATAAAAAAATTTGACATTGAAAAAATAAATAAGGGCTATCAGAAAAAGGAATTTTCCGCTCAGGAATTGACCTTGGCTTTTTTGAGTAATATAAAAAAAGATAAAACTAATTCTTTTATTAGTATTAATGAAAATGCTCTAGCCGAAGCCAAGAAAGTGGATGCTATTTTAGCCAAAAAGAAACCTAACAAACTTTTGGGTCTGCCCATAGCCATCAAAGATACTATTGTGGTGGAGGGCTTAAGAGCTACAGCTGGGTCAAAGATGCTGGAAAATTATATTGCGCCATATTCATCGACCGCGGTGGAGCGTTTGAAAAAAGCTGGAGTGATTATTTTGGGCAAGACAAATTGTGATGAATTTGCCATGGGCTCGTCCAATGAAAATTCTGGTTTTGGCCCGGTCAAGAATCCGAGTGACTTTACTCGCGTGCCGGGTGGCTCTTCTGGTGGCTCAGCCGCTGCTGTAGCCGCCAATCTGGCGCCAGTGGCTTTGGGCACGGATACTGGTGGTTCTATTAGACAGCCAGCGGCTTTTTGTGGAGTAGTGGGCGTGAAACCAACTTACGGCCGTGTATCGCGTTATGGTTTGATTGCCATGGCCTCGTCCTTGGATCAGGTTGGTCCACTGACCAATACAGTCAAAGATAGCGCTTATTTGTTGCAAGCTATGGCTGGTTTTGATGAATATGATAGCACTAGCGCTGATAGATCGGTGCCAGATTTTCCACGCGCTTGTGAAAAAAAAGAAAAAAATTTGCGTTTAGGCGTGGTCAAAGAATATGCCAATCAAAAAATACAACCCGAAATTACAACAGCTATTAATGATGTGGTTGCTAAATTAAAAAAAGATGGTTGGAAAGTTAGTGTGGTCAGTTTGCCAAACATGGATTATGCTTTGGCCGCTTATTATTTGATAATGCCAGCTGAGGTGAGTTCTAATTTAGCCAAGTTTGACGGCTTGCTCTATGGTTTGAGGAAAGAAAAAAAATTATCTCTAGATGATTGGTACAAATCTGTGCGATCAGTGGGTTTTGGTGAAGAAACTAAACGCCGTATTATGTTGGGTACTTATATATTGTCGGCCGGCTATTATGATGCTTATTACAAGCAAGCGCAAAAAGTACGCACCCTAGTGAAAGAGGATTTTAGTCAAGCTTTTGCTCAAGTTGATGTTATATTGACGCCAACGACTCCAACAACTGCTTTTCGTTTGGGTGAAAAAACCAGCGATCCTTTGTCCATGTATCTTTCTGATGCTTTTACAGTCGGTGCCAATATTGCTGGCATTCCAGGACTATCCTTGCCAATCGGGCGTGACAAAAATAATTTGCCCATTGGTTTGCAACTGTTGGCTAATTATTGGCAAGAGGAAAAACTTTTTCAAGTCGGATCATACATTGAAAAAATTATTAATGCAAAAACAACATAGAAAGATTATATTTGCTGTCATTCTGGGGCGAACCGAGCTTAGCTCGGGTAGCGATAGAATCTACCAATTTTAATGCCGTGGATTCTATCGGTCCCCTTCGACTTGGTTCGGCTACGCTCACCACAAGTCGCTCAGGGTCCCTCCAGAATGACAATTACTTTACCGCCCAGGGGGCGGTCGCCCTGTGGGTGAAACTTTTAACTTTATACTTTCAACTTAAAACATATGGATCAAGAAATAAAAAAGCGACTGTCGCAAGCAGTTAGTAAAAGTTATTATCGGCGTTGGTATAAACGCTGGTGGGGGCGTCTGATTATATTTTTTTTATTTTTAGCTTTAGCTTCGACAATTTATTTGGTCGTGAGAGTGGCCAATCAATATCAGCATTTAAAAAATGGTGATACTTATATAGAGGCGAGTGGTACTTGGATTACCAAAGCTCAATTTGAAGATGGTAGGGAAAAAATATTAGAATCAATTACTGATGATGATCCTTGGCTGGGCGCAGAAGATCCAGTGATTTATGTGGTGGCTTACGAGTCTTTTGGCTGTCCATTTTGTAAAGACAATCAGCCAGACATTAGGCAATTGATAGCTAAGTTTGGCTCTGTAGTGCGTTTTGTGTCCAAAGATTTCCCGACTGAAGGCCTGCACCCCAATGTCTTGAATGCCCATTTGGCGGCCAATTGCGCCAATGAGCAAGGAAAATACTGGGAGTACCGAGATTTGTTGTATGCCAACCAAGCCACTGATGCCAACCCAGAGCGTTTTACCAAGGAAAATTTAGTAACTTTGTCCAGACAAGTTGGTGTCAACAATACTCAGTTTAAAAATTGTCTTGACTCAGAAAAATATTTGCAAGAAATCAAGCAGGATGTGGCTAGCGGTTATAATGTCAAGGTGGTTGGCACGCCTAGCTATGTCGTCAACGGATCTCTTATCGAGGGTGAAATAAAATTTGCCGTCTGGGAAGAAGTCGTTGGCTTTATATTAAAGAATCAACAATAATGTGGTGGCAAGAATATAGTCCTCAGGCGCAAATATTCCACATCGGTAACATCGATGTCAATTGGTATGGGGTTATATTGGTATCGGCCATTATTGTGGCTGGCTACTTGGCCCGAAAAAAATTAGCCAAAGACGCCGTTATAAATCATCGGCAGTTTGAAGATTTGTTTTTTTACGCAGTGATATTTGGTCTGATTGGCGCTCGAGTGGGGCATGTGCTTTTTGAATTTGATTATTATATTGCGCACCCACAAGATATTATAAAAATTTGGAATGGCGGTATATCGTTGTATGGTTCCTTGCTGGGTGGCGCTTTGGCCGTAGCTTGGTGGTGTAGAAAGTATAAAATAAAATTTTTACAAATTTCTGATCGGATTTTGCCATTTTTTGCTTTAGCACAAAGTATTGGTCGCTGGGGAAATTATTTTAATCAAGAGCTTTTTGGCCAGCCGACCACTGGCTGGTGGGGGATATATATCAGTCCCGAAAGACGGCCTTTGATGTATTATCAGCAGAGCTATTTTCAGCCCGCTTTTTTTTATGAATCAATATTAAATTTACTTTTATTTGTTGGACTATTGCTAGTGGCTAAAAAAAGACAAACTGAGGGTAAGATTACTCTTTTGTACATCATTGGCTATGCTTTGATTAGATTTTTTATGGAGTTTGTCAGAATTGATGACGCGACTATGATTGGGCCACTGAGAGTGCCACAATTATTGAGCTTATTGTTTTTTTTGTTGGGTTTAGGGGCTTTGTTTTATTGGCCCATAAAAACCTTGTCAAATAGCAAAAAATAGTGTATATTACTCCTGCTTTATTAAATTTGGGGTCGTAGTTCAGTTGGTTAGAACGTCTGCCTGTCACGCAGAAGGTCGCGGGTTCGAGTCCCGTCGATCCCGCCAGATAATTATCATAAACATCGCTTTTCGAGCGATTTTTTGATATAATTAACCAGTATGATTTGGCATTTTATTATTGTAATTATCGGTCTAGCTCTGTTTGAGATTATTAGCAGTGTTGATAATGCTATTATCAATGCTCATGTGCTCAAGACATTGCCTGAAAAATATCGCAAGATTTTTTTGTTTTGGGGCATCTTATTTGCAGTTTTTGTGGTACGCGGTTGTTTGCCATTTTTAATCATCTGGATATCCAACCCGAAACTTAGTTTTTATGAGCTTATTACTTTTGCCTTTTCTAAAAATGCTGATTTGAGTGCGGCCATAGGCCAATCAACACCCTTATTACTTTTGGGTGGTGGAATTTATTTATTTTTAGTCTTTTTAGCTTGGTTATTTTTGGAAGAAAAAAAATACGCTTTTTTTGTAGAAAGTTTTTTGCATCGTCAAGCTGCTTGGTTTTATGCTATATCATCAATTTTGGTAACAACGGTTGTTTATTTTTCTATCCAGCGTAATTCGCTATTGGCCCTGGCTGCCACCATTGGCACTAGTGCTTTTTTTATTACGGACGGCTTTAAGAAAAATTCTGAAGAAAAAGAAAAGGAATTGATGAAGCCGGGCTTGAGCGCTTGGAGCAAAATATTTTATCTAGAAATTTTGGACGCTTCATTTTCTATTGATGGCGTGGTGGGCGCTTTTGCTTTTACTATGTCAGTACCCTTGATTTTAGTGGGCAATGGCTTAGGAGCTTTTGTGGTTAGAGAGATGACCGTCAGGGGAGTGGATGTTATTGCTAAATTTGCTTATTTGAAAAATGGCGCCATGTATTCTATTGGGCTTTTAGGGGCGGTCATGATTTTGGAGAGTTTTGGTAAAGAATTTCCTTTTTGGCTCGCTCCATTAAACACGGTTTTAATTTTAATTTTATTTTTGTGGCTATCAATTCGTGAATTAAAATTAGCTAAAAAAGTTGACCCAGTTAAATAAATAAAAAATCTCCGCACCTGGCGGAGATTTTTTATTATTAGTATCTACTTGGTCTAGCTGGTCGGCGATTGCGATGGCAATCACGACAGTAAATTGGTTTGGTGCCATCTGGTTCAAAAGGTAACTCAGTGATTTGTGTACCACAATCGGCACATTGCCACTGACCGGAAACCATTGGTCTGGAGCCAAAATCTTTGCGGGCGCCACCCATAGGTCTAGCTGGCTTGTTTTTGCGATAGCAATCGCGGCAGTAAATTGGCTTGGTACCATCTGGTTCAAAAGGTAACTCAGTGATAGTTGTGCCGCAATCGGCACATTGCCACTGACCGGAAACCATTGGTCTCTGGCCAAAACTTCGTTGGTCGTCCATTTCCTATAACTCTCCCTCTATTTGGTTCAATTCTATTAAAGCGTAAAATTTATTCAATTTCCCTAAAATAAAACGTCCCAAAAAATTTAATAATTAACTGCTAAACATTATACTATAAATCACAAATAATTGCAAGGGGTCGTTATGGTTCAATAGCTTGGAATCACCTTAAGTGATAAATTCAAGTATATGGCATACACAACAAATCCTCATCTACCTAAAGTACGTAGACAGGCAGTTCTCTTACTACAGCAGGGCTTAAG
>JBAYIQ010000001.1:0-295633 GCA_041665545.1 Patescibacteria group bacterium | reverse complement strand
TGGTAAACCCACTCGTCAATGAGTAACTTGAGCTTGTACCAACTTAAGTTACTGTGTTTAATTTTTGCATACATACCCCCAGTTTACCACTGAAGAAGACCAAAGATTCTAGGCCAGACCGTATTTTGAGGGGGTGAATGTTGGTTTAAGGATCGACTTCAACAACCAAGGCGGTCCGAAAGTCACTGTCGGCAACGACAATGAGGGCCCGATCGGTTTCGTTCTTTCGCTCTATGAGCGGGAGGAAGCCATTGTCTTCAAGGACCTTTACATTGGAGGCAGTAACTCCTCAAGCGGAGTGAACAGCTTCTTGGATTCGGAGCGCGATGCTCACCTGTGGGTGGATGTCTATGTTTATAACAATGTATTGGCAGCTGGCATCTACCGACTGGTGCGTTTGTTCCCCGACACTTGGGAGCAGGCACTCACCGAAGTGTTTGGTGATAGCTGGTTGCTCAATCACTACTACACGGACATTCAGCTAGAGTGAGTTTGATGGTCAGACGCGTTCTCTTTCACAAGCCCTGGTGCGCAAGTACCGGGGCTTTCTATTTTCTTCCAAAATGTACTATAATTAAGTCATAATCATTAATTTTATTAATTATGATGTTAGGTTATTTTTTCGTAGTTTTGGGTATCTTTCTGTTGCTCAAGGCCATGGGTATAATCATGGCTAGTTTTTGGGGCTATTTTTGGGGTATTGCCTTGGTAGTACTTGGCTTCAGCATGATCAACAAAAAAAGCGATCGTTGTTGCTGGGGCTTTTGGAATCACAAAAAAGATCATCAACATAAAGACGAGGGTGAGCTATAATGCTCACGGTCAAGCAAGATAAGATAATAGAATATGCTACAAGCAAATCCAAGTTTATTGGCTTTGCTTGTGTTGTGGGTGATTTAGAGCAAGTGCAGAAAATTTTAGGTACCATCAAAAAAGAATATCATGACGCCTCGCATATTGTGTATGCTTATCGAGTGAAAGAGGGCGGGCAAGTGAAAGAAAAGTTTTATAACAGCCACGAACCAAGTAATTCGGCTGGCCGGCCATTACTTTATCTTTTGCAAAAAAAAGAATTAATGAACTCGATGTTAGTTGTCGTCCGTTATTTTGGTGGGAAAAAATTAGGCGTCGGTGGCCTAGTGCGCGCTTACACTAGTTGTGGTCAGCTGGCCTTGGAAGATAATATAAAAAATTATTAATGCCAGTAGTGAGTAAAAAAATAAAACATCAGGGTCAAGAATTAGTTTTTGATATCAAAAGACGAGCCAGAATAAGATATTTGCGTCTAGCCATTGATGCTTCCGGTACTCTGGTATTGACCGCGCCAAAGGCCTATCCGTTTTTTTTGATAAAATTATTTGTGACCAATAAATGGATTTGGATTTTGCAAAAAATAGAGCAGAAAAAAAATAGTCCAAGTTTATTAGCGATCGGGCATACTAAGGCGGAAATAGATCAGTATAAGAAAATTACTAAAAATCTGGTTTTAAGAAGAATCGAATATTTTAGTAAGTATTATCGCCCACAGGGCGACCACCCTGTGGGTGGTAAGAAAATTTCGGTGCGTAACCAAAAAAGCCGTTGGGGCTCTTGTTCATCAAAAGGTAATTTGAATTTTAATTATCGTTTATGTCTGTTACCATCGGAATTAGCTGATTACATAATAGTCCACGAATTGTGCCATTTGCAAGAAATGAATCATAGTCAGCATTTTTGGCTTTTGGTGGCTCAAACGCAGCCAAATTATAGACTGTTGAAAAAACAGTTAAAAAGTATATAAAATTGGCTAAAATTAGCCAATTTTTTTATTTGCCAGAAAAAGTATATTTTGCTAAAATTAAAGGAATAAAACAACATGAGGGTTGATATTATTTTATCTAAAATTGAGGATTTAAAAAAAATTGTTGAATTGAATTGTTGAATTGAATAGTCGTATTTTTGCTGGTATGTATGAAAATGAGCCCTATAGTTTAACTCAGTATCAAGAGCGATTAAAAGACAAAAAATATTTTCTTTTGAGGGCTATGATAGAAGGTCAATTGGTAGGTAATGCTGTGTCTTATGTGGATAATAATGGTTTGTATTTGTGGGTAATGGGCGTGGACAAAAATTTTAGACGACAAGGCATAGCAAATCAGCTTCTGGATCATTCCGAAAAAATCGCTAAGGAAAATAATTTACAACAAGTCAGCGCCAAAGTTTATGATGTTTCGCCAGAAATGAAAAATTGTCTAGTAAGCCGAGCTTATGAGTTGTTAAAAATCGAGGAATCAAAAGTTAATAAAAAATATAACGCTAATTATTATTTACTTAAGTTAAAATAAATTTATGCCAGACAAGAAATATCAACGTCCAAATTGGGATCAGTATTTTATTGCCATTACCAAAATTATTGGCACACGTAGTTCTTGCGATAGATTAAGAGCTGGAGCTGTTTTAGTCAAAGATAATCGCATTATCGCCACTGGTTATAATGGTGCTCCGCAAGGTTTACCAAATTGTGATGAAATAGGTCATATGATGGAAGAAGGGCACTGTGTACGCACGATTCATGCGGAGCATAATGCTATTTTGCAGGCCGCTAAACTATCGGGCACTAGTACTGATGGTACTATACTGTATATGAAGTACTTACCCTGTATTCATTGTTGTAAATATATTGTGGCGGCGGGGGTTAAAAGAGTAGTGTATGTTGCTGATTATCGGGCATCAATAGCTACCGATTATTTGAAGAGTGCTGGTATTGATGTTGATCTTTATGAAGAAAACGATGCTTGGAATGATATGGCTATAGATTTGTTTTCCAAAGATGTAGAAGTGATGAAGCCCAAAGAGGGCGATGTAAAAATTAAAGAAGCATAAATGGAAAAGAAAATAGATTTTACAGTGGGCGCTTGTATTATTTGGCAAGACAGAGTCTTAATGATGTTTCATACTAAGTTGAGCAAATGGCTTTTTCCCGGCGGTCATGTAGAAGCCAATGAAACGCCAGACATGGCTTTGCGTCGCGAAGTCAAGGAAGAAACTGGTTTGGATATTACTTTTTTGCAGCCCAGTGTTTTGCCAAAGCAAGCAGAGGAAATAGAGGTCTTGGCCTTATCATTTCACAATAACTTGCATCAGGCTGGCGATCATTTACATTATCAGCCCCACTATTTATGTTCTACCAATACGGCTGATTTTGTGCAAAACTCTGAAAGTAAAGAAATGCGCTGGTTTGCCGCTGGCGAAGTGGAGGCTTTATCTGATTGTCCGGATAACATCAAGGTGATTGCTAAATATGCTTTTGAAAAATATAAAGAAATAAATCATGGATAAAAAGATTTTTGGAGTTACTGGTCTGATGGCCTGTGGTAAAGGTACGGTAGCTAAATATTTTGTTGAAAAATATGGAGCACAGTCTTTTCGTTTTTCTACTTCTATGCGTGATTTATTGGATCGTTTGTACTTGCCGCAATCTAGAGAAAACATGAGCGCTATTTCTCGCATTACTCGTGAAGAATTTGGTCAGGATTTATATGCCAAAGTCATGGCGAGAGATGTAGACAAGGCTGACAGCAACATAGTAATTGTAGAGGGCATTCGTCGTCAAGAGGACGTGCAAGAGTTGAAAAAATTAGCAAATTTTAAATTGGTAGCCATCGAGGTAGATATGAAGACTCGTTGGGAAAGACTTAGACTCAGAGGCGAAAATCCAGGTGATGCCAACAAGAGTTGGGGGGAATTTCAAGAAAACCATGAGCTTGAAACTGAACTCACAATTCCACCAGTAATGAAAACAGCTGACATCAAAATTGATAATAATGGTAGTGCAGAGGATTTGTATAAACAATTAGATGAATTAATAAAATAAGAATGAGTATTTCTGACTTAAAACACACAGTCAAAGAATTAAAAAGCGGGGGCATGGTTATGATTTTGGATACTGGCGCAGTGATCAATTCAGAGTCAGAAGCCATGATCCAAGCTTTGCATTCGCGATCCACTGGTGGAGTCAAAAGCCATTTAGAAACTTTGAGCAAAAAAGGGCCGGAAAATTTCATGGCCAATTTTTATGTTGGCTATGGTCATAAGTCCATTGGCGATTGTGGCAGTATCACACTATTTATAGAAGGTGTGTCAATGCTGGCGGCCAAAGCTATTCAAGACTGGCCGCTTTATAGTGGACAAGAAGCGTCAACGCGCTATGTGGATTTTTCCAAGCAGATGTTTATTGACCCAGTGGGGACTGTTGAGTCAAAAGAGATTTTAGAAAATTGGCGCCAGTTTTATCTAAAGTCAAGAGAAGCAGTAGAGGATTCATTGAAAAAGCAATTTCCCATCCAAGCCGGCGAAGAAGAAAAAATATACAACAAAGCCATTAGCGCTAGGGGTTTTGATATTTTGCGCGGATTTTTACCAGCTGGCGCTTCTACCAATCTGGCTTGGCACAGTAATATGCGTCAAGTAGCTGACAAGCTAATGCTTTTGAGGCACCATCCTTTGCCTGAACTTAGGGATGTTGCTGATAAATTACAACAAGCACTGTTAGAAAAATATCCCAGCTCTTTTGGACACCAGATTTTTGAAACAAGCGAAAATTATAATGAGCAGTGGATGAATGAGGATTATTATTTTACTCATCGTGCTTATGCAGCCACCACTCTTTTGCATAACGGCATAGATAAAAAAAGTTTAAAAAATTTCCAAAAAGTTTTGGCTGGTCGTCCCTTAAAAACTGATTTGCCAAAAATTGTAGCCGAGGCCGGAACAGTGCAATTTGGTTTTATGTTGGACTTTGGATCTTTTCGCGATATTCAGCGTCATCGAGCCGTGATTCAGCGTATGCCACTTTTGACTACTGAGCATGGCTTTGAGCAATTTTATCTGGATTTTTTGCCCGATGATGTGCGTGAAAAAGCCAAGGAGTTGATTGTCAGCCAAGAGCTTAAAATAGAAAAATTAAAACTTGATCCCAAAATAGCTCAGTATTATACAGCCATGGGCTATAATCTGCCCAACCAAGTCAGGGGCGATTTGCCGGCCTTGGTTTATCTGGTGGAATTGCGTTGCACTAGATTTGTACATCCGACTTTGCAGAAACGGGCCATTGAAATGGCCAAGATTTTGGAAAAAGAATTTGGCGATTGCGGTTTAAAAATATATTTAGACAAAGAGCCCAATCGTTTTGATATCAAACGCGGGGAGCATGATATTGTGATGAAGCCACAATGAATCCGGTTAGAAATTCACGGAACTATGTTTAGAGAAAGATAAAGTACTTAGTAAACATTTTACTTTAGTTATAAATTAATTTAATTATTTAAATTTCTAACCGGATGAAAATAAACGCTAAAAGATTGTATCCAGACGCGACTTTACCGCAGGCCATGCGTGAAGGTGACGCGGCTATGGATTTTTCTAGCTACCGAGATTATGTGATTAAGCCGTGGCAAAGGATAGTGGTAGAAACTGGTGTAGCCATTGCTGTGCCCTTGGGTTATTGGGGCAATGTCAGAGACAGGGGTGGTTTGCCAGCCAAACATGGTTTGCATACTATGGGTGGTGTTTTTGATTCTAATTACCGAGGCGAAGTGCAAATTATTATGATTAATTTGGGCAGAGAAGATTATCAGATAAAAAAAGGCGATCGCATTGCTCAGATGCTCATAGAAAAGCACGAAGACATAGAAATACAAGAAGTAGAGGAGCTTGATCAAACTAATCGGGGAGAAAATAGATTTGCGTCGAGTGGGTATTAGTTTGATTGTTAATATAAAATATGGGTATGAATAAATCCTACAAAGATTTTGCCATAGATATTTCCAAAAAAGCCGGAAAAATTATTAAAGATAATTTAAGAACGGATCATTTTAAGGATTATAAAGAAGATGGTTCGCCGGTGACCAAAGTAGATTTGGCCATTAATCAATTAATAGTTTCTTCGGTCAATAAATATTTTCCAGAACACGATGTGCTAGCCGAAGAAGGTAATTCTTTACACAACAAAAGCGACTATATTTGGCTTTGTGATCCAATAGATGGCACTATACCATTTTCACATGGTATACCTCTGTGTACTTTTTCTTTGGCGCTAGTTTATAAAGGCCAGCCAATATTGGGTGCGGTCTATGAGCCGTTTACTGATAAATTATTTTTTGCCGAAAAAGGCCAGGGCGCCTATCTTAATGGAAAAAAAATAAAAGTTTCTGGCGCTAATATTCCTGAACATAGCTTGGTTGCTTTGGAATATTTTTATTACTCAATTTTCGATTTATCAGATTTACTTGGTATATTAGAAAAACAGAATATTCATGTCAATAAATATTGCTCATTTATTTATGAAGCCACCTTGGTAGCTAATGGTGTTTATTTGGCCGCAATTTTTGCCGGAAAAACAGCCCATGACGCCGCGGCCATAAAAATAATAGTGGAAGAAGCGGGTGGCAAAGTGACAGACATTTTTGGTAATGAGCAGTTTTATAATCAAGATATCAAAGGAGTATTAGTGAGTAATGCTTTAACACACAATTTCTTTTTAGAGCAGATTAAGAAATCTTTAGTAAAAAAATAAAAAATGACTGGAAAATTTATCGTCTTTGCCCTTCGACTTCGCTCAGGACTTATTGATGATTTAAACAATATGACAATAATAAGCTGTAATTTAAAGAAATATGTTAGGCAAGTTTATTGTCTTTGAAGGCGGAGAAAAATCAGGCAAAAGCACACAGCTAGAATTGCTGAAAAAATATTTGGAAGATAAAAATTTTCAAGTTGTTTTGACGCGCGAGCCGGGAAGTAAATTATCTACGATTACGCAAAGTATTCGCGAAATTATTTTGAATAATAAAAACACTAATCTGACGGCTCGTGCAGAATTATTATTATTTTTGGCTGATCGCTCCCAACATGTGTCAGAAATTATAAAACCAGCCCTGGACCAAGGAAAAATTGTTTTAAGTGATAGATTTGACGGTTCCAGTTTTGCTTATCAGGGTGCAGCTCGTCATTTGGATTTAGAAGAGTTAAAATCTATCAATAATTGGGCTAAAAGCGGCCTAAACCCTGATTTGGTGATATACTTAGATATAACACCAGAACAAGCGTCCGAGCGTTCGCGTGATGAAAAACACGACCGTTTGGATGCTGAGGTGAAAAGTTTTCACGAAGCAGTGCGAGCCGGTTATTTGGAGCAAGCCAAGCAAACCAATTGGGTGACAGTTTCGGCCGTAGGCGAGATTGAAGAAATTTTTGAAAAAATAAAGTTGGCTGTAGATAAAATTATTTAATAGAGTAGATATGAGTAAATACGAAACAATAATTGGTTTGGAAATTCATTTGCAACTCAAAACAAAAAGTAAAATGTTTTGTGCTTGTTCCAACGACGGTGAAAATCAAAAACCCAACACCACTGTCTGTCCGATTTGCTTGGGACATCCCGGCACTTTGCCAGTAGTCAATAAAGAAGCCATTAAGCAAGCAGTGCTTTTGGCCGTGGCTTTGGGTTTTAAAATAAATAAAAAATCCAAATTTGACCGCAAAAATTATTTTTATCCAGATTTACCAAAGGGTTATCAGATTTCGCAATTTGATGAACCTTTGGCTTCTGATGGGCGTTTGATCATGGAGTATGAAAAAAAGAAAATCAGAATTGGTTTAGAGCGTTTGCACGTAGAAGAGGACTCAGCCAAAAATATTCATAATAAAAATGAAACACTAGTTGACTTCAATCGCGCTGGTACGCCACTGGCGGAAATTGTGACTAGGCCGGATTTTCGTGAGCCAGCTCAAGCTAAGATATTTTTGCAAGAACTTAAGAATATTGTCCGCTATCTAGGTGTGTCTGATGCTGATATGGAAAAAGGGCATTTAAGATGCGATGCCAATATTTCTTTGCGTCCTAAAGGAGATTTGAAGCTATATCCTAAGACCGAAATAAAAAATATGAATTCCTTCAAAGCCGTGGAAAAAGCCCTGCATTATGAAGTGGAGCGCCAGACCAAACTTTGGGAGCAAAAAAAAGCGCCAAAGCAGACAGCTACTCGTGGCTGGGATGATGACAAACAAATTACCGTGGAGCAGAGAACAAAAGAGGGTTCCTCAGATTATCGCTATTTTCCTGAGCCAGATTTGCCACCACTTATTATTGATAAAGAGATTTTGGATTTTGCTAAGCAGAATTTGCCAGAATTGCCCTTGGCTAGGCAAAGTCGTTTTCAAAAGGAATATGGCTTAAATATCGAAGAGGCCAGATTTTTGGTCAATGAAAAATTTTGGTCGGGCTACTATGAACAAGTAATGAGTGAACTTAGGGCCTGGCTATGTCGAGCGGAAAAAATTGATCCCGATAGTGCCAAAGCTGACCATGTATGGGATGAGCATAAAGCCAAATTTGCCAAACTTACTTTTGGTTGGTTGACGACAGAATTGTTTAAATTATTAGGCAACTATTCTGATTTTACTAAAACAAAAATCAGTCCAGAAAATATGGCCGAATTAGTAAAATTGGTTTATCAGAAAAAAATAAACAGCTCAGCTGCTCAAAGCATTTTAGCGAAGATGTATAAAACCGGCGATGATCCTTCGGTGCTGGCCGAAAAAATGGACCTAGCGCAAATTGACGATGCTGGCACACTAGAAGATATGGTGATGAAAATAATCATGCTACATCCAGAACAGACAGACAAATATCGCTCGGGTAAAATTGCTCTTTTGCAATTTTTTGTGGGTTTGGTCATGAAAGAAAGTAAAGGTAAAGCCAACCCCAAAAAAGCAGAGGAGATATTAAAAGAAAAGTTGAAATAAATTTTGATTTAAAGCGTATTTTTGGTATAATAATATATTAAATATTTTAATTAAAATAAAATATGTCTAAATATAAATTATTTTTGTCTTTAGTTTTCATTGGTATTGGTCTAGTTGGCGTATTATACAATAGGGGTGGTGCTTATGCCGCCTCTTCTCTAGCTAATCGTCTCCAAGGCTACATCCTCCTCCAAGTAGAAAGTCTTGGAGAAGCTTGGTATATAATCCCCAAAGACCAAACTAGGGTATATATGCCCAATGGTTCTTCAGCCTACCAAATAATGCGTTACCTCTCTCTAGGTATTACTAACGCAGACCTCTCTAAGATACCAGTAGGTATAGAACCCAGATTCAATGATCAGGATATAGATAATGATGGCCTCTCTGATAAGCTAGAAGAAGGATTAGGTACAGATCCTAATAAAGCAGATACAGATAATGACTCCTTCTCAGATGGTGAAGAGCTAAAGAACAACTATAACCCCTTGGGAGCCTCTAAACTTACCTACAATACTACCTTAGTAAATAGACTCAAAGGATACATACTCTTACAAGTAGAAAAACAAGGTCAAGCGTGGTATCTAAACCCTAAAGACGGCAAAAGATACTATATGCAAGATGGAGATGCTGCTTACCAGATAATGAGATTCCTATCTTTAGGTATTACTAACAAAAACCTTGATACTATCTCTATCTCTAAGAAGACCTTTACAGTAGATACTACACCACCTATTAGTACTCCTAATCCAAGTACTCCTACTACTACACCACCTGTTACTCCAACCCCAACACCTCCTGGAGGTGGTGGTGGAGGCGGTGGAACTACTCCACCAGCGCCTGACTATGACAATGACAATGATGGCTACAACGCTACTGCCAATGGTGGTAGTGATTGTAATGATAATAATGCTAGTATCAGGCCCAATGCTACTGAGATATGTGACAGTGTAGATAATAACTGTAACAACCAAGTAGACGAGGGTAATGTCTGTACTGTAACCCCACCTGACCATGATAATGACAATGATGGCTACAATGCAGTAGCCAATGGTGGAGATGATTGTAATGACTCTAGTGCTTCTATACATCCTGGGGCCACTGAGATATGTGGTAATAATGTAGATGAAGATTGTAGCGGGGCTGATTTGTTGTGTCCAATAATAGGCGCCAATTGCAGTAATGGGGTAATCAGTTCTAGTTGCTTTTGTGGTGGTACTACTTATACTAGTGGCTACTGTTGCAGTAATGTATGGAATCCCAGTAGTTGCAGCCAAACTTGGTCAGCAGTTTATAATAGAGATTTTTCTTCCGGTACGGTGACCGACGCTTATATGTCTGCTCCTTTTGGCTTAGCTCCAATGTGTACTTTACAGAATAGTCAATTTTATGATGACCTATCTAACGGCACTGACAAAAGAATGCATCGCCTACCCATAAATTTAACAACCTTAGGCGTAGAGTCTAGAGGTGAATTTTATGTTAAATCAGATTTGCGCATAAATAATACTAATCGCTGGTGTTGTGTAGTAGGTGATGGTTGCCCCGGTACTTCGCAGACTTGCCCAGGTGGCATAGACGGTGCTAAATTTTTCTATGCCTTCGGACTAGATGGAGTGTCTTGGGTAGTGGAGTCAAATCCTGGTTCGCCGACTGATATGGCTAATTGGCATTTTTTTGATAATCGTATGGGTGGCACGGGTTATAATAGAAATTTTTCTTCAAGTGTTTTAGCTAATATGGCTGATGGCAATACTCATACTATAGTTTGGTATTTCAAGCACAATACTCAAACCGGCAGTACTTGGAATAGTGATGGTGTTTTTGAATTTTATTTTGATGGTCAGAGGGTTTATCGGGTTACAGATGTACCATATACAACGGCCTCAATAGACGGCACATTTAATCGCATTGATAAGCCAGTTACTTATTTTGGTGGCGGTGCTCATTTGCAAGGACCTTGGCCTTATTGGTTGGATAATTTGCAAGTATTCAGACCAAGTTCTAGTTCAGTATCTTGTGACTTTGATCAAGATGGTTATATCAATATTGGTAATGGTTGTGGTGGTAATGACTGTAATGATGCTAATGCTACATTGCATCCCGGAGCTATTGAAATTTGTTCAGATGGCGTTGATCAAGATTGTAATAATTTAGACCTAATCTGTTCTACTTGCTCCCAAGGAGCTATTACTTCTCGTTGTCTGTGTGGCGCGACCCCATATACTTCTGGTTATTGTTGTTCCAATGTTTATCAAAGTAATGCTTGTTCAGCTTCTGATACCACAGATCCTTCTGTCCCTACCAACCTTCAAGCTTCAGTCTCCGGTACCCAAGTGGCTCTTACTTGGGTAGCTTCGACTGATAATATCGCTACCACGGGTTATAGTATTTTAAGATCTACTACTAATGGTAGTGGTTATCAACCCCTAGCTACTTCTAATACTAATTCTTACACTAATACTGGCCTAAGCTATTCTACTACTTATTACTATGTAGTCAGTGCTTATGATGCGGCTGGTAATACTTCAAATAACTCTAACCAAGCTGTAGCGGCTATTGCTAGTGCGCCACCAGTAGGTAGTGGGCCGAGTATTAGTGGACTTTCTTCTGCTACTTTAGTGGATGGTCAATCTTACACTATATCGGGTAGTGGGTTTGGAGCGAAGAACCAAGTTGAGCCGTTATCTTATCTCGGTTATAATATAGAGAATGGAATAGTTGGAGAAGATTTTAGTGCTTCTGGATGGGTTAATGATGATGGTGATGGTCAAGGAGCTTTGTCCACAATTCCAAATAGTAATTCAGTTTATAGTAACGAAAGAGCACATAGTGGGGGAAATTCTTTATTGTTTGATTTTTCACAAGGATCATGGTCACAAATTAGGTTTGATAGTGGCGCCGGTTACGATCAATTTTATGTTACAACGTGGGTTAGATTAATAAAAAATGATAGCTGTAATCCGTTTCAGTGGAAAAATTGGCGGGTGAGTAGTAGCCCAGGTTATAGTGCTAATGATGAACCGACAACGGCAGAGATAATAGGAGACCATTGGTGGAGTACTGACCATTGGGGTAACAATGGCGTGCAGTGCTATTATAATGGTGGAACAATGGGGGGTTATCCTACTAGTATAGCCGGCGATGCTTTTCCTTTTAATCAATGGCAACGCATAGAGCAATATTATCAAAGGAGTTCTTTGCCCAGCACAGCGGATGGCTTGACTTGGATTAAAAGGATAGGTAGATCTGGTTATTTGGCTTATGTTAATTCTTTTATAACCCATGATGCTGATGATGGAAGATGGCGTTATTTGAGGATGGGTCAAAATTATGGCAATTTACCATCGGGATGTGTAGCAAATTTCCAGGTATATTATGATGATATTTATGTTGATAATACTCAAGCCAGAATAGAAATTTGTAATAGTCAAAATAAAGATTCAGCTACTCAGTGTGAAATCCAAATTCCGCACACCACTTGGAATGATGGTCAGATTCAGATCACAGCCAATCGCGGTTCCTTTATTGCTGGTCAATCAGCTTATCTGTATGTAGTTGATTCCAATGGCAACGTGAATAGCAGTGGTTATCAAATAAGTTTTTAAAGGAATAATGGCGAAGTAAAAAAAACAACCCGTCGGGTTGTTTTTTTTATGGTAAAAATTTTTTGATCATTTTTTCAATATCCTCAAGAGGCAAATTCCAATTTATTTTTATACCCTGCTTTTCCATGCGTCTAAACCAAGTCATTTGGCGTTTGGCATAATGATGGGTATTTTTTTTGATGAGTTCCGTGGCTTCATTTAAAGGTATTTCGCCATCCAAATACTGAATAATTTCTTTATAGCCAATGCCACTTAGAGCTGGAATGTCTTTATCTGAGTATTGAGTGTATATTTTTTTTACTTCATCTATCAAACCAATTTTTATCATTTGGTCTACACGCTGATCAATTTTTTTGTACAGCTCATTTCGATCGGGATTTATGCCAAAAATCAGATAGTCAAATGGGCAGGCGTTAGACACTTGTCCACTTTTAAGACTTTTTTTGAAAGCCAAAACATATTCCAGGGCTCGCAAGACTCGGACTTTGTTATTGATATCAATGTTTTCTAATATTTCCGGGTCAGAAATTTCTAATTGTTTGATCAATTGCGACAAAGTATATTGCTGTAATTCTTTGCGTAAAGCAAGATCAGTTTCTGGGATTTGATAGTTTTGTAAAATAGAGGAGAGATATAGTCCAGTACCGCCACAAATAATTGGTAGTTTATTTTTTTCATTGATTTTTTCTATTGTCTGATAGGCGGTCTGTTGCCAATCATGCAAAGAATAATCTTGATTTGGTTTTACGACATCTAATAAATAATGGGGAACGCCAGCTTGTTCGGCAAGAGTGGTTTTATTACTGCCGATGTCTAGACCTTGATATATTTGTCGTGAGTCTGCGGAAATTATTTCACCATTAAATTTTTTGGCGAGCTCCACAGCCAAAACAGACTTGCCAGAGGCAGTCGGGCCGAGGATGACCACTATCTTTGTTTTAATATTTTTCATCGCAAATTAATTGTAGTTGGCTTTTTAAATTTTGATATTAATAGTATAAAGTAAAATGTACAAAGTAGAAAGATTTATTATAGTTATTACTTTATACTTTTTCGCCCAGAGGGCGATCAGCCTCTGGCTGAAACTTTCTACTTTTTACTTCGGTAGCTTCCACACCCCAATTCAATGCTTTATTTATTTTTACTTTGACAAAACTTCCAATTTTTAGCGGTTTTTTAGTTAAAATTTTGATTGTTGTATAGTTAGCCAGTTTGCCTAAATTTAGCCAATTTTGGCCTATTTTTTTGTTTTGGTCAACCAAGACTAATCCTTCTTGTCCGACCAATTTTTTGTTAAAAGCTAGCGATTGTTGACCAATAAGTTTATTGAGTTCCTGCCAGCGTTTTTTCTTAGTAGTTTTTGGCACATCATCTTTGTATAGTTTGGCGGCAGTTGTGCCGTAGCGTGTAGAGTATTGCGCAAAGTAAGCAGTATTATATTTTATTTCCTTTACTAATTTCAAAGTTTCTTTAAATTGTGCTTCAGTCTCAGTGGGAAAGCCGACAATGATGTCGGTAGAAATTGCCATATCAGGAAGGCTCTCGCGTATTTTTTTTATTAATTTTTTGTAATGGTTAACAGTATAATGTCGATTCATTTTTTTTAAAATCGCGTCAGATCCAGACTGCACTGGCAAATGCAAATAAGGTGTTAAATTTTTGGTTCGAGACATTGTTTGAATCAAATCATCGGACATGTCATAAGGATGGCTAGTCAAAAATTTTAGCCAAAAATTTTTACCTAAATTATCAATTTTTTTTAACAACTCGGGAAATTTTATTTCTGCTTTACGATCCAAGCCATAACTATTTACATTTTGTCCCAGTAAAATAATTTCTTGGTAGCCGTTTTTTAGTAATTTTTTGACTTCAGCAATTATTTGAGCACTCGGTCGGGAAGTTTCGCGACCGCGAGTGTGGGGCACAGCGCAATAAGTGCAAAATTTATTACAACCGGTCATGATCGGCACATAAGCGCGGTAGTCAGAAATATAGCTAGGCGCAATATCAAAAAAATTAGGCACGGCCAATTTTTTTTCGGGCGCAATATTTTTTAAATCTTTGGTTAAATTATCTAAATGATTGATATCAATAAATAAATCAAACTTGTCTGCTAGTTTTTTGCGGTCAGTTGGCAAGACACAGCCGGACAATAGGGTGATTAGTGGCCTAGTTTCTTTAATGATTTGCCATTCTCTCAATTTTCCATAAATCCGATCAACGGCTGCTTGTCTGACCGAGCAAGCAATCACACCAACTAAGTCGGCCTGTTTTTCGTCATTGGTTTCCGTATAGCCAATTTTTTTTAAAACCGTAATTAACCTTTCGGCATCAGAAGTGTTCATCTGGCAACCAAAGATTATAAGGTGAAATTTTTTACTTTTTTTTGGCATCAAATTACTTCATTATCATGTGAACCAGATTCTATCTGGCCAGAGTGGGTGATACGTATAAACTCAGCATTATTTCGTAGCTCTTCTAGATTCCGGGCATTGCCATAGCTCATGCCACTTCTTAAGCCACCAATATAGGTATTGATAATATTTTGGACTGGGCCACGATAGGGTACGCGTGCTTCAATGCCTTCAGGAGTGATTTGGTTGAAATTTTCTTTGGCATCAGGCCGAGACAAAGAGGCCGTAAGTGAAGCCATGCCGCGAGATATTTTGTATTGACGGCCTTTGTAGTTGAGGGTCGGACCCGGTGTTTCTTCGGTGCCAGCAAATTGTCCGCCAATCATGACCGTGTCAGCACCAGCGGCTAGGGCCTTTACCAAGTCAGCTGGCTGTTTGATGCCACCATCAGCCAACAAAGGTATATTTTGTTGTCGGCAAACTGGTGCAATATTGAAAATGGCTGTCAATTGTGGTACGCCAAAACCAGTGGTGATTCTAGTGGTACAGATTGAACCCGGTCCAATGCCAACTTTGACAGCTTGTACGCCAGCGCTAATCAAATCACGGGCAGCACTCGCTGTAGCAATATTGCCACCTATTAAATTAATATTCGGATATTTATTTCGAATGGCTTCGATGGCCCTTAATTCATTAATTGAGTGTCCATGAGCAATATCAACCACCAAAACATCAGCTTCAGCGTCAACCAAAGCTTGGACTCTTTCCAAAAATCCTTCTCGAACACCAATGGCTGCTCCGACTAGTAATCGACCCTTGTTGTCTTTACTGGCTTGCTTGTTGTTGAGATTGCGACTGATGTCAGTGGCAGTTATCAAACCCATGATGTTAAACTCGGCGTCAACTAAGGGTAATTTTTCAATTTTGTAGCTCTTCATCAGAGTTTTGGCTTCCTCGGGACTGACATCTGGAGCAGCGGTAATCAATTTACTTTTGGGAGTCATTAAGTCAGACACCAAAACATTGTCATTGGTGGCAAATAGTATGTCGCGGTGCGTGATAATGCCTAATAATTTATGGCCATCAGCCGTTACCAAAAAGCTAGTGCAGTTTAATTCGGCAATTTTAGTTTTGGCTTCGGCTAGAGTGCAGTCGGGGTGGATAGTAAAGGGGTTATCAATAATAATATTTTGTTTTCTTTTGACCTTGATTACTTCCTTGGCTTGTGTCTCTATATCACAAAAACGATGAATAATGCCAATACCGCCAGCCAAGGACATAGCAATGGCCATGCGGCTTTCGGTCACAGTATCCATATTAGAACTAACCAAGGGTATTTTTAAAGAGATGTTTTTAGTTAAGTTGGCAGTAATGTCAACATCCTGGCGGGACTGGACATCAGATTTTTTTGGCACCAATAAAACATCATCGTAGGTAAGCGCTGTTTTGATTTCCATATTTTTTCTTTATAAGCTTAGGTCACGATTCTTAATTTGGGTTTTTATTTTGTCGATGAATTTTTGTTTGTCGATGTTGAGCAAATCTTTTTGTCCGCGCACACGGACCGCTAAATTGTCTGATCCCATTTCTTTGTCACCAATCACCAATGTGTAAGGGACTTTTTCATGAGACGCTTTGCGGATTTTGTTGCCGACTGTTTCGTCCAAGTCGTCAAGCTCGACACGGATGCCTTCGGCTAAAAATTCGGTTTGCAGTTTTTTGGCAAAGTCAGTATGGGTAGAGGCGACGGTTAGTATTTTTATTTGTACTGGTGATAGCCAGACCGGGAAATTGCCAGCATATTGTTCTATCAAGAAGGCCATGGTGCGTTCCATACAGCCGATAGAGGAGCGATGAATTACCATTGGTCTTTTCTCTTGGCCGTCTACATCAATATAAGTCATGTCAAATTTTTCCGGCAAAGCAAAGTCAATTTGTACAGTAAAGGCGGTGTCTTCTTTGCCGTTGACATTACGCATTTGAACATCAAGCTTTGGGCCATAAAAAGCTGCTTCGCCATCACCTTCTGTATATTTAAGCTTCATTTTATCCAATATTTTTTTCATGGAGCTTTGTGAATCGTGCCAAGCCGTTGGATTATCAATATATTTTTCTTTATTTTGCGGATCCCATTTAGAAAAACGATAAGAATAATTGTTAATACCCAGAGTTTTCATAATACTCTGAACAAGCTCAACTACTGCTTCAAATTCTATCTCTAGTTGGTCTGGTCGACAGATGATATGTGCGTCAGCCAAGGAAAAAGACATGACGCGCATTAAGCCGGCCAGTTCGCCAGATTGTTCTTTGCGATAAAGTTTGGCAATTTCCGCGTATCGCAAGGGCAATTCACGGTAACTGCGCGGCTTGGCTTTGTAGATCATGAATTGATGCGGGCAAGTCATGGGTCGCAAAACATATTCTTCACCATCAACATCAATTGCCGGATACATAGAGTCTTGATAGTGATCCCAATGACCGGATAATTTATAGAGATCAACTTTAGCCAAATCCGGAGTGTGGGTGCGTGAGTATCCACGTTTATTTTCTTCTTCAATTACCAATCTTTCCATTTCTTGCCAGATGGCAGTGCCCTTGGGAGTGAATAGGGGTAAGCCACGTCCAACAATTTCAGAAAAGACAAATAAGTCAAGTTCTTTTCCTAGTTTCCTGTGATCGCGAAGCTTGGCTTGTTCCAGCATATTTAAATGCACGGCCAGATCTTTTCTATTAGTAAAAGCCAAACCATAAATTCTGGTCATCATGGGATTTTTTTCATCACCGCGCCAATAAGCGCCAGCCAAGTGTGTGAGCTTGAAGCCATCAAGGGGAATTTCTTTGGAATTTTTGATATGTGGTCCAGCGCACAGATCTTCAAAATTACCGGATTGATAAAAAATAATGTCTTCTTCTTTTGGTAAATCATTTATCAACTCTTCTTTGAAATTTTGTTTTAGAGTTTTTACTTTCTGTAAAGCTTCTTCGCGAGTAACAATAGTTTTTTTGAATTCAATGTTTTGCTTGATCAGCTCTTGCATGGTTTTTTCTATTTCTGGTAAATCAGTGTCAGATAATTTTTCGCTCAGCAAAAAATCATAATAAAAGCCATTGTCAATGGTTGGTCCAATACCAAGCTTGGCATCAGGAAACTTTTTGAGAACAGCCATAGCCATGATGTGCGACAGCGAGTGTCGAATTTCTTCTAAGTTTTTCATATTTTTTTGCTATAATTTATTTAAGTTTTTTATTTGCCGTCATCCCGCACTTGTTGCGGGATCTAGTTTATAATTTTATATTCTAGATTCCTGCCTTCGCAGGAATGACATTAAAGAATTAAAATAACCCAAGACAGATTGTCTTGGGACCCCGAGCGAGCGTAGCGAGTCGAGGGGTGGTTCCACCCAAGTTTCCCCAAAAAAGAGGACACTCAATTAGGTTTAGACTTAGGCCTTGCAGGCACCCTAGTAGGGGGGATAGTTGGTAGCTATTCCAATCGTCTAAAGCAAAAATAATTATACAGCATATTATTTTATTTTGTAAGATATTGACAAAATTATTAAAAAGTTATATATTATATTGTTCTTTCACAACCGTTGTTTTTTGGTGTTTTGGATAAGCCAAATACTAAAAAACAGCAAAATATCAAAAGGAGGGCTTGTCATGACGAGCGTATTGTCCGACGAGCAGTACAGAGTACTAGACAGGAGACTGGACGAGGTGAAGCGGCGTGCCAATCAGGGCACGATTCTCTTCAACACAACCATCGATCAACTGCAGTGCATCGTCGAGGGTCGCGGCTTCGAGTGCGACCTCATCCACGGCATGTTCGCCACCCCGGCTCAGCAGCTTTCCATGGTCAAGGTGCTTAACGTCCAGCACTGCTGGGGCTTCACCGACGAGGATTTCATCAAGCTCGGTCAGGCTCCTGTGCCTGCCAACACCACGCGTCTGACGGTCGTCATACTGGAGGTCTGTTTGGACACCGTTCAACGGACTTTCGATACGGCCTGGCAGCTGGCCGCCAGCAAGCAGCCGAATAGTAGTCGCTTGGGTGGGCTTCTGTCCGATTCCGAGCACTTGCGTCTGCTTTCGGGTCAGCACAGCCGAGGTCTCAAGTGGCGCATCGTGGATCTGGGTGCCAACCAGAACCGCAAGTCCGTGGACGTGCGCGACTCTGTCCAGTCTCCGGCCGCGGCCATTCTCTGGATGGCTTACTACAGTCCGAAGTGGGTGTCGGCCATGAACGGCAAGGATATTCCCTATGTCTTCTTGCCTGGTTACGAGGCCTGCGCCCCCATCTTTCTAGACTGGCAGTTCGTGCCGTGTTTCGGCTGGGATGCTGATATGCGTCAGTTCTGGCTGCGCACCTTTCACCTTGGCAGTCAGTGCGACGAGTGGGCGGTGCCGGCCTTTCGGGAGTAAGCTGGGCCTTCGGGCCTAGGGCTCTTGGGGCTCGGAATTTTTTCACCATCCGCGGTGAGAGTTCCGAGCCCTTTTCTTTTTGGGAAAAATAAAAAATCACTGATCTTATCCGTCATGCCGAATTTATTTCGGCATCTCCAATTTACTTTAGTTATTAGGAGATCCTGAACCAAGTTCAGGATGATGCTACGGTCAGCGATTTTTAAATAATCTATTCAATAATAATATGATCCTTAAGCTTGGGCGCGGTTTTTACCCAAAAAGGATAAAATTTTACTTCGGCCTCTTCAATATTGAACTCACCCTTCAAATATTCCTTGATTTGCTCAGCGTTTAAGCCCACTAATCTTGATTTATCAATCAGCCAAGGGTGACTGCTGGATTTTATTTTAGCATCTAAACTTACTTCTATTATGGCTTGATTTTTGGCCACATCAATTTCTGATATTTTGTAAGTGTATTGATCAGGCAAAAATTCCATGACACTTTGGTCACTAGCCAGCTGAGAACTGAATTTTTTTTCAGCTAATTTGTACAAATCAGCCACCGAAAAAACCAATCCGTATATGGTTAATTTTTCTTGGATAGTTGCTTCAGGGCTATTGTCATTGACAGCATTTGAGCTGATAATTTCTTGTTTGATAAATAGGCGATCGGCATCAATCTTTAAATCGTCAGTCAATAAACTGTTTATTTTTTCTACGCCTTGTTTTTTGGCCTCAGCCAGCAAATTATTTTGGGCAGTATCGATATTTTCCTTAGTTACTTTGTAGCCGGGTCGGCTTTCTTGTTTGAAGCCATTGGGAGCCGAGGCGTATATCACATCCTGAAGCTGAGGCCAGAGGCCGGGGATAGTCATCTTTTCAATAGCGTCACTGACATAATCAGCGCCAATTTGATCAGCTTCAGCCCAAACCTTGACTTGACCGCCTTTTGGCACATTTACATTTTCAGAAATGCGGTAAATTTTGCCAAGCAAAGTCAGTAGGCGCGTAGTTTTTACTAATGTTTGGTCTTTGCTGTATTTATTGTAAATAATCACTTGACCGCCGGCTTTTTCAGAGGGGATATTTTCGCTGGTACTGGGAGCGCTGGCTTCCAGCTCCAAATCAACGCTCATTATTTTTCCAATCAAAGATTCATTAGAAACGCCTTCAGCATTTTCGGCTTGTAAGGTAATAACGATTTGTTTATTTTGGTCTTCGGCTCGGCTAAAAATTTTGATAGTGGCTTTGGACAGAGCAAAGTGCAGGATTAAAAAAATAGCTCCAATGGTCAACACCAAAAAGAAGCTAATTATTTTTACGTAAATACTATTTTTTGTTTTTATTTTGCTGGTCATAATTACCCTGTTAAATAAGATTTAAGCTGCTTATATTATACCAAATTATTCTTTTATCGTCATCCCGCATTTATTGCGAGATCTAGCTAACATGTACAAAAAATTAGATTCCTGCCTGCGCAGGAATGACGTAATAAAAAAATAGTTTTCGGCTATTTTTAGCTACTTAATTCCCAACCATTTGGTCCTAGTAGATCGCAGATTTCTTTTTTTAGCTTTTCATCTGGTGAAACTTTTAGGTTGGTTTTTAATTTTCGTGATTTGCCATTATTTATTTCCAAGTAGACTGGCGTATTGCCGGGTTTGGTTTCTAATATTTTTTTTATGATACTTAAGCCCTCTTTTTGGAATTCAGCTGGTAATTTTATCCACAGGCGGTGGTTGATTAGCTTGCCAGATTGCCATTGTTTAATAGTTTGGTCATTGATCAATTCAGCGCTTTCAGCCAAAATTTTGGGCTGGCCATCTTTTTCAGTGACGCGCCCGTGGATTACGACTTTGACCTCGTCTTTCCATAAAGCAAAAGTTTTTTCCAAAGTTTTGGGGAAAATCAACACTTCGCAGGAGCCAAAAGAGTCTTCCAAACTGACAAAAAGCATATTTTGTCCCTTGTGGGTTATTTTTTTCTGTATAGCCGTGACAATGCCAGCCACAGTCACTTCTTGACCATCGCGATTTTTGAGCTGAGATAGTCGGACAACATGTTGGGGTAAAATATCCAAGTATTCTTTGAAGGGGTGGTTGCTGATATAGAGGCCGAGCAGTTCTTTTTCCCAAGTTAGTTTGATGTTGTCTTCAGCGTCTGGAAATTGGTTTAATTTCAAAGAAAAAATAGGAGCGGCCAGTGGTAAATCAGCAAAAAGATTGTTTTGACCACTGGAGTGGTCATTTTGCACTCTTTTGTGAAACTCCAATAGCTTATCCAAGTTGCCCAAAGCTTGCCCACGAGTAATAAAGGAATCAAAGGCACCGGCCTTGATCAAACTTTCCAATGATTTTTTGTTTAAATCTTTATCTTTGATGCGCAGTAGAAAATCTTCTACTGATTTGTAAGGGCCACGCTCTTTTCTTTCGTGGATTATTTCCTTGGCAATATGTTTGCCAACATTTTTTACGGCTTTCAAGCCAAAGCGCATTTTATTTTTTATTTGCGGGTCTTTGCTCATGACCACTGTAAAGTCGCTGAAACTTTCATTGATATCTGGTGGCAGTACTTCAATACCCATTTTACGGCACTCATTTATTTCGATGGTGATGCGATCAATATTGTTTTGGTCAGAAGTAAGTAGAGCGGCCATAAAAGCCTCAGGGTGATTGGCCTTGAGGTAGGCGGTCTGATAGGCGATCATGGCATAGCAAGCGGCGTGTGATCGATTGAAGCCATAGCGAGCAAAAGGTAAAATAAATTCCCAGATTTTTTCCGCGGTTTTTTTGTCAAGGCCGTTTTTGGACATGCCAGCGATCATGGCCACCTCTTGCTCCACTAAAAGTTCTTTGATTTTTTTACCAACTGCTTTGCGCAAAACATCGGCTTGACCATAGCTAAAGCCAGCCAAATCGCTGGCAATGCGCATGATTTGCTCTTGGTAGATAGCAATGCCGTAAGTATTTTTCAAAATCGGTTCCAAGCGAGGATGTAAATAGGTTATTTTTTTGCGACCATGTTTGCCTTCAATAAAGTCAGGAATAAATTCCATGGGACCAGGGCGATAAAGCGAGACCATGGCAATGATGTCTTCTAGTTCAGTGGGCACTAGTTGTTTCAAATAGCGCTTCATGCCCCCAGATTCTAGTTGGAAAACACCAGTTGTTTCCCCGCGTTGTAAAAGCGCAAAACTTTTTTTGTCATCCAAGGGTATGTTGTCCAAATCTATTTTTATTTTTTCAGTGGCTTCAATAATATCAATGGCCTGCTCAATGATGGTCAAGTTTTTTAAGCCCAAAAAGTCCATTTTCAACAAGCCAAGATCCTCAATGGGGTGCAAAGAATATTGAGAAATAATAGTTTTGTCATCAGAGCTGGCGTATTGGATGGGCACATGGTTGACTAGTGGCTCTTTGGTAATCAAGACACCGCAAGCATGAGTGGAGGTGTGACGAGCTAGGCCTTCCAATTTTTTGGCCATATCCAGCAATCTTTGAGCTTCGGGGTCTTCATTGTAGAGGCGTTTGATTTCTTCCACAGTGTTTAGAGCTTCTTTCAAAGACATAAACATGGGGATCATTTTGGCTACTTGGTCGCAATAGCTGTAGCTGTAGCTCAAAACTCGGCCGACATCACGGATAGCGGCCCGGGCCGCCATAGTACCAAAAGTGATTATTTGGGCCACATGGTCTTTGCCGTATTTGTTTTCCACATATTGGATGACAGCATCGCGTCCAGTGTCGGCAAAATCCATATCAATATCAGGCATGGAAACACGCTCAGGGTTTAAAAATCTTTCAAAAAGCAAGTCGTATTTGATGGGGTCAATGTTGGTGATGCCAATCAGATACGATACCAAACTGCCAGCGGCTGAGCCGCGGCCCGGGCCGACGATTATTTTGTTGTTCTTGGCCCAGTTGACAAAATCTTGAACAATTAGAAAATAAGCAGCATAGCCAGTGCGCTCAATGACTGATAGTTCATACTGCAGTCGTTCGCTAATATTTTTTGGCAATTCTTCCAGTTTTTTTCCAAATCTTTTTTCAACGCCTAAGCGAGATAAGTTTTCTAATTCTTTTTCGGGGGTCACCCCAGCCGGTAAATCGTAGGTTGGTAATTGTATTTTTCCTAATTCTATTTCTACATTACAGCGCTCGGCAATTTTGAGGCAGTTGTCTATGACCTCAGGAGTGTCAATAAAAAAATCCCGCATCATATTTTCAGAAAACATGGAAAAGTCTTCACCCAAATAAGACATGCGGTTTTGATCGGATTGTTTTTGTTTGGTTTGAATACAAAGCAAAACATCCTGGGCTTGATCATCAGTGCTTTTTACATAATGGATGTCGTTGGTGGCAATAAGCGGTACATTGTATTTTCTGGCTAGGGCCACCATTCCTTGGTTAGCGATATTTTGATCAGTATTGCGACGGCTTTGCAATTCGATAAATAATCTGTCTGGCCCAAAAATATCCAGTAAAATTTTTAAATTTTTTTCAGCGGTGTCATTTTGACGCGCCAAAATATGTCGGGCTAGCGGTCCATTGAGGCAGGCGGTAGAAGCAATTAGTCCAGCTGAATATTTTTTGAGCGTTTCCCAATCCAGTCGTGGTTTATAATAAAAACCTTCCAAATGGGCAATGCTGGTTAATTTTAATAAATTGCGATAACCTTCGTTGTTTTCGGCTAGGAGTATGAGATGGTAGGGTTTTTCTTTGGAACTGCGATCAGTCAATTGGCCGGGAGTGACATAAGACTCGACGCCAATTATTGGCTTGAGACCAGCTTTGCGGCATTTTTGGTAAAACTCAATTACCCCATACATGGATCCATGGTCAGTCAAAGCCAAAGCCGTAGCACCTTGGTTTTTCGCTTCCGCGATCAATCCATCTATGGTGCCCAAGCCGTCAAGCAGACTATAGTGTGAATGAGTATGTAGGTGAATAAACATTTTTGTTTTTTGGCGCGAACAATAAAACCCGATAATTTGTAAGGCAACAAAATATTATCGGGGTGTTTGTTTTGGTTTTTGTTTTATTCCGGCCCGGCGCTTTTTTTGCTACGACGAGCGGCTCTTTTGTTTTGAACCATTTCCAATATCTGCTGGCCAGTCTTTAATACCACAGTGAGATAAGTAGCAATATTGCTGGTTTTGTCTTTGAATCTTTCAATGCTTTCTTCAATGGCTTTGACAATTTTTTCCACGCCTTCGACCACGTGATTCATGGCTCGAAATGTTTTGGACATTTGGAACAAAAGATAAGCCAAAGCAGCCGCCACCAAAAAAATGGAGATACTTAGCACTAAATTTAGTACGTCTTTTGAAGTGTCAAACATGAAAGTATAATTTAATCAATTAGTGAGTTCATTATAACATAATTTTTCCACTATCGCCAAATAGTTGTCTTGGAAGCAATTTTTTAGTATAATAACCATATTAGTGATGCTAATTTATGGATTATTTTGAACCGCTATCAGAGAAAGACCTTAAGCGCGGCATGTATGTCTTGCAACACAAAGCCATGTTTATTCGTTTGGCTTGGATTTTTTCTTTTTTAATAATTTTTATTATCTATGCCATACTGGTAATCAATGTGGTGCGCTATGTCCAAGCCCCTAGTTGGCTGGAGATTTCGGAAACAGTCAAAAAAAATGGCGCTTGGTCGGCCTATCACCAAGAAGAAGCGCCTATAGACATTGAATTAGGACAGGCCAAGGCACTAACTTTGGGTAATGGCATTTATAATTTGGTGGCCACCATCAAAAATCCCAATGAAGATTGGTTGGTGTCTTCTTTGGAATATCGTTTTATAGTCAATGGCCAAGAATTGCCATTTAGAACCTCTTTTTTGAATGCTTCGGATCAGCATCTGCTTTTGCAACTCGGTTATAAGGTGGATGTTTCTGTTGGTAGCGTCAATGTGGAGATTGACAAGGTTCGTTGGCAACGCCTGCAAACTGATACGCCACAAATTTCTTGGGAGATCAATGATTTGAAATATCAAGGAGAAAGCTCAGTGGTAGTCAATGGTCAGAATGTCAAATTGCCAGCGCAGGTGTCATGGCAAGCCAAAAATAAGTCATTGTTTAACTTTTGGGAAGTGGGTTGGCAAGTGGCTTTGTTTGAAAATGACAACATCATTGGTGTGGCTGAAGTCAATGAGCGTGATTTTGAGTCTTTAGAAACTAGGCCCATTGAAGCTACTTGGGCTTATAATTTGCCACGGGCTACTAGAGCAGAAGTTTGGCCAGTGTTGAACTGGTTGGATAAAAATAATTATAAGTCATCAGAATTGACTCCCGACAATCAAAATAGATTAAGACTATGAGGGATTTTTTGTCTACTTTGCGCCGCTTAGACTGGCTGCTTTTTTTTGCTATGCTTTTTTTGTTGTTTTTGAGCGCCAGTATATTGTATAGCTTGAATCTTAATATCGAGGGTTCAGATTTTTTGATTTTCAAAAAGCAGATTATTTTTATACTTTTGGGCTTGGTCTTATTTTTTTTGGTGGCCAATATTAATTACAAAGTATGGTCAACTTTTAGTAAGTTGATTTATGTTTTGTTTGCTTTGGTGCTAGTAGTCGTGATTTTTTTGGGTAAAGAAATAAACGGCACCACTGGTTGGATAGTGATTGGACCTTTGAGCCTACAGCCAGTAGAATTTGCCAAAGTGGCTTCTTTGGTTTTGTTGGCCAGATATTTTTCGGATAATGCCAGGGAGTTTTATATGTTTAAGCATATAGTCTACTCCGGCTTGATTACTTTGTTTTATGTTGGTCTGGTAATGCAACAACCAGATTTGGGTTCATCACTAGTAATTATTGGTATTTGGTTAGTCATGCTGTTGTTTACGGGTTTGAGAAAAAAATATTTTTTTTGGTTACTGGCCGTTGGTATTGTGATAGTCACTTGCGCTTGGTTTTTTGTTTTGGCGCCTTACCAAAAATCTAGAATAATGGTTTTTTTGAATCCCGGCTTAGATCCGCAAGGGCGAGGTTACAATGTTTTGCAATCAATGACCGCCGTTGGTTCTGGTCAGTTGTGGGGCAGAGGATTGGCCCTGGGTTCACAAAGCAATTTGCGCTTTTTGCCAGAACCAGGCACTGATTTTATTTTTGCGGTAATTGCCGAAGACCTTGGTTTCCTAGGAGTTTTGTTGACTTTGGGGCTCTTGGCTTTTATCATTTATCGTTTATTTGTGATTATTCGTTTGGCTCAGGATGACTATGGCTGTTATTTGGTCTTAGGTATTGTGGGCATGCTTTTGGTACAAGCTTTTATTAATATTGGTATGAATATGGGCATTTCACCAGTTACTGGCATTCCCTTGCCACTGGTTTCTGGTGGTGGCAGTTCCTTGTGGTCAGTGATGATCGCTTTGGGTATGGCCCAAAGTGTCTATATCAGGAATAGATAGTGTCGGACTATTCATTGGGGTTGACTTTTTATAGGCATTATGATTAAATAGTACCATTATATTTATTCGTAAGACAAAAATTTATGTCAGAACTCAAGTTAACAGTAAGCGCCAGAGAAAAAGGCAAAGCCAGTCTCTTATCTTTTATTAGAAAAAATAGCCAGGTTCCTGGCGCAATTTATGGTTTGAAAGCTGAATCATTATTGATTAGCGCTGATTACAACACCATCGTAAAAATAATTAATACGGCCGGTACTAGCCAAGTGATTAATTTAGATTTGTCGGGAAAAAATATCCCCGTGATTTTGCGTGAATTTCAGAAAGATCCAGTCAGCGACAAATTGATTCATGTTGATTTTTTGGCTGTTGACCAAAAACAAGAAGTGACCACTATCGTGCCTTTGAAATTCAGTGGTACCTCCAAAGCAGTTCGTGAGCAAGGTGGTAAGTTGGAAATAAAAAAACAGTCTGTCAAAGTTCGTTGCTTGCCTCAGGACTTGCCAGCTTTTATAGAAGTAAATTTGAGTGAGTTAGTAAATATTGGTAGTGACATTACAGTTGATCATTTATCAGTGGCTAAAAATGTTAAGATATTAGATAGTATTCAAGATAAGGTTATTGATGTAGTGGTACCTCGTAAAGAAGTTGTGACTGAAGCGGCTGCACCTGTGGCCGGAGCAGAAGTGCCAGCTGTTGAAGGTGAAAAATCCGCGACCGATGCTCCAGCGGCAGACAAAAAATAGCTGGGGCTTGCTGTCCATCAAGAATACGGCAGTCGAAATAGATTACTATAAAAAAATTATCAGACAGCTGGTGGAGAAGCGATTGAAATGCTATCGCCAGTTTTACCGCCCACAGGGCGGCCACCCTGTGGGTGGCAAAAAATAACCCATGCTCAATCGCCAAAGAAAAATTTATTTGGCAATAACTGTCATTGGTTTGGCAGTTATTTTGATTATCGTTGGTTTTTGGAGTTTATTTTTTGGTTCGCGTAGACACTCGGTTGCCGATCAAACTAGTTTGGAAAATGCCAGCTCAACAACCAATATTTGGCGCCATCCTTTGACTGGTGAAAAGGTCAATAACGAAAATTGGTCGTATTTTCCAGTGGCTATTATGATAGATAATTCGTATAATATCCGACCCCAAGCCGGACTAGCCAAGGCGGGCATTATTTATGAGGCCTTAGCCGAAAGTAATATCACTCGATTACTGGCTATTTTTGATAAAAATGAATCAGTAGAAAAAGTTGGGCCAGTGCGCTCAGCTCGGCCATATTTTATGGATTGGGCCGAGGAGTACGGGGGAGTGTATATGCACGTTGGTGGCAGTCCCCAAGCTATAGCCAGCATCAAAGATTATAATTTTACCAATATTGACCAGATTGGCGCTGGTGAAATATATTTTTGGCGTGACCAGAAACTAAAAAGTCCGTCCAATGTTTTTACGTCGGCTACCAATTGGTTGCGGGTCGGTGAAATCAAAGAAGTAAAGTCCCAAAACGCTATTTCCAGTGTGAATATTTTGTGGCATTTTGTTGATGCCCCAGAAGTCAATGACAGTCAAAAACCAGAGTTGCTGATAAAATATTCCGATGATTATTACAAAGTCAATTGGCGCTTCAATAATGTCTTACAGCAATATCAGCGCTGGCAGAATGACGCTAAGTTTGATTTTGATACTGGCGACCAAGCCCAAGCTACCAATGTCGTAGTTCAAGTAGTGTCTGCTAAATTGATAGACATTGAGCGCCGTTCAATGGATACCCAAAAAAGTGGTAAAGTTTGGATTTTCAATGCCTTGGGTCAGCAAAGTGGTCAGTGGAAATACATCAACAATCGCACTAGATTTTTTAATGAGCAGGGCACTGAGGAATTGAATTTATTGCCCGGACATACTTGGGTGCAGATTATTGATGATGAAAATAAGTTAGAAATTAAGTAAAAAAATACCCGCCCTGTACCGGAGCCACACAAGTGGCGACTGGTACAGGGCGGTTTTCGGTTCGGGCTCCGTTTCAGGTTGCGCCCTTGGCGTGCAGAACGGCTTTGGCAGTCATCAACCAGCTGTCGATCTCGGTGACACGGAAGTGGAACACCTGCTGGTCGTGTCTGCACTCCACGACATCGTCGACAGAGAGACTCTCGATCCGGAGCTCGAAGTGCGGAAAAGGAACGGCGGGGTTGTGGCCAGTGAAGACAACATACTTGGTCATGCTAGGCATCGGGTGCACCTCCTTTCGTACCCGATTTTTCCCAATTGTATTATATTAGCACTGGGTTTTTATTTTGCCTAGCCCAGTATTTTGGCTTTTTTTGTTGACAAATTTGATTGATATTGTAAGATGGGCTTGAATCTATTGTACATTAACCCGTGTTTGGAGGGAGGTGTAAGATGCTAGACTCAGATGAGCGTGCATTTCTGATTAGTCTCTTCAGTAGCTCTCTTGACAGCGGTCTGCAGGGTGGGCTCAACATACGCAACTTGGCGCGTAATATGGGCACTGCCAGAGATCTATTCAGGAAGGTTATCGTTCTGGCAGCTAGCGAGCCGGATGCCTTCAAGTTGCATCAGCGTGTCGAGCCATTTCTGGATATGCCACTGAGGGCTCCCGAAGTCGCTACCGCCGAACAGCCCATTGTAGACGAGGTCGAGCACGGTTCGTCAGGCGACGGTCTTGTCGGTGATGGCTCAACAAGAATCTAGAGTTGTGCCGATGAGACATTGTCTGGTTCACCGGTCTGACTAGATCCTTTTCAAAGCCCCCATTCGCTTCGGCGCGTGGGGGTTTTAATTATTTTCTATTTTTAATACACGAGCTTGCTTGTTTAAGTCTCTGATAATTTCTAACTTGGCTTTTGGTAAATATTGCTTAGATATTTTTTGGATAGTGAGTTCTTGTTGAGGGTCAATTTCTAATAATACTAAATATTTTTTATTTAAATAGCTAGGTATTTGTTTGAGTAGAGTTTTATAAAAAGACAGACCATCAGAGCCACCATAGAGAGCACGGAGCGGTTCTTTTTTTATACTCGGTTCTTGTAATTGTTTTTTAGTCAGATATGGTAAATTAGCTAAAATAAGATCAAATTTATTTTTTCCCACTTTATTTAATAAATTGGATTTTAGGAAGTTGATTTGGCTTTTTAGGTCATGTTTTCTAGCGTTAGTTTTAGCTACTTTGAGAGCCCGACCAGAATTATCCACAGCATAAAATAAGGATGATGACTGATAATTTTTGGCTAGAGAGATGATCAGGCAGCCAGAGCCAGTACCCACGTCAATTATGTTTGGGTTTTTTTTATTTTTCAGATATTTTAGACCTTCTTCCACCAATAGTTCACTTTCGGGGCGGGGCACTAAGACATGGCTAGAAACATAGAAATCCAAGCCAAAAAAAGCTCGGGCTCTAGTCAGATAGGCAATGCTAAATTTTTTTTTACGGCGTTCTAGCAAACGCCAAAAAGTAGTCTGATTTGAGCGGCTCAATATTTTTTCGGGATTTTTGTAAAGATAATTTAGCGAGCGGTGTAGACTTTCAGCCAGCAATAATTCAATATCCCCAAGGGGGAGCTGGGGATATGATTTTTGAGCGTCTTGGCAGATATTTTTTATAGTCATGATTTACTTCCTATAAAATTTGTATTTTAATTTTTTTGGCTTCTAGCGGCTTGCTGGAGAGGCATGATGATGGGCAGTAGCTCGCCATCCAAGATGATGGCCAAATTGTGGAGGGTCAGTTTGATGCGGTGGTCAGTCAAGCGGTCTTGGGGAAAGTTGTAAGTGCGTATTTTTTCACTACGATCGCCTGAGCCAACTTGACTTTTTCTATCTTGAGCCAATTTTTGGTGCTGATCTTCTTCCATTTTATCCAATATTCTCGAACGCAAAATAGCCATGGCTTTTTCTTTGTTTTGGCCTTGGGATTTTTCATCTTGGCAAGAAACTACTGTACCAGTGGGTAGATGCGTTATGCGCACGGCTGATTTGGTAGTATTGACTGATTGTCCGCCATGTCCAGAGGCGCAAAAAGTATCAATACGAATATCTTTGGCTTCAATCACTAGATCAACTTCTTCGGCTTCGGGCATGACCGCCACCGTAGCCGCTGAAGTATGCACTCGGCCAGCTTTTTCGGTTTCTGGTACGCGTTGCACGCGATGCACGCCACTTTCAAATTTTAAATATTTGTAGACATTATCACCAACGATTTCGGCAATTATTTCTTTGAAGCCACCCAAACCCGTGCGGTTTTGGGATAGAATTTTTACTTTCCAGCCCATTTTTTCCGCAAAGCGGGAGTACATGCGGTAAAGCTCCGAGGCAAAAAGCGCTGATTCATCGCCGCCCGTGCCAGCGCGGATTTCCAGAATAACGCTTTTTTTGTCGCGAGGATCAAGAGGATGAACGATTTCTTCTAGCTCAAACAGGTCTTTGTCTAATTGAGTTTTTAGCTGGTCAATTTCCTCGTGAGTCATGACTAGCATTTCCTCATCGCTTTCTTGGGACATTGAGGCCTGTAAACTAGCCAAATCGCTTTTATTTTTTTCGATTTTTTCAAGCAAATCAAAAGTGTACTTGGTTTCGCTGTATTTTTTACCAAGTTCGGTAATTTTTTTGTTGTCCGTCAAAATTTCTGGTAACTGCATTTGTGTTTCCAGGTCTTTTAGGTCTTGTTGTAATTTTGTAATGTTTAATTCCATAGTTTTTTACAATCTTTTTATTTATCTGTCATTCCCGCGCAGGCGGGAATCTAGTATTTATATATTTCTAGTTAGATCCCGCAACACCCGCCCGCCATGACTGCCGTCAGGCGTGTCGGGCGGGAGTGCGGGATGACGGCATGTCATTTTAATGCTTTTCTAAGGGTGGGATTACTTTTTAATTATACCCTTTTTCACCTAACAAAAAAACTCCTATTAAAAAAAGAGTTTTTTGTTTATCTAAATATAGCTATTTTTTTGTAGCTTTTTTAGTAATAGTTTTTTTGGCCACAACTTTTTTGACTTTGACTTCTGGAGCGTTCATCTCGGCTTTGGCCTTGGCGCGTTCTTTTTCCAGCTTTTTAGTAGTGGAAGCTTGGCGCTTGATAGTACGACCACGGCGGGTGGCACCAACAGTTTTTTGCAATTCTCTCATTTTTTTGAATCTGTCCACACGGCCAGCAGTATCAATGAGTTTTTCTTTGCCAGTATAAAAAGGATGGCAAGCAGAACAAATTTCTACATGGATTTCCTTGAGGGTAGATCCAGTGGTCATGATGTTGCCACAAGCGCAAATAATTTTGGCATCAGAGTAATAAGTTGGGTGTATGTCTTTTTTCATATAAATTTTTTCCCCAATAAAATGTGGGAGTTTTTCTAATAAATGCTCGGAAATAATAGCATAAAGCAATCAATAGGTCAAGTTTAGCTACTCAGGCCACTGTCCTTGCCAAATATAAACTTTTGTGCTAATATATTGGCACTTAGGTTTATTTACCTAATTTTATTTATTAATCACAAGTATTTTGCTACAAAACTCAAGCATCCTTCCTCATCTATGAGGCACTTGGGTCGCAAAATACGGGTAATGTCTCTAGTCTTTGACTTTAAAGAGGCAAGAAAGGAAAAGAAACATATGATTAAAATTCCCACTTTAGAGGAATTATTGAAGAAAGGTGTGCACTTTGGGCATAGAACTTCTAAGCGCCATCCCAAAGCTAGTCGCTATATCCACACCGATAGAAATGGCGTACACATCATTGATCTGCAAAAAACAGTCGAGGCCCTGCCTGTAGCTTTTGAGTTTGTAGAAAAAATTATCAAAAGCAATGGCCAGATTTTATTTATCGGCTCAAAGAAGCAAGCTCGTGATATTATAAAAGCGGCCGCTGATGCCTGCCAATCGCCATATATTATTGGTCGTTGGTTGGGTGGTACTTTTACCAATTTTGAAAATATTGTGAAATTGACTCGCAAGCTGGAAAAAATGGAAAAAGACGAGAGTGATGGAGCTTGGGAGCTTTATACCAAAAAAGAACAGGTTAATTTTCGCAAAGAGCTCAACAAGCTGAACGACAATGTCGGTGGTATCAAAAGCATGAAGCGCTTGCCACAAGCTATTTTTGTGGTAGATATTCGCAAAGAAAAAACCGCGGTCAGTGAAGCTCGCAAAATGAATATTCCTATCATTGCCATGACTGATACCAATGTCAATCCTGAGTTGGTGACTTATGCCATACCAGCCAATGATGATGCCATAAAATCCATTGAAGTAATTACTAATTTGCTAGCTGAGACCATCAAAGAGGCCAGAGTAACTAAGTAAAAAGTAGCAAGTCAAAAGTTTAAAGTAACAAACTTTATACTTTTAACTTTTAACTAAAATAAAACTATGCCTAATTTAGAATTAGTAAAAAAAATACGCCTTGCCACAGGCGCTGGTATGTCTGATATCAACAAAGCTTTGAACGAGGCCAATGGTGATGAAACCAAAGCCGTGGAAATATTACGTAAAGCTGGGCAGAAAATTGCCGCCAAAAAAGCGGAACGCCAGATCAAAGAAGGCGCTATTGTTTTTGCTGTTGAGGGTAAAAAATTAGCGGTCGTTGGTTTGGGTTGTGAAACAGATTTTGTGGCCCTAAATAAAGATTTTATAAATAGCGTCCAAGAGCTAGCCCAAGAATTGTTGAAAAGAGGTAAGGATGATTTTCAAGTTTGGGCGACTGATAAAATCCAAAATGATTTTATTGTCAAAATCGGTGAAAATTTGCAGTTGGCTAATTTTGATTTAATTGAAGCCGATATCATGGGTAGCTATTTGCATTCCAATCGCAAAGTAGCCGCTGTTGTCACTCTCCAATCAGGAACAGCGGAAATTGCCAAAGAAGTGGCCATGCATACAGCCGCTATGTCGCCAAAATATTTGCGTCCGGAAGATGTACCCGCCGAAATAGTGGCCAAAGAAAAAGAAATCTATACTGAGCAATTGAAAAACGAAGGCAAACCAGAGGCCATGTGGGAAAAGATTATGCCCGGTAAAATTGCTAAATTTTATTCGGAAGTGTGCTTGCTCGGGCAGCCATATGTCAAAGATGACAAGCAGACCATTGAACAGTATTTGCAAGCCAACAAAGCGGAAATTGATAAATTTTTTTACTTCTCGTTATAAAAGAAAAAGCCACCCTATTTATCGGGGTGGTTTTTTTGTTTGTTTAAAATTGACTTTAATATTACCTTATGATAATAATAGTTTATTAAGAGTTCTTCTTAGCATGTATTCAAGCAGTCCCCAGGGACTAGAAGGGATGTCGTGTCATGAACAGATCAATAAGTATTCTAGTGACAGTGGGGGTTGTCCTTTTCGCGGTAGCAGCGCGCGTGGAACACGATAAGGCTTCGGACAAGGAGATAATGCTGAATATTATGGAAGGTCACAGCATACGCAATGCTTGGCAGCTCAAGGCCATGGCCGATGACTGGTTTGCCGCCAACGCTAACCAGCCGCCCTGCAGTGTGTATGATGTGGGCAAGGTGACGGGTACCTCGATCCATTATCTGGCGGAGATTTCTCTGGACAACCCCTTTATCGGAGAATCGTTCTATCTAGAAGATAGGGCGACGGCAGTGGCCAACAACAGAAAGCCACTTCCGGGAGATATCTATTTCGATTGTGAGGTGACAGATTCCACGGCGGTCTGGGCAATCCGTCCTTATGGGCGTGATGCTAGGCCATTGTCGATCCTGATCAGCAAACGTTGGATCAATGGGCATGAGCCGATAGCACCCAAGAGGAACACGCTTTCCATGTGGGGAGCATTATAACTTGAGGTTTGACGAATACTACTCGGCCGGCGCGCGACACAGCGTGCCGGCCTCTTTTTTACCCTTGTTTTTATTACTAATATTTGTCATACTTTGCTTATTAATATAAACAATGAGGTTAGCTAAAATACAATTTCATAAGCTAGAAAAAGAATATTTTTTCTTGCCAGAATTTAGCGAAGACCAACGATATGAGGTCAAGGTCAATGATCAAGTAATAACCGACTCGGCTTTGGGCCGGGATTTGGGTATAGTGACAGAACTTTTGGATTGCAATGAAACAGAAGTAGAAAAAATAAAAGTGGCTCAAGCAAAGAGCGTCGGTGATCTTAAAACCCTAACTAGACAAGCTAGAAAAAATGATTTGGAAAAAAGCCAGGAAAATAAAGCTAATTATGCTCAATATTTGAAGATCGCTCAAGAACTGTGCCAAAAGCACAAACTCAAAGAAATGAAGCTGATTGATGTTTCGGAGTCGCTAGATAATAGCCATTTGACCATTTATTTTATTTCCAACACCAGAGTTGATTTTCGTGATTTGGTCAAAGATTTGGCCGCTACTTTTCACGAAAAAATTCGCTTACAGCAGATTGGCGTCAGAGATGCCGCCAGAATTGGTGGTGATGTGGGATCTTGTGGTTTGCCCTTGTGTTGCAAAGCTTGGCTTTCGCGAATTGGCAAGGTCAATCCTGATTGCATCAAGAATCAAGATTTGATGCACCGGGGAGTTGATCGTCTGACCGGTGTCTGTGGCCGTCTGAAATGTTGCTTGAGATTTGAAGAGGAAAATTATAGATTTGCCGAAGGTCAGGCACCAAAAATTGGTGATATTATAAAAACCAAGCTAGGCAGTGGCCAAGTCATCAAAGTCTGTTTAGACAAACAGAGTGTTGCTTTGGAAATCAATGGTGAAATAGTAGAGTATCCTTATAACGAAGAATTAAAATGTAAGAATTAGGTCAGTTTATTTTTATTATATGGTTTATGTGTATTTGATTGGTAGTGGCATTTATGCTTTTATTTGGCTGATGTTTTTTATTTTCAGAAAAGATTTGCGAAAAAAAATATTAGTATCCAGTTTTTTGGCAGCTCCTTTGGGGATATCAGAGTGCTTGTTTATTCCCGAATACTGGATTCCACAATTTAAGACAATACCCTTGGGTCAGGAGCTATTTCTAGAAAGCATTTTATTTTGTTTTTTCCTGGGCGGTGTTTCAGCCGTGGCTTATCAAATATTTTTTCAAAAAAATTTGTTTCAATGTAAAAAAATAAATCCTTTTTTGACCCTGCTGGCGCCGGTTTTATTTTTATCTTATTTTTTTAGACCCTTTGATTTTAATTTAATGTATTATGTTTGCTTGTCAATGCTAATTGGTGCATTTATTGCGATGATTTACGCGGGTGCTGAAGCCAAAAAAATAATTTATGCCGCTATTGTTAGTACGCTTATCTATTCAATTTTTTATTATTTCTTGTGGTACACATACCCTGAGTTGTCAGCCAGCTACCAATTTAATAATTTATCTGGCATTTTGCTGGCCGGTATTCCGGTGGAAGAATTTTTGTGGATTTTTTCTTTTTCATTATATTGGGCGCCGATTTATGAAATATGGAGAAAATATTTTGTGAAAAATTATCAATGACTTTTGCTTTAAAATTTGGTATAATATAGACGCTTAAATATTATTTAACAAGGTAAAAAATATGGCAAAAATAAAAGTAGCAATCAATGGTTTTGGTCGCATTGGTCGGGCGGCCTTCAAAATAATGTTGGATAGCTCCAAGTATGAAGTAGTAGCCATCAATGATTTGGCTCCGGCTGATGCTCTGGCCTATTTATTGAAATACGACACTATGTATGGTCGCTATAATAAAAAAGTATCAGCCAAGGATAATAATATTATAGTTAATGGCAAAAAATTTTTAGTGACAGCTGTGCCTGAGCCAGATAAATTGCCTTGGAAGAAATTAAAAATAGATGTAGTTTTGGAATGTACTGGCCGTTTTGTAAAAAGTGAACAAGCCAGTTTGCATATCAAAGCTGGCGCCAAAAAAGTAATTATTTCTGCTCCAGCCAAGGGTGCCGATGTTATGACTTATTTATTGGGTGTCAATGAGAAAAAATATAAAAATGAAAAAGTAATTTCCAATGCTTCTTGCACTACCAATTGTATTGCCCCAGTGGCGCAAGTGATGGTAGATACTTTTGGTGTGGACAAAGCCATGATGACCACTATTCACTCCTATACAGCTGATCAGCATTTGGTTGACAGTCCACACAAAGATCCGCGTCGCGGACGCACAGCCGCTCAAAATATTGTACCAACTACTACTGGTGCGGCTATTGCCACTGGTCAAGTAATACCAGAGATGGAGGGTTTGTTTGATGGTCTGTCTATTCGCGTACCAACTGCTGTTGTTTCTTTGGCTGATTTTACTTTTGTGTTGAAAAAAAATGCGACTGTCGAGCAAATAAATAAAGCCTTGATCAAAGCTAGTCAATCACCAAGAATGAAAAATATTTTGGGTGTCACTGATGAGCCAGTAGTTTCCTCAGATTTTATTAAAGATTCACGCAGTTCTATAGTTGATTTGGCCTTGACCAAAGTAGTTGGCGGCAATATGGTCAAAATTATTGCTTGGTATGACAATGAGTGGGGGTATTCTTGTCGCTTAATAGAAATGATTGGACAAATTGCTAAATAATTTTAAAAAATCGTCCTTCGACTAACGCTCGGGGCGATTTTTTGATATAATTATATATTATGTTATTATGCTAATATGTCTATAAATTTTTACAACAGCTTAACTCGCAAAAAAGAGGAGTTTAAGGCCATAAAAAAGGGCCAGGTCGGTTTGTATACTTGTGGTCCGACTGTTTATGATTACCCACATATTGGTAATTTTGTGCCCTATATATATTGGGATATTTTGAAGCGTTTTTTGAATTCGCAAAAGTATAAGGTCAAGCACGTCATGAACATCACCGATGTCGGGCATTTGACCTCAGATGCTGATAGCGGTGAGGATAAGATGGAAAAAGCCAAGAAGCGGGAAGGTAAAAGCGCTTGGGAAATCGCCGATTATTATACCAATGTTTTTGTGACTGATGCTAAAAAATTAAATATAATAGCGCCAACAAAAACTTTGCGAGCAACCAAAACTATCAAGGAGCAAATAGAGTTTGTAAAAATTTTAGATAAAAAAGGTTTTTTGTATAAAACTTCCGATGGTTTATATTTTGATACTTCCAAAATAAAAGATTACGGAATTTTGGGTAATTTACAAAATGTTGATTTGCAAGAAGGTGCGCGCGTGGAAAAAAATGACGAAAAAAAACATTTGAGCGATTTTGCAGTTTGGAAATTTTCACCAAAAAATTCACAACGCGATATGGAATGGGACTCACCCTGGGGCAAGGGTTTTCCGGGTTGGCATTTGGAGTGTTCAGTGATGAGCCGCCTGACCTTGGGCGATACTTTTGATATTCACACTGGTGGCATGGATCATCTGACTGTGCATCACCCCAATGAAATGGCCCAATCAGAAGCCGTCACTGGCAAGTTGCAGGCCAATTATTGGCTGCACAATGCTTTTATGAAATTTGATAATCAAAAAATGTCCAAGTCTTTGGGCAATATCACCACGGTCACTGATTTGGAAAAGAAAAAAATATCACCACTGGCTTATAGATACTTACTTTTGCAAAATCATTATCGCACGCCTTTGAATTTTTCTTGGGGATCACTGACCGCCGGGCAAACCGGTTTACATAATATTGTAAAAAGTCTGGCGACTTTAAATAAGTCGGGTAAAATAAATGAAAAATATTTAGCGGATTTTTATTTGGCTTTGAGTGATGATTTAAATACTTCCAAGGCCATGGCGGTCTTACAACAGCTCTTGGCCAGCAAAGAAGATGGGAGCATGAAATTGGCCACAGTTTACAAAATGGATGAAGTGCTGGGTTTGGATTTAAAAAATTTACGAAGCAGGGCCTTACAAATACCAAAAAATGCTCAAGATTTGCTAAAAAAGCGAGAAATAGCTAGACAAAGTAAAAATTATAAACTGGCTGATGATTTGCGTGAGCAGTTGAAAGAGCAGGGGGTAGAAGTAGAGGATACAAACGCTGGGCAACAAGCTATAAATGTCCAGTTTTAATCAAACCATGTCGCAACTGATAATCAATCGCAACGAAAATTTATACGGGCCAGCGCCTGAAGTTTTGGCAGTCATTAGAAATTTTCCAGTGGCCAACATTATTCATTACCAAGAGGGCTATTATAATTCTCCTTTAGCTCAAAAAATATCTTTGCAATTCAATCTGCCTGAAAAACAGGTTATTATTTTTTACGGCTTGGAAGATTTTTTTAGAAATTTGTTTTTACAACTTGATCCCAAGCAAGATACCATTTTGGTCAATCAATGGCATTTTGCTTATTTCAAAAAATACGCGGATTTTTTGGGTATAAAATTTGTGGAATTTAGAATGATTGAAAATAACACCGATTTTTCTTTTGATATTGATGATTGCCTGAAGCTATACCAAAAACATCAGCCCAAAATATTAATACTGACATCACCCAACAATCCCACTGGCAATGTTTTGGCTTTTCAGGATTTAGAAAAAGTACTAGCCAATATTACCAAAGACACCTTGTTGATATTAGATGAGGCCTATTATGGTTATGATAAAAATTATAAAGCAGCTAAATATATTGAGATTTTGAAAAAATATCCTAATTTATTAATAGTCAGAACATTTTCTAAATATTATGCTTTGGCTGGCTTACGCATTGGTTATGCTCTGGTGGGCGAACAGGCCAAAGATCTAATAGCTTACCAGCATCGCTATTTGGGTTTTAGCACTATTTTGGAAAAAGTAGCTTTGGCGGCCTTGGATTCAGCTAGTTATTATGAAGAAACAGCTCAAAAAATTATCAAAGATAGAGATTGGCTGATAGGGCAGGTGCGGACTTTGAACAATTTTAAAATTTTTGATTCCCAAACCAATTTTGTTTTGGTAAAAGTAAATGAAAAAATAATAGACCAATTAAAAGAATTGATAGCTAAAGAAGATTTTACTATTGCTTTATTTTTGGCGGACAATATGATGCGAGTTTCTATTGGCTTACCCGAACACAATCAAAGATTTTTTGAAATTTTGAAAAATATTGATAATTAGTATTAAATATAATTTTTAATAATCAACCCGTCGGGTTGTTTTTGTATTTGACCCCATAAGCGACCCAACTCCTCGCGAGGAGCTGGGTCGCTACGGGGCGAGATGTGGTATTAGTTGACTCTAGATAATAAACAAGCTCTAGTTCTTGGTACTGGAGGCATACCTATTTTCTTGACAAAAAAACTGTCAGTGTTAGTATTTTAGGGTAGTGAGCAATCATTTGTTCCCGAATACGCTGGCGGCCGCCTATGGACTTCCACTGCACTTTCTCCCTCCAAACCCCCGCAGTGTCCAAGTCCAGGGCACATCATGAGGTATCAATCCCTCCCGCCAGCGTTTCAAGCTAAGTTGGAACGGGTATAGTTCAGCTGGTAGAACACTTCCATGCTATGGAAGAGGTTGCTGGTTCGAATCCAGTTACTCGCTCCAATTCTATCGAGCCCAGGTCATCGTCGGATACCTGGGCTTTCTATTTTCAACTCGTCGGGTTGATTTTTCTATTTGACAAATAATCCCAAAAACTCTATATTTATGTCACGGACGGCTTAAATGACAAGACGGCGTTATGACACTAGATACTTTAATTTTAGCAGTAGTTTGGCTGATCAATCTGGGCTTGTTGTTTTTTATACTCCTCAACAAAAATAAGCAAAGGCGCTGGCCAATTTTCATCATGGTTTTTTTGTTGTGGCTATGGCAGAGCAGTGAACTGTTTAATATTTTATTTTTATTACGCAGTCAATCCTTGCTACTGGGAGTGCGCGCTGGTTTATTGCCAACACTGTATATTGCCCCGGTCTTTGTCTGGCTTAGCTACTTACTGGTTGATGGTTGGAAAAAAGTTCGCAGCAAACAGCATCTTTTTTTCTTGCCCGCTTATATCATGTCGCCCTTTGTTTTTAGCAAATATAATGTCAGCAGTATTGTCGTCGGCCAAAACAGTGTCGCTTATGTACCAGGGCCGATTTATTTTTATTTTGCGGCCTATTTTCTCACCCTCATGTCTTGGGGCCTGGTAGTGTTGATTCGTCAGCGCAGTCGCTATGATCAGATAGTCAAAAAGCAAATTGACTATATTTTTGTGGCCACGGCTTTGACCGCTATCTCGGCTTTGATTTTTATTTTTTTCTTACCACTTTTGGGAGTGGTGGAGTTTTATTATCTGGGAGTTAATAGTAGCGTGATATTTACCGCTATTGTGGTGTATGCTTTGTTTCGCTACCGCTTTTTGGATTTGAAAATAAGTTTTTACAAAACCTTGGTCAACTTGGTGCGCTTGCTTTTGACTGGCTTGGTTTATGCTTTGCTGTATTTAGTACTCAGCGGGCCAGTACAGGTGGATTTTTCTCGCAGCATAAATAGTATTTTGTTTTTGATATTTTTTGGTTTGACCGCACCTATTTTATTTGGTCTAGCCAGTGTGGCGGCTAAGTTTTTTATTTATCATCCTTTGGAGAGAATAATTCAAGCGCAAAATAATATTGCCGTGATCTTGCGCTCTAGTCGTGATCTCAATAGATTGATGTCATCACTGTCCAAAGAAATTGCCCAAGTGATTGATTACAAAGAAATATTTATTTATTTGTCCAAGCGTGGGGATGCTAATTTTTTCCACCAAGTATTTCCAGTGGGCGAGCGCACACTGCACATGGAGCAGGATTTGCTTTTAAAATATTTGGCTAAAAATCAAGATTTACTTCATAGTCCAGAAGTGCACTACTTGGGGCTTGATCCCCAGCTGAGCCAAGAGCTGGTTAATCATCATATTGACATATCTTTCCCAATATACTATAATAATCAGCTTTTGGGAGTAGTCATGCTGGATAACAATAAAAAGCTGATTTACCAACAGCAACTGGATTTTTTGAAGGAAGTGAACAAATATTTGGATATTGCCATTGGCAGTTTGTTGCTTTATCAGCAGGCCATGGCTAATAAGGAAGAAAAATAATTATTTTTCAATATTAATTAATAAATATGAGTATAGAAAATTTATTGTTATTGATTGCGGGCTTGGTTAATTTAATGATGTTTTTTGTGGTTATTAGCCGTGGTTTTAATAATAAAATAAACTTGTATTTTGGTCTGCTTACTTTTTTTAATTTTCTGTGGACCATGACAATATTGATTGCTCGAATGGGTGAAAATATTAACTTTTGGTTTTATGGCGGAGCACTTTTGGCTTATCCCATTGCCTTGGGGATATCCTTGTCGCTCTACTTTTTTTCCAAATATTTTCCATTACAAACTAGTAAAAATAAAAAAATTTATGATCTGGTGCTTTTAGCCCCAGCCTTTATTTTATCAATAATCGTTTATACAAAAGGAGCGTTTGTATTGAGCTTTACCAAAGATTTAGCCAGAAATGAATACACGCTGTATGTAAACAAGCCGTTTTATATTTTATATGGGGTTTATTTTATTTTTGTGGCTGGGTTAGCTCTACTAAACTTGTATCGCAAAATTAAAATGCCAGACATTTATTTCAAAAAACAAACTTTAATATTATTTATTGCTATTTTGATAGGTTTGGTTTTTGGCGCTTACTTTGATTTGATACTTTGTTATTTTGCTAATTATCATTATGCTTGGTTTGGTCCGGTGTTCACTTTGTTTATGAATGCGGTAGTATTTTATTTCATCATTTCCCCTAGAGAAAAAATAAGTAATTAAAGATATGATAATTTTTTCAACTCAAAATTTTATTTTATTGATTGCTGCTCTGGTTAATTTGTTTATGACTTTTTTTGTTTTTAGACGAGGTATAAAAAATAAAATAAATTTATATTTTAGTTTACTGACCTTTTTTAATTTTACTTGGAGTTTGGGACTATTAATCTCACGCTCGATTTCAGATATAAATTTGGTTGGTTTGTTTGCTAGGAGCACTTATGTTTCCGCGTTAGCAATTGTTATTTCCTTATTTTATTTTGTTCATCACTTTCCCTACCAAATTGAAAAACTAAAAAAAAGTTATCATTTTCTTATTTTATTGATGGCGATAATTTTATCATTTTTTATTTATACCAAGGGATTTATCACGGAGACGGTTAGGGCCTATAGCAATTATGAGTATATTTCTTATTACAATGAGGCGGGATTTTTTCTTTATGCCGTTTATTTTGTTATAGTGGCAGTTTGGGCTTTATGTAAATTATTCAGAAAATATAAGTTGGCAGAGGGCGTGGTAAAGCAGCAAATTAAAATGTTGTTGTTTGCGATTATTATTGGATTGGCATTTGGGAGTTATTTTGATTTATTTATTGAATATTTTAATGATTATAGGTTTGATTGGCTTGGCCCAATTTTTACGGTTTTAATGAATTTCATAGTTGTGTTTTTTGTTATTTCCCCTAAAGAAAAAATAAGTAATTAAAGATATGATTTTAACTGACTCACAAAATTTAATTTTATCAATTACTGGTTTGACAAATTTAGGCATGAGTTTGTTTGTTTTTTTTCGTGGCCAAAAAAATAAAATAAATTTATATTTTAGTTTGATGACATTTTTTGTTTTTCTCTGGTCTGCTAGCTTAGTTTTTTATAATATTAGCTTAAGCGAAGATGCTTTGAGATTTTTCTCTAGTCTACCATACACCATGGCCTGGTTAGTTATAGTTTTTTTATTCTACTTTTCTCTCTATTTTCCTTATAAAAAAATTCAAATAAATAAATTATTTAAATGGTTAATAAATATTGTTAGTATTTTAATTATTATATATACTATATTTGGCTACAATTATTTTGTAGATAGCGTCCGAATTGGATCAATAAATTTTGCAACTTATAATAATGCTGGTTATATAATATATACTATTTTCATGGTTTTAGTAATTTTTTCAGCAATCTATTTTCTAGTCGATAAATATATAAAATCAGACGGGATATTTAGAACCCAAATCGGCTTGGTTTTATTCGGAGTTATCATGGGTACTGCTTTTGGTAGTTACTTTAATCTATTTTCCATGTATAAAGATAATTTTACTTCCATTCACATGGGCCCATTATTTACTCTATTTATTAATCTAGTTGTTTTTGGTTTTATTATTTCTCCTAAAGAAAAAATCAATGACTAAAGTAAGAAAAAAAATTACTTTGTTGTTGGCTGGTGGCACAGCTTTACTTGATCAGAACAAAAGGTTGCTTACTATCCAGAGTCCTGATGATATTGAAATCTGGCTCAAGCAAATGCCCGAGCTTAGGTTATTAGCCGAAGTGGAGCCGATTTTTATTGCCCCAGAAGACAGTATTTTGACACCGGAACATTGGCAAGAAATGGCCAAGCAGATTGCTGAACGCTTGGACTCTAGCAGTGGTTTTGTGGTTGTTTCGCGCTCAGACCAGCTATTAATGACGGCCAACGCCTTAAGTTTTTTACTGCAGAATATAAAAAAGACAGTGGTTTTGACCTCAGCCATTCGTAGTGGCACAGCTGAGCTAAGCAAAAATATTGTTGGTCAAAAAAACGATTTGGGTTTGCGCTCCAATTTAATAAATGCTTTTCAAGTGTTGGATTACAGTTTGCCTACGCCAGCTATTATGTTTGGCACTCGGCTTATTCCGGGAGTGCGTGCCACTTGTGACAAGGATACGGGCTTAAATTTATTTGCTAGCATTGATGATAACTATTGGGGTCGAGTAGATTTTGGTATTAGCGTCAAATCTGGCCTTGGCTATCACACTGGAAAACCAAAGATTTACAATAAAATCAAAGCCAATATTTTTGTTTTTGACGATTTACCGGGCCTTACTTGGCTAACAAATTTTGAACAGAATAATTATGATGCTTTGTTTATCAAGCTCAATCACCAAAACAAACTAGAGCCAGCCAAAATAAAACAAATCAAAGATTCTAAAATTCCAGTATTTCTTTATCACCCTATTCAGGTACACGGTCCTGATGAAGCAATAATCATGACAGCTTGCACTTTTGAATCAGCCATGGCCAAGGCCATGTGGGCCATGGCCAACAAGGATAAGATTGCTTCTTTTGAGCAAATCGGCCAACAGAATTTTATTGGCGAACTAATATAAGATAGAAAATTTATGCATATTTATTTTTACAGCAACACCAGCGATACGGATCAAAATAGTCAGCAAATTTTGCAGTATTTGCGTCGCGTCGGAGCCACTGTCATCAGTGAAACCTCCACCAAAAAAGCCAGCTCTGATGCCACCAGCTTGCCAATGGACAAAGTAGATGCCTTGGTGATTTATGGCCAGCGACTAGATGCTCAGGGTGGCTATTGGCTGGCTTGGGCCGTGTCCAAGAATAAAGATATTTTGTGTTTGTTGCCAGCTGGTGCCAAAATTGATCAGGCCTTGGAGCATTTATTGGTGGACAAAACAGTAGCCAAGAAAATGCGCCTGGAGCGTTATCAGAACCAGAATGCTTTGGAAAAAGTAGCCAACTTTCTAGAATCTTTGGGGCAGGAAAATTTGGCCGAACTATACAACATCAAATATACTTTACGTTTGTCACGCAAGATCAATGAATATTTGGATTGGAAAAGCGCATCTACCAAAATAGACAAAGCCACTTTATTGAGACAACAAATACAGGGCTTGATGGATAATGATAAAGAGTGGCAAAACTATTTGTCGACTAAGTTTAAAATCAAAAAATAATTATGGAAAAATCTGTTGTCAGTAAACACTTTACTTTTTTACCGGATGTTTCACCCAAAGCCCAACCCTTTGTCATCCACGCTGAGTCCAATAACACTTTGGCTATTTTGATTCATGGCTTTTCTAGCTCGCCCTATATTTTTCATGATTTAGCCGAATATTTATCCGGTCATTGTATAGATACGGAAACAGTTTTGTTGGCTGGACATGGTCGGGATTTCAAAGCTCTGCAAAAAAGCACGGCCTTGGATTGGTACCAGTCAGCCGAAAAAGTATTGCACAAAAATTTATCCCGTTACAAAAATATTTTTGTGATTGGCGAATCATTTGGCAGTAATGTTGCTGTGCATCTGGCCGCGCACTACCCTCAGCTCAGAGGAGTGGTGACCATCAGCTTGCCAGTTTTTTTGTGGAAAGAAAAAGTAATTCGTTTTTTTCTGCCCCTAGCCGCTCTAGTTACTAACAAATACAAAAAAAGATGGATAGATGTGCAGGATGTGCGTCAGATCAAAGAATTAGGTAGACATTTGTATTTGCCAATAGCCAGTATAAAAAATTTCTACAAATTTATTGATAATTTTACCAAAAAAGAAGGTCATCAGGTGCGTATTCCGGCCCTAATCATCCACTCCCGAAATGATCGGGTTTCTCAAGTGTATAGTTCCCAATGGTTTTTTGAACAGATCAAACATAAAAATAAAGAGCTTTATATCTTGGATAAGGAAAATCATCACTTGATTCACAAAACTAGAAATGATTTAGTTTTTGAAAAAATTACTCGTTTTATTAAGGAAAATAGCGATAGTTTTGACGCTTAAAATAATATCTGTTAAAATTTCTACTTATCAAAAGTAAGATGAATAAGAAAAAAAATAAAATTTTTATTGGTTTGGCTTGGCCCTATGCCAATGGTTCTTTGCATTTGGGGCATCTAGCTGGACTGTTGGGCGGGGATATCGTGGCGCGCTATCACCGTCTAGCTGGGCATGATGTCTTGATGGTCTCGGGCAGTGATTGCCATGGCACGCCGATTGCCGTGGAAGCTGATAAGCAAAACGTGGCGCCAGAGACAATTGCTGAAAAATATCACGCCGAATTCAAAGATATTTTTCTTAACAAATTAAATTTTTCTTTTGACTGCTACACCAAGACCACTACCAAAAATCACGAGCAAGTAGTGCAAGAATTTTTTTTGGATCTGCAAAAAAAAGGTTATATTTATTCCAAATTTGAAGATCTGGCTTTTTGTGAAAAATGTCAAAGATTTTTACCAGATCGTTATGTTGAGGGCGAGTGTCCCAAGTGTCATTTTGAAGGCGCTCGTGGTGATCAGTGTGATAATTGCGGGTCATTACTTGATGCCAATCAGTTGATTAAGCCACGCTGTAAAACCTGCGGTTCTACACCAGTCTGGAAACCATCTGAACATTTTTTCTTAAAATTATCAGCTTTCCAAAAACAACTGGAAAAGTGGGTAGCCAAGAGTCAGGGTTGGCGAGCCAATGCCAAAAATTTTACTTTAAATTTTTTGCAAGAGGGCTTGCATGATCGAGCAATTACTCGCGATACTAATTGGGGCATAGACATACCCTTGCCCGGTTACGAGGGCAAGAAGATTTATGTTTGGTTTGAGGCCGTGATTGGCTATTTATCAGCCAGTTGTGAATGGGCCCAAAACAGGGGTGATGCTAAATTATGGCAAGATTTTTGGCAGAATGATTCGGCTCAGCATTATTATTTCCATGGTAAAGATAATATTCCTTTTCATGCCGTGATTTGGCCAGCCATGCTTTTGGGCCATGGAGATTTGCACTTACCTGATTATATTATATCGTCAGAATTTTTGACCATAGAAAACAAGCAATTTTCCAAGAGCCGTCATTGGGCAGTGTGGTTGCCAGACTTTTTGTCCAAATTTGAGGCCGATACCATTCGATATTATTTGGTGATCAGCGGTCCAGAGACATCGGACGCGGATTTTTCTTGGGCCGAGTACCAGGTCAAAGTCAACTCTGAACTGATTGGCAAGTTTGGTAATTTGGTTAATAGAGTTTTTTCTTTTATCAACAAGCATTGTCCGGATGGTTTACACGAATCAGACATCAAGCTTGATAAGCCGGCCAAAGATTTATTGAAGTTGACTGAGCAGGCCTTTGGCAGTGTGGGAGAGAATATTGCTAAGGCAAAATTTAGAGACAGTATAAAAATTATTTTGAATCTAGCCGAAAGCGCCAATCGATACTTAGAAGAGACCTCACCTTGGAAGCAGATAACTACTGATCGGGCTTCAGCAGAGCGCTCATTGTTTGTGGCTAGCCAAGTAATTTATAACCTAGCGACCCTACTTAATCCATTTATACCAAATTCGACTGATAAAATATTGACAATGCTTGGTCAAGAGAGAAACCAAACAGCCGGCTGGCAGTATGCTTTGTTGCCAACTATTAAGATTGCTAAAGTTGAGCCATTGTTTGCCAGAATAGATGATGAAGTGGTAGAACAAGAGGTACAAGCTTTGGGTAAGTGATAGATTATTTAATCAATTAGTAAAGAACCCCGTAATGTGGGGTTTTTTGTTTTTTCTAACTATTGTATATAGTGGGCTATTTGTGTTAAAATATAGTTGTTTAATTGCCTATGTCCAGCACAATCATTGCTAATTTTCTGGAAGTAGTTCGCGATTTTGGTCTGCGTCCGGCTTTGGGTTTTTTGGTTCAAGGTCAGTATCAAACAATTAGTTATCAAGAGCTCAACAATTTGCGCAGTCAGTTGGCCGAATATTGGCAAAAAAAGGGCTATGTGAGGGGTGAAAAAATAGCCGTCATGTTGCCCAATAGTGCGGAGTGGGTCATGGCCGATCTGGCCGTGGCTACTTTGGGTTTAGTTTTAGTGCCCGTGCACTATACTTATCCAGAAAAATATTTGGAAACCATAGTTAATCATTCTGGTGCTAAATATTTATTGATTAATCAAGAATTGTTTGCCAAATATAAAAATAACATCTTATCTTTACCACTCAAAGAAATATATGTAGTTGGTCTGACACAAGACATTGAGGATAAAAGAGTATTGCCTTGGCCAGTTTTTGATAAGAGTAAATTAGTTGATATTGAAGCTATTTCTCAGGAAGATGATTTGCATACTATTATCTATACCTCTGGGACTACGGGTGACCCCAAAGGTGTGATGCTTTCGCAGAAGAATTTAGTCAGCGATGCTCAATCAGCCCGACGCAATGTACCAATCTACGAAAGTGATAAATTTTTTTCCTTTTTGCCCTTGTCACATGCTTTTGAAAGAATGGCTGGCTATTATAGCCCGCTTTTTACGGGTTGTAGTATTTATTACGCAGTGAGCGCCAAGACCATGATTGATGATATTAAGTTGGTTCAGCCCACTGTTTTGCCTTGTGTACCTAGAATATTTGAAAAAATATACGCCAAAGTTTTTGATCAAATCAAGAGCGGTAGTAATTTTAAAAAAAAATTATTTTATCGCACCTTAAATTTGGTTGATGCCAAGAAAAAAAGACAGCTTAATTTTATAGAAAAATGGCAGTATCAGATTTTAGACTATTTGGTACTTAAGAAAATAAGGAGTATTTTGGGTGGTAAATTACGCTTGGCTATCTCCGGTGGAGCTTCGCTCAATCCAGCTATTGCCAAATTTTTTGATAGCTTGGGCTTGAAGCTGATTGAGGGCTATGGCTTGACCGAGGCCTCGCCAATAGTGGCGGTCAATCATCCGGATAATTATAAATTTGGCACAGTGGGTTTGCCTTTGGTTTGCAATCAAATTAAGTTGTCATCGGAAAAAGAAATATTGCTCAAAGGCGATAATGTGATGTCTGGTTATTATGACAATGAAATATTGAGCCAGGAAGCTTTTGACGCCGATGCTTGGCTACGCACTGGAGATTTGGGTTTTTTTGATAATGATGGATTTTTGACCATCATTGGTCGAGCCAAAGATGTGATAGTGTTGTCAACTGGCAAAAATATTTTTCCTGAGCCAATAGAGTATGACTTAAACGCCAGCAAATATATTAGCCAAAGCATGGTTTATGGCGACAAGCAAAAAGCTTTGTCAGCTTTTATTGTTCCAGATATGGCTGAATTAAAAAAGTGGTGTGAACAGGCAAATATAGAGTTTAAATTACCAGAAGTATTGGAGCTGAGCGCTGTGAAAAATCTTTATACACAGATCATTGACGAATCGTTAAAAGATCTGTCAAAAAATGAAAAAATTAGTAGTTTTAAGTTAATTGCTGAGGAATTTAGTGTGGAGAATGGAATGTTGACTATTACGTTGAAGTTGAGAAGAAAGAATATTTTAAATAAGTATATTGTATAAATAAATTGGTTATTTTTTGTATATAGTATGAATTTAGAAAAGATAGAAAAAAAAATTAAATTGCCCAAAATTAAAACGGCAATTGTTGCTCAGGAGATACAGAATTTTATAGTAGATGAAATAAAAAATGCTAATAAAAAGGGCGGGGTTATTGGTTTGAGTGGTGGAGTTGACTCTACGACAGTGGCTTATTTAGCAAAAGCAGCATTTGATGATTATAAATATAAAAATGGTAAAAAAGAATTGTCTTTGTGTGGATTAATAATGCCTTCTAGTACTAACAATATTAATGATACTAAAATTGGCATTAATATTGCTAAAACATTAGCCATTGATTATAAAGTCATTGATATATCATCAATAATTGAATCTTTTTGTGGTTTATTGAAGGGTATTGTTAGGAATAATTATGATAAAGGTAATGTTGCAAGCGAAATTAGGGCAATTATTTTGTCTAGATATGCTGCCGCTCTAGATAGTTTAATATTGGGAACAGGTAATAAGGACGAGGATTATGCTTTGGGCTATTTTACTAAAAGGGGAGATGGACAGGTTGACATAAGTCCGATTGGCGATTTGTCAAAGCGGCACGTTAGAGAAATTGCTTCATTTATGAATGTGCCAGATAATATTATAAGTAAGGCACCAACCGCTGGTCTCTGGAAAAATCAAACAGACGAAGATGAATTGGGTTTTAGTTATTTAGAAGCAGAAATAATAATTGAGGCGAAAGATCAGGGCTATAGTGCTAAGCAAATACAAGATATTACTAGTTTTGGCTTTTTAAGAAATAATGAAAATAAAAACTTATTTATCGTTGACGCTGTATTAGAAATGCACAAAAAGAATAAATTTAAATCCGAAATGCCACATATTGCAAAGGTTACTAAATATTATTAACGAATACATTTTATTAAATATAAGATTATGTTGTTGATTGATTTTTTTATAAATTTTTTGCCAAAGAATATCTCAATTAAATTGGTTAAAAAGTTAAATATTTCTGCAGACTATGTTTTCATTGTGCATTCTAGGGATTATCACGATCTCAATAGGAAATTTTCCTTGCTTAATAATCGAGTTCCATACAAAATATTAAGTTTTATAGGTAAATATTTATTTCCAATAAGACTGAGTTACATATACGGCCTTAAATATAGTAATATTGAAAAGAGGGGCTTGTTTATTGGGTCACCAATGGATGCTTCGGACATGACTAAAAATAGAGAGTTGGCCACAAAAAAAATTCTTAAAGCAGCAAAGTTTGCTGAAAAATTAGGAGCCAAGATCATTGGTTTAGGAGCACTGAGTGCGTCATTTACTAGAAATGGTTTAGATATTAAAGATAAAATTAATTGTAGATTAACAACGGGACATTCTTACACGGCATGGGTGGTTTCAAATAATGCAATAAGAATGAAAAATTTGACTAGCAAAGAATTAACAATTGGTATTGTTGGGGCCGCGGGTTCAATTGGCTCCTCATGTTATGCAGTCTTAACTGACCATTTTAAAAAGTTTATTTTGGTTGACAAAGATATGGAAAAATTAAAAAGTAAATTTAATTTATCGTCGGAAAAAATTTTAAGTTATAGTAGCTCATTAGATATTATAAAAAAAGCCGATATAATTATTACAGCCACAAACGCACCTTACTCTATAATACAATCTAGCAACATGTTGAAGGAGGGGACAATTATTATAGATGATGCACAACCACTAAATGCATCAAAAAAAATTAATTCTAAAAATCATCGGACATTGGTTATAGAGGGTGGTGTTTGTAATTATAAAAATATTAAATATAATTTTGATTTAGGGTTAACAGATGATGGGGATATATTTAGCTGTATGGGAGAATTAATAACGCTTGCCGCATTAGATAGTAATTGCACCACAATAGGCGATACAAATAAGGAACAAATTATTAGGATAAAAAAAATGGCGAATGTCATTGGCATAGAACCGGCACGATTTAGATCTTTCGGTAGACCAATTAGTGATGATTATTTAAAATATATTTTATCTTAGTCAAATGGATTACATTAATATAATCATTTTAGTTGTACTTATCCTTAATATATTATTAGGTTATTTTATATATAAAAATAATAAACATGCATCCGTAAATAGAAGTTATTTATTTGTTATTGTAGCTATTATATTTTGGGGTACAGGGATGATATTGTATAGACTTTCTGATCAAGCTAATATAGTTTTTTTATGCAAACTATTGTATGTGTTTGCGACGTTTACATCACCAGCTTTTTTGTTTTTTTCAATCGTTTTTCCAGAGGGCGGGAAACTTAACCCGAAATACATAATATTTGTATCCGTTTTTTTTATACTTATAAACGGTATGATTCTTTTTACGGATAGAATTATATTTAGTGCTAAAACAGTTGTTGACGGTGAAAACATTATATATTTTGGTAAGTTGTATATTTTGTATGTAGTTTATTTTTTCTACCACTTTTTTCAAGCTTTTTATAATCTTAATAGTAAGATTAAAAAACTTGAGGGGTTAAAAAAATTGCAGGTAAAATATGTTTTTTCTGGTTATTTACTATCCAGCAATTTAGCTTTTATATCTAATTTATTGTTACCTTGGTTTGGCATTTTCACAATTAATTGGTCTGGGCAAGTTTTAACTATCTTCATGGTAGGATTTACCACATATGCGATTGTTAAGTACAGATTAATGGACATTCGTTTAGTTTTGATTAGAAGTGTTTTATACGGAATTTTGGTAGCTTTGTTTGCATCATTTTTTGCAATGGTGGTTTTTTTATCAGGAACATACTTGAGCAGAGAAAACCAGTCCGGCAATGCAATAATTTTTGTTGTAACTTCTTTAGTTATCGTCTTGACTCTTGACCCCTTGAAGAGTATTTTTGCTCGTTTGACCGACCGTATATTTTATAAGAACAGGGTAGATTATCAGAAGTTACTTCAGAAAGCTAGTTCGGTAGTTGCCAAAGAGATTGATTTGGCTAAATTTTCATTGGCTTTAGTCAATTTGTTGTCTGATCAGTTAAAAATTAGATTAATTTCGTCATTAATATTAAAAAATGGGGAATGGATATTAATAGCCAGCTCTCAACTAGATAGTGCCCCTCCAAAGTTTAATATAAATTTTATTCAATTTATCATAAATAAAAAGGAACTTATTATCGTTGAGGAATTAATAAGAGACCATAGTAATATAAGCTCAGAAGTTCCTTATTATAAAATTTTAGGTAATTTTATTCAAGAGGCAGAAAATTTAAAAATAGAGATGATAGTTCCCGTTTCTGGAGAAGATGGGAGTTTAACTTCAATGTTATTTTTTTCTGCAAAAAGCTCTGGCGATCTTTACAGTCAAGACGACATTAATTTTTTGAAAATTTTGACTCCCCAAATTGCCACAGCAATTGAGAAGTCCAAACTCTACGAAGAAGTTCAGTTACAAAAGCGTGACTTGCAAGTCAAGGTTGATGCTAAGACAAAAAGTTTAAAAATAGCAAATGTAGGTCTAGAACAACGCAATAAGTTTTTGACAGCCATGCAGGCCGTGACCAATAAAGTAGGTCGCACCATGGACCTCAAGCAGATTAATCAAATGATTGCTAACAGTATTTATTCTGAGTTTGGCTATGTAGGTGGTGTTTTGAGCTTTGTGGATGAGCGAACCAATGTTTTACGTATTGGGGCAATCACAGAGAGTGAACAGACTAAACTAGTGACGCAAATTTTGGGGCAGGATCCCAAAAAGTTTGAAGCCAAATTAGAGGCGGGCTATTCTTTGGGCGTCAAGACAGTATTATCCGGAACAAGAAATGATTCTGACAAAATGTCGGATTTCTTTTCACCTCCAGTTGATAAGTTGGTCATGGATAAAGTGCAGGAGGCCTTGGGGGTCAAAGCAATAGTTGGCTTTCCAATTTTTTCGGAAGATAAAATAATTGGTATTATTCATTTTTTGTTGGCTGTAGAAAAATCAAAAGTGACTTCACTGGATTTAGACACCATGACGGCTCTGACCAGCCAAGTGGGCATTGTGTCCAGAAACTTGCGCTTATATAATAATTTACAAACAACCAATCAAGATTTGCAAATTGCTAATATGCGCTTGCGCGAGTTGGATCAAGCCAAATCAGAGTTTTTGTCCATTGCTTCTCACCAGTTGCGCACACCAATTTCAGCGCTTAAGGGCTACTTGTCTATGATTTCTGATGGAGATTTTGGGCCGGTAACGCCAAAAGTTGGCAAAGTAATCAAAGATTTATTTGAAAGCGCCGCTCGCTTGGCTCGCTTGGTCAATATATTTTTGAATGTGTCGCGCATTGAGTCCGGAAGATTAAAAATAGAAAAAAAGCCCTTGCAGATTAGCGACATGATTGATAGTGTCATTGCCGAGCTACACAATGAGTCAGACAAAAAAGGCGTGAAGTTGATTTACAAAAAATCAAAGCCGGCCTTGCCATTGGTGGCCGCTGATTCTGATAAATTGCGCGAAGTGATTTTGAACTTGATTGATAATTCCATAAAATATACGCCCAAAGGGCAGATTGAAGTTAGCGCTTTTATTGAAGGTGAAAATTTTCATTTCCAAGTGCAAGATACTGGTATTGGTATAGACCCCGAGGAAGCCAAAAATTTATTTAGAAAATTTGTGCGCGCTAGTGGCGCGGCGCAGATTCACACTGGTGGTTCTGGTTTGGGCTTATTCATCGCTCAGAAGATTATCAAAGAGCATGGTGGTCAAATATGGGTAGAGAGTGCTGGCAAAGAAAAGGGGAGTATTTTCCAGTTTGTGATACCAGTCAGTGGCGGTGAGCCGAATAAAGAAGAAATGCAGTCTTAGCTAAAAGAAAAAATTTAGTGATTTTTAGCTGTCTCTTGACAGCTTTTTTGTTTGGTCTATAATGAAAGTGTGTAAATAGACGGCTATAATCATATAGACGGCTGTATGATAATCTCATGGAACTTCAAGGTAGAGCAATGGCTCAAAACAAACCGTTTATTAATATCAACAAGAGCCAGGGTTTATTTTACTTATTTAAGAAGCCCCTGGGGACGAGGTGCTAATGAAAATACCAGCGGGTTAATCAGATAAGTTCTGAGTTTTTAAAAATACCCACCAAGTTTTTAATCAACTAGTTAACAGTGCTATTAAGCTAGATTCTAGAAACTGAGTAAACTATGAAAATAAATAAGAATAATAATCAATTTCCTAAAGAAGAAATAAATCAATCCATAGTAACCCGATTTGAAAATCAGGTTGCCGATTTTTCAATTAAGAATGCTATAGTAACTAAGACTCGTGTCCTTTCTTATCAAGAGCTTAATAATAAAGCGAATATAGTTGCCAATCAAATATTAAAGTACAATAAAGAAGGAATTTCTCAGCGAGTATATTTATTATTCGAACATGATTTTCAAATGATTATTGCAATTATAGCTGTTCTTAAATCAGGGAATGCTTATGTTCCTCTTGATCCTGCTCATCCGTTAGATCGACTTGAGTATATAGTTTCTGATTCAGGTGGGGATATTATTTTGACCAATAATCTTAACTATAATTTAGCCAAAAGTCTCACGATTGATTTGCCAAATAAGCGGGTTTTTATCATTAATGTGGATGAACTTGATAATGAGGAAGAAGCGAAAAATTTAGGGATAATGATAGACCCTTCTCAATGTGCTTATATATTATATACTTCAGGATCAACAGGAAAACCAAAGGGTGTTATTCAAAATCACCGCAATGTTTTACATTTTATCCGTACGTATACTAATAATCTAGAAATTAGTCCCTTTGATAAACTTACCTTATTCTCAACATATGGTTTTGATGCATCTATTATGGATATCTTTGGTGCCTTATTAAATGGGGCAACATTGTATCCTTACGACATGAAGGAATTAGGTGCAGTCGAAAAATTAACCGCTTGGATTGGAAAAGAAAAAATAACTATTTTTCACTCAGTTCCAACCTTATATCGTTATTTTATTAGCAATATAAAGGAAAAAAATTTAATGGATAGTGTCCGGTTGGTGGTAATGGGAGGAGAGTCAGTTTTAATAAATGATGTTGAAGCTTATAAATTGCATTTCAATGATAACTGCGTTTTTATTAATGGATTGGGGCCAACTGAATCCACAGTTACTCTGCAGTACTTTATTGATAAAACCACCAAAATAAATCAGGCTACCGTTCCCGTTGGTTATCCGGTAGAAGATACCAAAGTGTATCTTTTGGATAATAATGGTCGGGAGGTCAAAAATGGTGAAATTGGCGAGTTAGTTTATAAGAGCGATTATCTTGCGTTAGGTTATTTAAATCAGCAAGAAAAGACTAATGCGGTATTTATAACTGATCCAGTGACGAAGCGAGGCAGAGTATTTAAGACAGGAGATTTGGGTAGGAAAATGGTTGGTGGGCCGATTGAATTTCTGGGAAGGAATGATTTTCAAATTAAAATTAAAGGGTATAGAATAGAATTGAATGAAATTGAATCCGTAATAGATAATTTTTATTTTATTGATAAGAGTGTTGTGATGCCGATTATACACGAAGAAAAAGAATCTCAAATTATTGCTTACTATACTACTAAGGGTAATAAATCTGTAAGTTCAGATTTAATAAAAGAATATTTGCTAAAAACATTACCGTCTTATATGATTCCAACTTATTTTTATCAACTTGACAGCGTGCCATTAACCGCCACTGGAAAGATTGATCGAAAATTTATTGTGGATACCTTTAAACCTAATTTTGGAGAAGAAAAAAATGTTAAACCAAAGAATGCAGTAGAGCGTAATATAGTAAAAATTTGGAAAAAATTGTTAAATATTGATGTTTGTGGTACTAAGACAGAATTTAGCAAGGTGGGCGGAAATTCATTATTGTTGACTTCATTGGCTTTAGAATTACAAAATAAATTCAAGATTGATGTCGCCATTAATGATATTATAAACTTACCTACAATAGAAAAACAAGCTGAGTATATAATTAAAAACCAAAAATAAAATGAATAATGTCGTTTTTCTCAAAAAGGGAACGAATTCAAATAAAAATTTATTTTTAATTCACGCAGGAAATGGTGAAATTCAGCATTATGTTTTGTTTTGCTCATCTTTTTCATCGGAAATAAATTGTTGGGGGTTAAGAGCCGATAGGTTTAATGATTTTTCTCCTAAAAATAGATCTATTTCGTCAATGGCAAGATCTTATTTGAAGCAAATTAAAAAAATTCAATCCTGTGGGCCATATTTATTGGCAGGTTGGTGTTTTGGAGGGGTGAGGGCATTTGAAATTGCATTACAACTTGAATCAATTGGTGAAAAAATTGATTTTTTGTCGATAATTAATTCTGCGCCACCAATTATTGATGACAAACAGATGATAAACATGGTTAATGATTATGCATTACTTGAACCGAATAAAAATCCAAATAAAAAGTCACGCTTTGATTTGGGGACAGAAAAAATATTAATTCATAAGTGGTTATCACAAATCAAGTCTACTAATATAAACAATGAATTATGTTACAATAAAGAACATATGTGGAAGATTTTTGTTGAAATGTTTGGTATGTCTAAATATCAAAGTGCTTTGATGGAGGTTATTAAGCAGGATATTCCCGAAGACAGGGCTAAGGCAATTCCATATTTTGATAATATTAGTTTTCGCGATCTGATTTACTATTTGAATGTTATGAGGACAGATGCAAATGCTCAGGCATTTTATATGCCTGCACGTAAGGTCAATGCTGATATTCATTTTTTCGAGGCGAATGATAGCCCCGTTAAACGAAAGTATGAGTGGAATTTATATTCAGAACATCCCATAAAGATTCATCCTATTAAGGGAGATCATTTTTCAATATTTAATCCAGGATGCGTAGAAAAATTTTCAATATTATTTAATAATTTAATATAATTATGAGACAAGTGATAGAAAATTATAATACAACAGAAAGGAATATCGCTTCGGTAAATGTAGCATTGATTGATAACGGCGCAGATTCGCTAAGCGAATACGTTACTTTGTTAACTGGATATAAAGTTAGAAACATTATGTTTCAAGATATAAAAAATTGTGACCTTAATGATTGTCAATTAATTATTTTATCAGATGGTCATTCTTTAAATGCTTCGGAAAACATCGATGAGATTGAACTCATTCGTAATACCTCTATTCCGGTGATTGGTATTTGCTATGGGTTTCAAGTTTTATGTTATGCTTATGGTGCTAAATTAGTTAAATTATCTCAGAAACGAGAAGGTTTGGTAAAAATTACAGCCAAAGCCAGACATTCAATTTTTCAAAATAAAAATGATTATACTGTCTCAGAAAAACATCGATTTGGGGTTCAAGAAATTCCAGAAACTCTTGTTTGCCTGGCTAGTTCTATTGATGGTTGTGAAATTATCCAAGTTCAAGGAAAACAACAATTTGGCTTTCAATTTCACCCAGAAAATATAAGTCCTCAAAATGAAGGAATGGAAATATTTAATAATTTAGTTAGGTTCATTCTTTTAAATAATACAAAACATACATAAAGACGATTGGTTGGTTTTTAAAATAATATTATAGCCCCACGTAATTATGGTTTATTTATATCTATACGAAAAAGTAAACATCCCATCAGATATTTACAGAAATCTTTTGAATTATACTTCAGACTATTCAAAAAAGAGTATTTTACAAAAGTGGACTTATAAAGAAAAATGCACAGCTATTATTGACGATTTTTTACTCAGAGAATTTATGTATAAAAATTATAGATTAAGATATGACAATGATGAAATAATAACCAATGAATTTGGAAAACCATTCTTCAGAAAACAGAAGGGGTATTATTTTAATTTTTCACATAATGACAAATACGGAGTTCTTGTTTTGGGCGAAGATCTTGTTGGAGCAGATATAGAAGAGATAGAAAGAATAAATACAAAAACTAAATCTATTTTTGTATCGGATCGGGACTATTTTAGTAAGGTTGATACAAAATTGTCTTTATGCAAATTATGGACTGCTAAAGAAAGTTACTGTAAGGCAATAGGATGTGGTCTAAATATTTCGCTAAAGGAGGTTAATGTTGTTAGAATAAAAAATAACATTAAGATTGGCTATAGAGAAAAATCTAAAAAATGGTTCGTGAAATATTTTGAGTTAGATGGAAAAACTGAAATCGCCGTGTGTTCAATAGATCAATTTTCACTGAAGTATAGTAAAATTAATATATTAGAATATTTATCTACACCAATTTGTTTAGCAAAGTAAGCATTATATGACCCAAATAAGCCCCCTGAATGGTAGTTAGTATAGAGCATGTTAAGGGGTGGTTGGCTAGTAAAAAAAATTATCATAAATATTTACTAAAAAAATTACAATTAAAAATTAAATAATATGGCAAAAGAAATAAAAAATTGGGAAGAAATCTCTAGAGAGTCTGTTTTTCAAAAATATGGTCGTGGTATAGAAAAAATTATATTCAAATTACCAAATGGTGAACAAAGTGATTTTTATATAAAAAAAGAGGGGCCCGCTGTTTGCGTGTTGCCAATTACAAAGAATAAAGAAATAATATTAGCAAAACAGTTTAGACCAGGGCCAAAAAAAATATTTTTTGAATTGCCAGGTGGATTTTTAAATAAAGACGAAGATCCAATTGAATGTGCTACAAGAGAATTACTGGAAGAGACTGGATATAAAGGAAAAATGAAGTTGATAACTGATAGTTATGATGATGCTTACTCCAATATGCATAGGTATTGTATTGTAGCTGAGGATTGTGAAAGGGTAGCTGAGCAAAATCTTGAGCTTACAGAATTTGCTGAAGTTGTATTGATGGATTTGGATAAATTTAGGGATTTATTAAGAAGCGGGGAAATGACGGACATAGAGGTTGGTTATTTGGCTTTGGATTACTTGAAATTATTATAGAAATAATGAATCAGACAAATGAAAGAAATAGAAATTTTAGTTGAAGTTTTTGATGATCAGCAGTCAGCTTTAACTAAATTAGAAAAATTTAACTTCAAGGGTCTTAAAGATACTTATGATATTTATTATTTTGATCCTCAAAGGAAAAATTTACAGCCAGTCAGCAAGGGTATTTTAAGGGAATGTTTTCGCTTGAGAAATAAAAATAATGAGTATTATTTAACTTATAAAATAAATCAATTTGAAGATTCTGGAGATTGGCTTTACTCCGAGGAGCATGAAATAAAAATATCGGATTTTGACACAGCTGTTAATATTATTAATAATTTGGGGTTAAAAAAATTAGTAGAAGTAAAAAGCCATAAAAATTATTTTGTGTATGATAATTATGAAATAATGTTGGAGGAAGTGGAAAATTTAGGGTTATTTTTAGAAGTGGAAATAATAAATTCAGAAAATACTACGGACGTAAAAAAAGCAAAGACAGAGATTTGGGAATTTATGAAATCATTGAATTTAAAAATGGGCGAAGAGTTACTTATTGGTAAGCCAGAGTTGATGTTAAAAAAAATTAATCATGGAACTCAAGGTTGAAAAAGTTAGCAAAGTGTTCGGCACGATTACGGTTCTAGACAATGTTTCTTTTTCTTTGGAAAGGGGGCAAAAAGTCGCCTTGGTGGGTAACAACGGCACTGGCAAATCAACTCTGCTAAAAATATTAGCCGGAGTTGTGGAGCCAGACAGCGGTACTGTCAAAAAAAGAAAGGGGCTAGTTTTTGCTTATCTGCCTCAGGACACCAGCTTGGTTTCTGAGGAGACCGTAGAGCAGTATCTGCACAGAGTCTCGGGCATGGCTTCATTGGAGCAATGTTTGGACTCATCTTCGGATGCGCAAGTTGAGTACGAGCGAAGAAATGGCTATGGTTTCCAGCACCGCCTGGAGCTAGTCTTGGCTGGCCTTGGTCTTCGTCTGCTCGCTGGTGATCGACCGATAAACACCTTGTCTGCTGGGCAGAAAAGTAAAGTGTTTATGGCCGGAGTACTGCTGGCTGACGCTGACTTGCTTTTGTTGGATGAGCCAACCAACAATCTTGATTTACCAGCTTTGATCTGGCTCGAGCATTTCCTTACCAAGTCCAAAGCCATTTGCTTAGTTGTCTCGCATGACCGTCTTTTTCTTGATCGTGTGGTGCACAAGATCATGGAGATTGACTGGTATACTCGTCAGTTGACCATAACCAATGGCCTGTACTCAGAGTATCTGGCTAGAGCGGGCAAAGAACGAGAGCATCAGTTGGAAGTCTTCATGGCGCAACAGGAGGAAATAAGGAGGTTGACTGAGTCAGCTAGAGCCAAGCGCGTTGAGGCCACGCAAGGCGCGTGTTATCGAGGCAAAGACAATGACAAGTACTTGCGAGGCTTCAAACGAGATCGTTCAGCTGGTTCTGGCAAAACCGCCAAAGCCATTGAGAAGCGGATTGAGCACATGGATTCTGTGGCCAAGCCAGTGGAGCGAGAAATGTTTCGCATCGAGCTTGAGCCCCAAAAGCCCGGTGGAACGCGAGATATCGCGCTCAATGAAGTAGTGGCTGGCTATAGCCAGGGCTTCAGCATTGGACCAGTTTCTTTGTTTGTGCCATATGGCAGTCGATTGGCGATAATTGGTCCGAATGGCTCAGGTAAGTCCACTTTGCTCAAAACCATAAGCGGACAATTGATTCCGCTTGCTGGTTCTGTTGTCTTGGGCACCTCTCTAGTCATGGGTAATCTGATGCAAGAGCACGATAATTTGCCGCGTACTGATAGCATGAAGGACTGTTTGATGAAGCGGGGCAAATTGGCAAGGCAAGATGCTTATGCTCTAGCAGTCAGATATGGTTTTCAGGCAGAGGAGCTTGATAAGAAAGTTGCTGATCTGTCGCCCGGTGGTAGGGCTAGACTGCTATTGGCAATTTTTTCCAGTCTGTCGGTAAATGTTTTGTTGCTTGATGAGCCCACCAATCACCTTGATTTGGAAGCACTGGATGCCTTGGAGGAGGTAGTCCAGCACTACCAAGGGACAGTGATCTTGGTTTCCCATGATCGCTATTTCTTGGAAAGATTCAAGAGTACTGAAACCTATCTGATATCAGAAGGTGGCCTTGTCAGGCAGACAAGTTTAGCGTCTTACTTAGCGAAAGCTGAGAAAGAAGCTAAGCGGTTGATTCGTGACACTTGGGACGTTGTTTAAATGGGGAGGAGTAGTCAATATTTCTCCCCAACAAAATTTATAATTTTTTGACATATGAACCAATATATTAATCTAAAATCAGCAAAAGTCGATAAAAAGTTAGTTAGCTTTTTAAGTGCGACTAAGCGTGAATTTGATACTTTTTTTGATTTCAAAATTGTTGATCCTTTGTTATGCTTTGTGGGCAGTCGTCAGGATTTGGATTTGATTGTCGGTAGAAAAACAGCTAAGTGGTTTGTCGGGGTAAGTAAAAATAACAGTATTTATATTTTAAACAGAAAAATTTTTGCCAAAGAATCAAATCATAACGCCAAAGATTTTTGGCAAACACTAAAACATGAATATAGCCATATTTACTATACACAAATAAGCAAAAGTCATCACCCTTTTTGGTTAAATGAAGGATTGGCTAGCTATCTTTCGGGCAAAGAATTGTTGATTAAAAACAGTGATCAAGAAAAATTACTAAATGTCTTTGATTATTTTAACAAAAGTGACTCGGATGTTTATATGGTCGGTCAATATTGGGTAGAGTTTTTGATCAAAAAATACGGTAAGAAAAAAATTGTTAGTTTAATAAAAAGTTTGAATATTAAATCAGAAATTAGCGAAAAAAAGTTTTCGTTTCAATTTTACAAAATATACAATTTTAAATTTAATAAAAAATCATTTGCGAAATTTATAGAATAATTTCTTGATATATGAACAAAGAAATAGAAATAAAAATTTGCCTAGATAATAAAGAGGAAGTGCAAGAAAAATTGCAATACTTAGGTTGGTCAGTCAAAGATTCCGTTTTTCACAAAACTTATTTGGTAACCACTCCCAATGAGGGATTATTCAAAAAAGGCATATATCCCAGAGTAAGAATTGAGGGTGATAAAACTAGATTTACAATCAAGGTTAAGCCGGTAGAACAAAAAGGTGTAGATGACAGAGAAATGAAATTTTTTCAAAGAGAAGAACATGAAATTTGGGTGGAAGATGCCGAAGAATTAGTCAAAATGTTGGCCATCCTTGGTTTGACCGAGGTGCTGATTGATGAAAAGTACAGGCAAACTTGGGAGAGTAAAGAGTGGGCCAACTTAAGCATAGTTATAGACACCTTGCCCTTCGGTTGCTATATGGAGATAGAAGGACAGAAGGAAGAAATAGATCAGATGATAAAAAAATTAGGATTAGAAGATAAAGAAAGGATTACCATTGCTTATCGTCGAGTCTATCAAGACTATTGTAAAAAGATGGGAATAGAAGAAGAAAAAAATTTAGTGTTTAAAAAATAATTATATATGCCCACTCGCGTCCGAGCCATAATAATACAAGACCAAAAGATCCTTTTGATAAAAAGAAAAAAGGAAGGTCTTGTTTATTGGGTTTTGCCGGGTGGCCAAGTAGAAAATGGTGAAGTTAATGAATTTGCCTTGCTTAGAGAATGCCAGGAAGAATTAGGCGTCCAAGTAAAGGTCAAAGAGTTATTACATGAAATGCTTTCTCAGAAACCAGAAACATTTGGTCAAAGGGAGTATTTTTTTAACTGTGAAATTATTAGTGGCACTTTGGGCAGTGGCACTGGTCCAGAATGGCAAAGGGGATTTCATTATACTGGTACCTATAAAATAGAATGGATTGAGTTGAAAAATTTGATAGAGATTGATTTGAAGCCAATAGAGATAAAAAAAGTTATATTAAATTTATGATATAAAAAACAGGTTCATTTAATTATGAACTTTAGGCAAAATGAAAAAGAAAAGCAATTTTGGGGTTGGTGTAATGCTAATAGTCGGTTCTTTGATAATAGTAAATTCAAGCCTTGCGGCAGTGCAAAAAATTGTGCTTGATCAAGAAAAATACATTGATCAATATTTTCAAGTAGATCAAAATGGCCAGACCAAAGTAAAAATATTTTTGGGCGGCCAGCAAATTGCTGAAATGAATAATCAGGCCCTAGATTATTTTCTGTACGATCACTTGGGTTCGGTAACAGCGGTGCTTGATCAAAACGGCAATATAAAAGAACAAAATGATTATCAATCATTTGGGCTTTTGCAGTGTCGAATTGGGGGTGCCGATAATCAACGTCAGTTTATTGGCAAAGAGAATGATCAAGAAACTGATTGGCAGTATTTTGGCCAGCGCTACTATGATCCGCTGTTGGGTAGATTTTCTAGTATTGATCCCTTATTGTTGAGTGACTTGAGCAGTGTTTTGGCTAATCCCCAAGGCCTGAACAGCTACAGCTACGCCTACAATAATCCAATCAGCTTTATCGATTTTTTTGGCTTATCCACAGCCACTGTCAATCCTATGCCGGAAAATGGCTGGCAGATTGGCGATGAAATGGGGCAGTTCAATGGTGTGACTGCTTACTACAATGGTATTGGTAGCGCTCGCGAAGCTCGTAGTTGCGTAGAGTATGCCAAGCGTTATTGGTCAGAGGTTTATGGCATAAATGATGTTGGTTCAGTGGGCACTGCTAAAAATATGTGGAATATAGTAGACACTATTAATAAAAATTTAGCAGAAGCTGGATCAATTTATACCGTAGTTCAACACAATAATGGTCAAGAATTTTTATTACCCCAAACTGGAGATTTATTGTTTTGGACCAGTGGTCCATATGGCCACGTTATGGTGGTAAGCGAGGCTAATTTTGATAATCAGACCAACAAAGGTTATGTAGAAATTATGGATCAAAATGCCAGTAATAAAGCCTTATCTAGGTATGATATTGACAAAACTGAGGAAGGTTATAGTGTTATTAGACAGAAGAATGTACCTATGGCTGGTTGGCTTAGTCCGGTAAATAAAAATACTTCAGCCACCAATAACCAGGTTTCGGCTATTGGTCCGTCAGCTAGAGCGCAATCGTTATCTTTTTTCCAAAGAATGTGGCAAGACACTAGGCAATTTTTTAGAAAAATATTTTAATTATATAAATCATGAACTTAGTCAATAAAAAAGTAATTTTATTAAGCATAATCATAATTTTATTAATGTTGGTAATTGTTGTATTGCAAAAAAATAATAAAAATACTAATTATTCTAACAATCAAAATATAGTTGAACCAGATTGGCAAACTTATCGCAATGAAGAATTTGGTGTGGAATTCAAATATCCAGACAGAATTTTTATACAAGATGGAGCTTGTAAATTCATAGACGGCAATTATCGCACTTTATATGCTCCAGTCGAAACAAAAATTTTGGCCAAAGATAATGTCATTTATGTAGGTCAAGCGTACAGTTATGATATTGATAATAAGGAGTGCATCAAAAGAAATAATGATTTAACACAAGATTATGTTGCGTTAAAGATCATAATCAAGAATAATATTTTTAATAGTCAAGATTTAAATGGGCTTGTCGAAGAATTTTATGGTGGTGCTGGTGATCAGTGTCAAATCAACGAAAAGAAAGAGAGTGCTCAGGTTGGTGTTTATGATATAGTCGTGCATTCCGATGGAAAGAATTGGGATGAATCGCGATGTTTTATTAATAGTTCAACGGTTATGAAGTATTATCCAGAAAAAAATAAAATAATGTTTGTGGAGCTAGGGATGGATTATAGATTTTTGGGGGATAAAGAGGGCGCTATTACTTTTGACCAAGCCATGGTAGATAGTTTTAAATTTATTGATTAATATATATTTTAAATAATTAATAATAAACTTATGTTATCAAGCAAAAGACTTGAAACAAAAATAAAAATCGTTTTTACGCTAATTACTTTGCTGGTAAATATTTTACCAGCGCCGTATGTGTCGGCGCAGGAGCTTATTTCTGATACGAGCACAGAAACTATGCAACTGCCAATAGATGAAAAAGTAAAAGAGGTAAATCGTCCAGTTTTGGAACCAATTCCTCTTGATCCGCCTGTGGTGGAAGTTAAGCCGGAACTAGTACCTGAATTGTTGCCAGTCGATGAACAACAGATAGATAAGCCTCTCGTAGAAGAGGAAAATTTAAAAACGGAAGGTAATGGTATTTTAGCTGACATGTATGCCAACCGTGATAATGCTGGCAATCAACCTAAGGATAAAACAGGCGAATACCAGGTTGATGAATTTACCGGCGCATTTAACTACAATTATCCTATTCAAATTCCAGCAGGCAGAAATGGTTTACAGCCCAATATATCATTGCAATATAATCAGCGTCGAACTGATCATGGATCTTTTGTGGGTTTTGGTTGGGAGCTAATATTGCCTAGCATCAGTCGAGAAAATCGTACTGGTGTCAATAATATTTATGATGAGCATTATTTTGTTTTGGACGGTAGCCAATTAACACCAGTAAGCGTTGATACTAATGGTTATGGTATTTATGGCAAACTTATAGAAAGTGATTTTTCTAAAATAGAGTTTGACAGTAGCAATAAATGGGTAGTTACTGATAAATTAGGAACACAATATACTTACGGCGCTAATTCCACCGCTCGGCAGGATGACCCTAATAATTCTAGTCGAATTTATAAATGGTTGTTGGAAGAAGTGAGGGATACTAATGATAATTTTATCCGATATGAATATTACAAGGATTCAGGTCAAATTTATCCGAAAAAAATAAACTACACTGGTCACGGGGAAACTGATGGTATCTTTACTGTTAATTTTGAACCTTTTGCCACTGGCGTGCCAATAGCCAATAATGTTTCACCTGTTTCTTACCAAACTGGTTTTGCGGTGCAAAGCAAATATTTATTAGATAATATTGATGTTAAAATTGATGGGAATTTAGCAAGTTCCTATGTTTTAGATTTTAGTTTGAATACCAAGGGCAATCGCTATTTATTGAAAAACATTGTTCCTAAATATTACCAAGGCGGACAAGAAGATATAAAAGATAAAGTAGATTTTAATTATAGTGAGCAAGGCACAAGTTACCAACTAGACGTAAATTATACTGCTCCAGCTATTTTGGGGTCAGACGTGGCTTTAGCTGATACCAAGCGGGACATGTTTATTGATCTTAATAATGATAGTTATACTGACTATATTAATATGTATTGCGATCACCTGTCACACACTGTCAATGTTAATGTTTCAGAAAATAACGGTAATGGTGGCTGGCGATCGTCAGCTTATTCTACTAGTATTCCTTTTTCTGGTACTTGCCGGGGCACCCTGATAAGTTATTCCATACCAGTGGCCTTTGCGGAATTAAATGGTGATCACATGATAGATATGGTGGCTACAGCTGATAGCGATAATTATTATATTAATACAGGTAGTGGTTGGAGTCAGCAAAGCGGTGGTTTGCCAGTTTCTTTATATCAATCATCTTCACCCAGCCCGATGGATGCGGTGATTTTTCAAGATATGAACAATGACGGCTATGATGATCTCATTCATGATCATTTAGGCACACAGGTGCGGGTATATATGAGAGATCCAGGTAGTGGGGGTTGGAATTTAGATGGTGATTACAATATAAATATCACAGCATATGTTGCACCAGCTTGTTTTGAAAATGGTGGCAGTCCTTTTGGCTTTAGTGATTTAAATAGTGATAACTTACCAGATATTTTTTATAGTTATGATTGTGGTATTGGCGAGGGTTATAATGGGGGAGCAGTTTATTTAAACAATGGCAGTGCTTTAGTAGAGCTGGTTGGTGGTTCCGCGCCCATTGTTATGAATGATTTTAGTTATATTTCTACGGCTTTGCAGAAAGTTAGATATTTGAGTGACATTGATCAAGATGGAGCTTCTGATGCGGGGTTATACATTAGAAGTAAATGGAACGGTCCCAATAACCCGCGCTCTTCTGGCGAACTGGCATTGCTGGGTAAAGTCATTTTTAATACTGGCACATTTGAAGATAGTGATTACTTTATGAATAGTTTGCCAGTAGCCATTGCCGATATTAACGGAGATCAGGTGCAAGATGTAGTGCATTCTTATGAAGCAGAAGGATTAAGTTATTCAGAGATTTATATTGGTCAAGGCGAAAAACTTGATATTTTGGAGAAAATTAATCAGCAATCAGGCGCTAAATTGCAGGTTTATTATGATTATTCAGCTAATGAAAAAGATGAGGGCGGGAATTTAAAAAATCCAGACCTGCCTTTTAATATGCAGGTGGTAAAAGAAGTGGTTTTGGACACTGGTTTGGATAAATGGCAAGGTCAACAATACCATTATAGTGAGGGTAATACTGTCAGTTACCCAGACAGTAATTTAAAAGACATTTATGGTTTTGCCAAAGTAGAAAAACATTTGGGTGACGCTAGACCAGACATAGATTTAGGCACTGGCATTGACGGTGATTTTGTTTCTAGTGGCAATGATACTTGGGCCACTGATAAAAATTTTAGCAGTCTGCATATTTTAGCCGGGCATACTATTACTGTTGAACCAGATGTAATTATAAAGGTGCAAGGAGATGCGCTTATTGATGGTGTTTTGTATGCCAAAGGCAAAGGATATCTGGGTGGCCTAGGCATTGCTGACGGTTCAAATAATGGTACAGGCACTGGCTTTGGTGGCGGGGTAATACACACTGGTGACTTTATTAAATCCGGCGGTGGCGGTGCTGGTCATGCTACCATTGGTGTTCCTGGTGGCGGAGATGATGGTGGCGATGCTGGTATTTCTTATGGCTTTCCCAATTTAGATCCGATTTTTATGGGCTCTGGCGGAGGTAGTGGCGATGGTGCTTATTATACTCCTGGTGGAGATGGCGGTGATGGTGGTGGTATTATCCAACTTTTTGCCTATAACATTGATATTAATGGTGAAGTAAATGCTGACGGAGAAGATGGTATTGCTGGCGTGATAGGTGGAATGAATAACTGGTACTACACTGGCGGTGGTGGTGGCGGTTCGGGCGGATCAATATATTTAAAAGCTTTCAAAGAAGCCAATATTGGAGAAAATTTGGTTCATGCTTTAGGTGGATTAGGTGGCATCGGAGCTGGTGGATCGGGTGGAAATGCCAGTGCTGGTCGCATTAGAATTGATGCTGAAATTGTCAGGGGCAACACAACTCCTGAATATTATTACAACCCGGGTGATGTTAGATATTCTATTGATAATTCCACTACTAATTCTGATTTACAAAAAAATATTAATTATTATCATACAGCCAAAGATGATGATTTTTATCTGCATGGTAAAATAAAACAAATAGATCAACTTGATGCGCAGGACAATTTATTGAGCAAAGAATTTGTGACTTGGCAGGAGAATGATTTAAATAATGGTCGTAAGTTCGTTTATGATTATGAGGATACCAAAATTGATTTAAGTGGAACTAGCGAACAGGCAGTGGCTATCAGAAACGATTACGATCTTACTAATGGTAATTTAAATACCAAACATGACTTGGGCGAGGTTATTTTAAATAGTTCCACTGGAGAAATTGTTAGTATTTTGACAGGCGATGAAAAAGATACAAATTATGAATATGCGGTGAATGAAACTAAGCATATTTTATCCGCTCCTAAGACAAAAGTAATTAGTGATATTACAAATAGCAAGCAGCAAGATCTTTACTATGATAATCTGCTTTTAGGCGAAGTTGATAAAGTAAACTTAACCAAAGAAGACTATATAGAGCAGGGCGTAGAAATAAAAAGAAATTTTAATAGCTTAGGTTTAGTAACTCAAGAAATATCTCCTAAAAATGCTACTACCACCATTGCCTATGATAGTAATAACTTATATCCAGTAAGCAGTACAGATCCATTAAACAATGTCACTTATACCGACTACAACATTTTAAATGGTCAAATAGCAACCTCTACTGCCCCCAATGGAGCAATGACAATCAAAGAGTATGATAATTTCGGTAGATTAGTAAAAACTAAAATTTCTGATCCTAATAGCCCAAGTGCTTTAGTCACCAAGCAGGAGATAAATTACTACGATGAATCTTTAGTTGGCATGGGTGATACTGGTTGGGTTTATCCTACCCAAACTGGTCTACATGATAATTATTTTTCTAATCCTAGCAATGCTTACGCTATTGATGGTAGTTACGCCTCAGCCAGGGTAGAGGGCGGTCAAACTAAGACACAAAGTTATGAAGGTTTCAATTTTAGTCTACCCGATAATGTTAAAATAACAGGCCTAGAAGTATTTATCAGGCACAGAGAAACTGAAATTGAAAATCAAATGACTATATTATCATACTATTCAGCCAGTAATGGTAGATGGTCAGAAGCGGAATTTCCAAATTATTCTTTGGGCTGGGATAATAAGGTCTTAGGTGGAAGGGGGAATCTATGGGGTATAATGCCGACAGTCACGGATTTTGATTTTGACAATTTTTCTATTTATTATTCAGCGTTTAGAGTATCGGGTGTTGGGGCTGGTACGTGGTCTTTGGATGCTGTAGCTGTTAAATTATATTACCAAGATAGCGATGATGCCCCACGTTTTCGTTACAAAGAAACTAAAGACTACTTTGATATTAATAGTTACACCACTTCTCGTGAGTATTATGATGGTTTAGACAGAGTGATTCAAAAGAAAAATAACTTAGCCAATCAAAATGAATTTGCTACAGTAGATATTAGTTATGATTCACAAGGTAGAGTAGCCAGCGAATCCTTACCCTATATTAGTGATACTATTGAATACACCTTGCCCAATTTTGATCCGGTAATCTCTGAAATTCATCAGGAATTGACAGTTGACAATGATACCCTAGCTTTGTGGCACATGAATGGTCAGCTTAATTCAGCCGAAAAAAAAGATAATGCTGAAGGCACAGTAGCCTTTGATTTATCTGAAAATGCTTCACCTACATCAGTGTCAGGTTTTAACCAAATTACAGACGGAGCTTATGATTTAGAAAGAGATTCTGGTCAATATTTGAGTGTGCCAGATAATGATGCCTTAGATGGTTTTGGTGATTTTACAGTAGAGGCTTGGGTAAAACTAGAAAGTTTGCCTGCTAGTGGACAGTACTGGGGCATAGTTTCTAAGTGGGGAGGAGCTGGAGGTTGGGATTACGGTAACTCTTATCATTTTGGCTATAACAACGTAAATAATGCCAAACAATTAGAGTTTGGCTGGAATGACAACAACAGCCCATATGGTACTTCGCAAGGCAGTTATACTGTGGATTTAAGTCTAAATAGTTGGCATTATATAGCAGCCACAGCTGATTTAAGCGTGCCAGAAGTAAAATTTTATGTTGACGGCGTAGAACATTTAGCTACCATGCAATATACTGGCGCTAATGATTTATTAGCCTCAGAAGCTGATTTGCTTATTGGCGCAAATTATTCTGATAATCCTGGTTATTTTTTTGATGGCAGTATAGATGAAGTAGGTATTACCACTAGAATCAAAACAGCTCAAGAAATTTCTAACTATTATAATAATTATAATATTATTTTAGATCCCAATTATCTTGCTAAAATATACACCTACGATGCCTTGGGTAGAGTTTTAGCTGAAACTACACCAGTAGGCACTACTAGCTATGATTACAATGGCTTTACTACTAAGATCACCGATGCCAATGGTAATTTTAAAGAACTGACTAAAGATGCTTACGGCAACTTAATACAAGTTAAAGAGTATTTGGACTCTAATATTTATAGCACCAATTATGAATATACTTTAACTAACAAACTAAAAAAAATTACTGACTCAGCTGGCAACATCAGGAACTTTAGCTATGATGCCCTAGACAATCTAGAGTGGCAAGATATGGTGCACAAAACATCAGTGACTAATCCCGCTAAGATTCAATACACTTATGACAAAAATGGTAATGTGTTGACCGAAACATCTTTCAAGAATGACGCCATATCTTACGCTTATGATGACTTGAATCGACCACTGACAGAAAAATTATCAAGTGTTACTAAAATTAACTATATTTATGATCAAAATGGCGATATTGGACAACTAACTTTTGCTGATTATGGCAGTGACAGTTACAAGTCCTATGACTATGATATTTTGGGTAGATTAAAAACAGCTACCACCACTATTGTCACTGAAAAATTTGTCATGAATTATGATTATGATTTGAATGGCAACTTGAAGGAAATAGTCTATCCAGATGGCAAGGTTGTGACTTATGGTTTTAATGCCATGGGCCAGGTGGACGAAGTAAGTTTAGATCAGGGTCAAGGAGCCAGCATTGTCGCTTCCAATATTCAGTACAATCAAAATGGCCAAATGACTCATATTGAAAGAGCCAATAATGTTGTTACTGACTACACTTATGATCCAGCCCAAGCTTTTCGTTTGACTAGGATACTATCAGCCACTGCTACCTCAACTTTGCAGGATTTGAATTATACTTATGATCCGGTTGGTAATATTCTGACTCTGATTGACAACGCCAACACTGACCTACAAAAATCAGCTAGCTATATTTATGATGATTTAAATAGGTTGCTGTCTGCTACAGTCAGCTATACCAATCATCCAGACAAAAACTACACCCAAAGCTTCACTTATGACAGTATTGGCAACATGACTTCCAACTCTGACTTAGGCACCTTAAACTACGCCAATGGTCAGCCGCATCAGTTGAGTTCTTATGGCACCAGAAACTTTGTCTATGATACGGCTGGTAATATGACCAGAAACGGTGGTATTACCAAATTCACTTGGGATTATAGAAATAGACTGGCCAGCACTCATGATATAGCAACAGCCAACAATACTTACTACAAGTATGACCACAACAACCAGAGGTTTATCAAATGGACAGAAGATTATGTCTATGTAGATCCAGAAATTGAACAAGATGGCATAAAGAATAGTGGTCGGGATAGTTTGTCTCGAGTTTCGCTTGATGGTGGAGCAGAGCTAGACGGCGTGGGCCACTGGGAATGGCAAGTGATAGCTAAAGATGAATATGTGGATAAATATTTTGAAAAGAATTTGAATTCTCAGACTAAGTCACATGTTTATCTCAATGAGATTAAACTGGCCACAGTCAATAATAATGATAATCCTTATTATTTACTCTCGGATCATTTAAATTCTAGCTCCATACTGACTGATAGTACTGGTACTTCTGCCCAATTGTCAGATTACAAGCCATTTGGTAGTATTAACTATGATAATAAGCTCATTGATTTAAAAGATGATTATACTTTCACTGGCAAAGAGGCGGATGAAGAGAATAATCTGCAGTATTATGGGGCGAGGTATAATGATAATCAGTTGGGCAGATTCATATCACTTGATCCTGCTAACTTGATATTATATAATTCAGATGAATTTAAAGAAAAATATAATCGTAATATAGGGGTTCATTTATCTGATCCACAGAACCTGAATAGCTATAGTTATGTAGTGAATAACCCCCTGAAGTATACTGATGATAATGGTGAGATATTTTGGGTTCCGGTTATACTTAGCGCAATAGCCTCATCGTTTTTATTTGGGATACCCGTAGCTCAAGCCCCTGGAAATGATTTTAACTCGCAAACTGCACGGGCAGGTGAGTCCAGAGATTTTATAGGGTTTGTTGCTCCTGCGTATAATAATTTAAACGAGCCACAAAAGTTTGGGGTACTTCTAGTGGCTGGCAGTATAGCTGAAAAATCATCTGGTAAGATTGCTAGTAGTCTTGTGGGGAAAAGTTTTGGTAAACTCGGGACCGTTGTCGCGAATGAATCGGGCACGATTACCAGCTTAACCAGAGAGGAGGTAGCTAAACCGTTTCATGGGCTAGATCAAGCTATTACAAAAGGTGTATCTCCGAAAACCATGTTAGATACGTTGAAGAATCCCCTTATAACTTTTAAGCAGTCTGGCGATAATCTGCTTTATCTTAGTAGGGAAGCGGGAGTTGTTTTAGATAAAGCTGGACGACTAGTGACTACGTATTCTAAAGAATATTTCAAAGATCATATAAAAAATGTAATTAAACTTTTTGACTAATAATATGACTACAAATGAACAACTTAAAAAAAAATATAGCGATCGGTTTAATTTTGTTAAAAAATTAGTTCTTGGTAATGATCCTATAGGATTGACAGATGGCGGTGCCCCAGATGATGAATATGACTCACTCATAAATGGTATATTGTCAGAAATGGAAAAAGATAAAGATGGTTCCGGTGTAAGAAGTTCTGTGTTTAGAGTTTTGTCTAGTTTAGGTCCCGTTGATGAAGAAAGATGTGAATACATAGCGGTTAAGATTTTGGAGGAGTATTACAAAAGCTAACCACCAAGTAGATTATTGGTTTGATTTTTTGGAGCGAGTGTAGTGTAAGCAACCTTCACTGGTAAAGAGCTGGATGAAGAAAATAATTTGCAGTATTTTATTAATAGATATTATGATGGTTATATAGACAAGTTTGCCTCTGTTTATCCTATGTTGTTTAATAAAATAAAAGATTTTATTGGCAATCCGCAAGAGTTAAGCAGTTATGCCTATGCAATTATAATATTAAGACTGTGGAAAGAGCAAGCGGAAAATCAAAATTCGACTTAAAAATTATTTGGGAAAGTGTTTGGAGAATCATATTTTTGGCTGTCAAAAATGTTTTTAATAAAAAATAAAACTGGTTTACTTATTCTGTTGTTGCTTTTGGGGGCAGTTTTTCGTTTTTATAATTTATCTTATGCTGATAGTTATACCGATGAATCAATTTTGGGTTTTCGAGCTATTGGGCTCATTGATTACAACGCCGCCTATACACAGACCACGCCTTGGCAGTGGTTTGACGAGGTGCCCGCTTGGGCTCGTTTGTCTTTTCACGATCATCCGCCAGTATTTTTTTGGTTGCAACATTTATCTATAAATATTTTTGGTCAAAATACCTTTGCCTTGCGTTTACCATCGGTTTTGGCTGGCCTAGCCTCGTTATATTTAGTATTTTTACTGGCTAGGCGGCTGATAAGCGAAAAAGCCGCTTATTTAGCCCTAGTCTTTTTAACAGTCCAGTCTCATCACGTTTGGATTTCTAGGATAGGACTCCAGGATTCCGTAGTAGTGTTTTTTATGTTGCTTATCATTTATCTTTGGCTTCTGGCTCTAGAAAGACAAAAAATTTATTGGTGGCTTTTATGGGGCTTGTCTTTGGGGTTGGGCATTATGACTAAATATACGACCTTGATAATCATTCCTATATTGTTGGTTCATACTGTTATTTTTAGATTTAGTTTTTATAGACAGAAAAATTTTTGGCTAGCCATGATCTTAGCCCTTATACTTACTTTACCGATTATTTTATATAATTGTTTTCTGTTTGGCGCGGTCGGGCATTTTGATTTCCAAATTTCTGCTCTTTTGGGTCAGGACACCTCTCACTGGGCAGAGCGCTTGGGTCGAGAAAAGGTGGGGGATTTAAAAGACAGGTTAGTGGGGTTTTTTGTAGTATTTTATAGATCCAACACTTGGCTTTTCAACATTTTGGTGCCACTGGCTTGGCTGGTTAATACATTTTTATATTTCAAAAACAAACAAAAAAATTTACTGTTTTTGATTGTAGTACCCATCTTGTTGTGGCTATGGTTTTTAGTTATTGGTTCAACGGATAGATTTGTGGTGATGATAGTGCCTTGGCTGGTTATTTTATTGGCCAATTTATTTGCAGTTTTACTAGAAACAACTCATTATAGAAAAATTTTATATCTTTTTTTGGTATTATTTATAATTTGGGAGGGAATATTTGCGACTAATAGCTTTCTATCTACTAAGCAGATAGCTCGAGCTAGTTGGACTTATTCCCAATTAATAGATAGTAATAAAAATTTTGGCTTTAACGAGTTAGATGGTTATTTGGATAATATATTTGCTGGAAAATATCCCATGGCTACTGGAGAGCCGCGATATGATTTTTTGACAGAGCTAAAAGACAAATCAATTACCGATAAACAAAAGCTCGGTTTCAAACCGTGGTCAGTAATAATAGTTTATGATCACCGTCTTTTTTCTGCAGCCACACTTTGGACTTTACAGAGGCGCTTGATTCATGATGGCTGGATTATTATGCCCGATACAACCTTTGTCAGTATTACCGGTGATCAGCTGGCCGGATATTATCAAAAAAAAGGAGTAGATGATTTTATTTATATAGAGTCTTTAAATAGCAATCAATATCCTTTGGATCCAGCAGCTGATAATTTTTCTGATGATTTGGCAAGTACAAAGATTATTAACAGCTATTTGACCGGAAAAAATATTGCGCCAAAAATCATTGAGAATAGAAGAGGAGAGCCGGCTTTTGCTGTTTATAATTTTTAAAGAAAATAACCGTCTTTCGTTCGTCCAAAAAGAGTTAAAATAATCCATTTTTTCACCTTCCATTTGCCTCAAAAAAATGTTATAATACCATACACTAAAGGCAAGTGTATTTTTGTTAATTTTAAGATAAAATTTATGAAATTTGGGCATTCTATTATTTTTTTCTTAGTCGTTATGGTAGTGGCTTACGGCTTTTTTTTCTTTTTTAGGCAACATCAGGCCGCTGAAAATCGTATTTTACTGCAATCTTTGGATTGTCATTCGGAAAAGATCGATGATTCCATCACTTCCTTGGACTCTGACACCAAGACCATTGGTGCCTTAGTCGCTTTTCAGCGCACGCCCATAGACGAAATTTTGCGCAAAAAAATAGAGGACCTAGACATCAAGATTGATGACGCTAACTGGATTTTGGATTATGGTCGCCTAGAAATTCCCACCTCAAACTTGTGTCAGCTAGTGCAGTTCCCAGAAATAACAAAAATATTTATTCCTAGCCAACAATATGCCATTACGGTCAATCAATAACATACAACTAAAAAACCAGCGCGTACTTTTGCGTTTGGATCTCAATGTACCGCTCAAAAATGGCCAAGTGCCAAAAGATGGTCAAGAGCGCCTTCTTCGGGCTTTGCCAACCATCAAATATTTGCTAGCTAAAAAAGCTAGCGTCATCATTGTCGCGCATCTTGGTCGCCCCGAAGGTAAAATAGTGGAAAAATATTCATTGCGACCAGTGGCCACAGCTTTGCAAAAAGTTTTGGGCAAAAAAATAATATTTTGGCCAGATAATTTTGAAAAATATTTTCCAGCTAGCAAAAAACTAAAACCCGGACAGATTGTTTTATTAGAAAATATCCGATTTTATTCTGGTGAGCAAAAAGGGGATAAAAGTTTTGCTAAAAAATTGAGTGGGCTAGCCGATATTTATGTCAACGATGCTTTTGGCAATATTCATAGACCAGACGCTTCGATGTTGGCAATCACACATTATTTGCCAAGCTATGCGGGATTTTTGTTGCAAGAGGAAATAAAAAATTTGTCAGCTATTTTGGCTAGTCGCCAAGGTCTGGTAGTGATTTTGGGTGGAGCAAAAATTTCTTCTAAAATTAATTTATTGAAAAAGTTTAATAAAATTGCTGATCACCTTCTGATTGGCGGAGCCATGGCTAATACTTTTTTGAAAAGCCAAAAGTATGAAGTAGGCAAGTCAGTGCTAGATAAAGATTATATTTTAGTGGCCAAAAAATTAGTGTCTAAAAAAATGCTTTTACCACTAGATCTAGTGGTCGCCTCTAGTTTAACGGCTAATATTAGCCAAAATGTGCCTGTGGATAAAGTCCCAAAGAATGCTTATATTTTGGATTTGGGACCGGAAACCATAAAATATTATTTACAGTATTTGAAAAAAGCCAAGTTAATTGTTTGGAACGGACCCCTGGGCTATTTTGAAAATAAATTATTTGTTAAAGGATCAAAAGATTTATTGACGGCGATTTTAAAAACTAAAGCCAAGACTATAATCGGTGGTGGCGAGACAGTGGAGTTGCTAAAAAAATTGCGTTTAGAAAAAAAAGTAACTTTTGTTTCCACTGGTGGCGGAGCTATGTTGGAATTTTTGGAAGGCCAGAAATTGCCAGCTTTAGAGAGATTGAAGATAAAATAAATGCCATTAAAAATAAAAAAAATATTTGCTACTGAGATTCTTGATTCGCGAGGCAATCCTACCTTGCAAGTAGAGATAGAACTGAGCAATGGAGTAAAAGATCTGGCTTCCGTGCCTTCAGGTGCCTCGACCGGACGCTTTGAAGCTTTTGAATTGCGGGACAATGACCAGAAAAGATACGCCGGCCTAGGAGAACAAAAAGCCGTGGCTAATGTCAATGATACATTAAATAAAGAACTGGTTGGTCTAGAAGTAACTGAACAAAAAAAGATCGATGAGTTAATGATTAAGTTGGATGGCACCAAGAATAAAAGTAGACTTGGCGCTAATGCTATTTTGGGAGTCTCATTAGCTTGCGCTCATGTGGCGGCCAAGGCCAATGCTCAACCACTGTACAAATATTTGCGTCAACTTTATGACCATAAACTGACTGCCTTTGCATTGCCAACACCAGTGGTCAATGTCATTAATGGTGGCAAGCATGGCAGTACCAACATTAATATCCAAGAATTTTGGCTTGTGCCACATCAGGCCCCAAGTTTTACAGAAAAATTGCGCCAGGCCTCAGAAATTTTTCATAAATTAGGCGAGGTTTTGAGCTCGGTGGGCTTAGACACTGATTTGGGTAATGAAGGTGGCTATTCACCACACGTCAAATCTCATGTTCAAGTTTTTGATCTTTTGCATCAGGCCATTGAGTCAGCTGGCTATAAGCCCGGAGTTGATATACTGATGGGCATTGATGCTGGGGCTTCGGTTTTTTACGATGAGGCCAAAAATGTTTATAAACTGCCATTAGACAAGGCGGAATTTTCGGCCACAGAGTTGACGGAATATTATTTGCGCTTGATGCAGACCTATGACTTGCGATTTTTGGAAGACCCTTTTGATCAGGAAGACTGGTCGGCTTGGAAGCATTTTACTAATGATGATTTTGTCAAAAATAATAAAGTAAAAATTATTGGTGATGATTTGTTTGTGACCAACACCGAGCGTTTCCAAAAAGGTATTGATCTAAATGCTGCCAATACTATTCTAATCAAGCCCAATCAGATTGGTACGCTGACCGAAACACTGGCCGCAATTACCATGGCCAAAAAAAATAATTATCAAATAGTAATTTCTCACCGCAGTGGTGAAACCAATGACACCACTATTGCTGATTTAGCAGTAGCGGTCAACGCTGATTATATCAAAACCGGCTCGACTGCTCGCGGTGAGCGTATTGCCAAGTACAATCGTTTATTAAACATTGAACAAAGTTTAAAATAATGTTGAGTTTCAAAAATGACAAATTACCCGCTGTCTTGATGATTTTGGATGGTTGGGGTATAAGCCGTGAAGTGACGGGTAATGCTATTGCTTTGGCTAAGACGCCGAATATCAAGTATTATTTCAAAAAATATTCAAGCTGTACACTCAATGCTTCTGGTGAATTTGTCGGTCTGCCAAAAAATCAACCCGGTAATTCGGAAGCTGGGCATATGAATATCGGCGCCGGACGAATAGTGGAGCAAGACGCAGTCATTGTTTCCAAAAGTATTAACAATGGTATTTTTTCTAAAAATGCCGCTTTATTGCAGGCCGTAAAACATGTCAAAACCAACAATTCCGATTTGCACTTGATGGGTTTGATTTGCAATGTCACTAGTCCGCATTCAGACATGGATCATCTTTTGTCTTTGTTGAGTTTTTTTACCAACAAAACTAAACAAAAAATATATCTGCATCTTTTTACTGACGGCCGAGATAGTCCGCGTTTTGCGGCTTTGAAAATTTTGAATCACTACCACAAGGTTTTTGAAAATCCGCGTGTCCAAATAGCCAGCATTATGGGTAGATTTTATTCCATGGATCGCAAAAAAGCTTGGGATAGGACTAGGATGGCCTATGAAGCTATGACTTTGGGCCATGGGCAGACAGCCCACAGTGCCGAAGACGCCATTAGCCAGGCCTACAATAGAGGAGAAAGTGATGAATTCATCTTGCCCACTGTAATTGTTGATGAGCAAAATAAGCCACTAGGCGCTATCGGTGATAATGACGCCGTAGTATTTTTTAATTTGCGGTCAGACCGAGCCAGACAGCTGACCAAGTCTTTTGTGCAGAGCAATTTTGAGCAAAAAAATCCCGGAGCATTTGCACGGCCAAATATTATCAAAAATTTACTTTTTGTGGCCCTGACTGATTTTGGCCCGGATCTTGATAGTATTCTAACGGCTTTTCCTAGTGTGGATTTGAAAGACACCTTGGTTGCTGCTATGTCTGATTATCGTCAGCTCTATATTGCCGAGGCCGAAAAATATGCCCATGTCACTTATTTTTTCAACGGTGGCTATGATCGAGCGATTGTTGGTGAGAAGCGAGTAAATATTCCTTCACAAGTTGTGCCAACTTATGATTTGAAGCCAGCTATGTCAGCCAGAGAAATTACTAAATACGTTGTCAAAGCGCTGAATAAAAAAAAATACGATTTTGTGGTAGTAAATTTTGCCAACTTGGATATGATTGGGCACACTGGCAATCTACAGGCGGCCATCAAAGCCGTGGAAGTAGTTGATGAATGTTTGGGTGCTGTTGTCAGAGCAGTGCTCAAGAAAAAAGGTACGGCTATTATTACAGCCGATCATGGCAATATAGAGGATATGATCAATTTGAAAACTGGTGAAGTAGAAACTGAACATTCATGCAACCCAGTGCCTTTTATTTTGATCAATGATCAAGAAAAATATCAATTAAAAAATAACGGCAGTTTATGTAATGTAGCGCCAACTATTTTGGATGTTTTGGGTACAAAAAAACCAGCGGAAATGACGGCTGATTCATTAATAATAAAATAAATGATTCCAGTTAGAAATTCTCGATATTTAGCTATTGAGATAAGGTATAATGGAATAAATTAATTTTACTGTAATTTCTAACTGGATGAATCCAGTATGAAATTCATAAAATAATGTTTAGTAATATGTGTAAAAAATATTTAGCAAAATTTTACTTTAATTATCAAAAATTTAATTATTTAAATTTCTATATGCTGAGGATGAATCCGGTTAGAAATTCAACGCGCAATGTATAATAACATAAGTATGAGTTTTTTATTAAAATTTTACTTTGGTAGCCAAAGATTTAATTATATAAATTTCTAACCGGATGAATAGACCACGACCAGTAGTATTAATAATTCTTGACGGCTTTGGCATTGCGCCACCATCTCGCGCCAATGCTATTTCACTGGCCAAGACAACAAATTTTGATAAATTTTCGGCTCACTATCCAGTGATGCCTATTGCCGCTTCTGGCGAAGCAGTTGGTTTGTCGTGGGGTGAGATGGGCAACAGTCAAGTTGGTCACTTATCCTTAGGATCTGGCTTGATTCCATACCAAAATTTACCGCGTATAAACAAAGCTATTACTGACGGTACTTTTGCTAAAAATGAAGCATTCTTGGAAGCCATCAATCACGCTAAGAAAAAAAATAGTGCCGTCCACTTGGTGGGCTTGGTCAGCAATGGCGGAATTCATAGCTACAATGAGCATCTTTATTCCCTGATTGAATTAATGCACCAGCACAAAGTCAGCCAAGTCTACATTCACGCTTTTCTTGATGGCCGGGATACGTTATATAATAGCGGTACCAATTTTATCAGTAAGTTGCAGGATAAGCTAAAAGATATTGGGGCTGGCACTATTGCTACTATCGGTGGCCGTTTTTGGGGCATGGACAGAGATAATCGTTGGGACAGGATTCAAAAAGCATATAGCGCCATGGTTGATGGGCAATCAGATGAAAAATTTGAAGATCCACTGGTAGCTATTGAAAGTTATTATAAAAAGGGTGTTTATGATGAACAAATTCCACCAACTGTTATTATTGATGATTTGAAAAAACCCCGCGGTCAGATCAAAGATGATGATGCAGTAATATTTTTTAATTTTCGTTCGGATAGAGCTAGGCAATTGACAATGGCCATGGTTTTGCCGGGTTTTGAAAAATTTCCTAGGAAGTATTTACCGGACTTGTTTTTTGTGACCATGACGGAATATGAAAAAGATCTGCCAGTCAAAGTGGCTTTTCCGCCTTTGATAATTGATACTCCGCTAGCCAAAGTCATTGCTGAGGCCGGTTTGAAGCAGTTGCACATAGCCGAAACAGAAAAATACGCTCATGTCACTTATTTTTTCAATGGTGGTCAGGAACAGATTTTTGATGGTGAAGAAAGACTGCTAGTGCCTTCGCCGCAGGTGGCTTCCTATGATCAAAAACCAGCCATGTCAGCCAGAGAGATTACTTCCAAGGTGACGCAGGCCATAAAAGAAGGAAAATTTGATTTTATTGTTTTGAATTTTGCCAACCCTGATATGGTTGGCCATACGGGTAATATTCAGGCCACAGTGGAGGCCATAGAGACACTGGATCAGTTGATTGGCGAGATTGTAGAAACTGTTCTGTCTTATGAAGGTGTGGTTTTGATTACGGCTGACCATGGCAATGCCGAACATATGTATGATTTGCAGACTGGTGAGATAGACAAAGAGCACACCAATTACGCTGTTCCTTTGTTTATCGTTGGTCAGCAGTTTGCTGGCAAGAGTGTTTTGACCGGAGTAGCTGGCACGGATTTGAGTCACATCACGCCAGTGGGAGTTTTGGCTGATGTGGCGCCAACTATTTTGAAAATAATGGGATTAAAAAAACCACCAGCTATGACCGGCAGTTCTTTGATATAAATTTTTACCAAATTCTGACCAAAATCATTGAGCCCAAAAGTCCGACAATGATGCCAAAGAAAACTTCAATGTTGCGGTGTCCAAATCGTTCATTGAGTATAGGAAAAGTATATTCGCGGTCATCGGGCAATTCTTTGATTAGGCGATTGATGACCTTGCTATTGTTGCCCAGTTGCCAGCGTATGCCAGTAGCATCACGCAATATTAATAAAGCCAAGACTAGTGATATGGCAAAACTAGGCGATTCCAATCCTTCATAATATCCCAAGGCATAAGTCAATGAGGTGACCACAGCCGCGTGAGAAGAGGGCATACCGCCATAGCTCAAAATAACTGGCCAGCTAAATTTGCCTTTACGCACTTCCAGTAGCACTTTGACCACCTGGTTTATAATCATGATAAGCAGTGGTATGAGAAAAAGTTGATAATTCATAAAATATTGGTTATTATTTAGTATCGGGAACAATGGCGCTCCACGGAATTCACCCCATTGAATACCGCCATTACCCACTTTAGTTTGTATATTTGTTAAATTTTTATGAAAATCCAGTATTATATATAAAACAAGCATATGTTGGCGGTAGTTCTCGCGTATAACGCGAGAACTATTCAACATGGTGAATTATAGCAAAACGTAGATAAAAAACAATGAATTTTTTACAAGCCACAATTTTAGGGGTCGTTCAGGGTATTACCGAGTGGTTGCCCATTTCTAGTGATGGGCATTTAGTTTTGTTCGAAAAATTAATGCGCTTAAGCGTGCCGGTGTCTTTTGATATATTTTTGCATGTTGGTAGCTTGCTGGTAATTATAGTGTTTTTTCGTCAAGCTGTTTCTGAACTTTTGAAAAGTTTTTTTCATCGCCCCAATACTTGGCCAGAGGACAGGAAAAAATGGTGGATTTATTTAATTATTAGCACTTTGGTTACGGGCATTGTCGGCTTACTCATTTATCCGCATATTGAAAATTATCGTACTATTAGTTTTGCTTCAACTGGATTATTGATTACCAGTGCTTTTGTTTTAGCTTCTCGCTTTGCTAAAGACGGCAAGTCATTTAATTATTGGGTAGCGATTTTATTGGGATTGGTGCAAGGTTTAGCTGTCTTGCCAGGCATATCGCGTAGCGGTCTAGTTTTGTCGCTAGCTTTGCTTTTGGGCTTAAACAAAAAACAGGCCTTTGACTATACTTTTATACTGGCCATTCCTGCTATTGCCGCTTCTTTTATTTTAGCGGTCAAAGATTTTGCTTGGCAGTCGATTTATTTGTGGGGTTTGCTTGTGACTATTATGGTTGGTTTTGCTAGTTTAGCACTACTCAAAAAAATAGTTAATCAAGATAAATTTTATTGGTTTTTTATTTATACTTTAATATTGGGTATTATTCTTAAAATATAATGTGGCAGAAAATTAAAATATTTTTTTGGTCTGGCATTTTGCTAATTGTTTTGGTGGGTGTTTGGTTTGTCTATTTTTTACTGGCTGGAAATAGTCAGCCAGCGGCTACTTTTGTGGTGATCAATGGGCAGGGTGTCAATGAGATCAGTCAGAATTTGCACGATCAGGGTTTGATCAGAAGCAGATTTGTTTTTGAAACTTGGCTGTGGATACTTCAAGAAGAGAATAGAGTAGTAGCTGGCATTCATGATTTGTCAGCCAATGTTTCTATTTATCAGCTCAGTCGTAATTTAGTTAAATTGCCGAGTAATTTTCAGGCCTCTATTTTGATACCCGAGGGTTATGATCGATCCATGATTGCTAAAGTTTTAGATAAAAATGGTTTGAGTGGCCAAGATTTTTTATCAGCCACTGACAATAAGAAAGATTGGCAAGAAAAATATTCATTTTTAGCAGACGCGCCAAAAAATGCCACTTTAGAGGGTTATATTTTTCCAGACACCTATTTTATTGACCGCTATACCACGGTTGATGATTTTATCAAGAAAACATTAAGTAATTTTGATAAAAAATTGACCACGGAATTGCGAGCGGAAATTAAAAAACAAAATAAATCAATATACGAGGTTTTAATTATGGCTTCGATCATTGAGCGGGAAGTGCCCAATGACGCTGACAAAAAAATGATTGCGGATATTTTTATCAAGCGTTTGCGTGACGGCATGCGTTTGGAGTCTGATGCCACTATAAATTTTATCACTGGCAAGGGCTTAGTTCAGCCAACGCGTGAGGATTTGCAAATTGATTCCCCATATAATACATATCGTAATGACGGCTTGCCACCCGGGCCTATAGCCAACCCAGGTATATCGAGCATTGAGTCAGTACTTTATCCGACTGATAATAATTATTATTTCTTTTTGACCACCAAAACAGGCGAGGTAATATATAGTCGCAATTATCAGGAGCATTTGAAGAATAAAGCCAAGTATTTGGATTGATTTTTATATGAACAAGGCATTTATTTTTGACTGGTCAGGAACTTTGAGTGATAATAGCCATCTTTTTTTAGAAGTCTGTCGTCGAATGTTTATTGAGTTGGGCAAAGAGCCAATTTCCGAAGACGAGATGAGGCGAAACTTCACTTTGCCGTACATGAAATTTTGGAATAAATATTTTCCCGACCTAAGCAAAGAAAAACAAGATGAACTCAATCGTAAATACATGCAACTTGTCGGCAAGCCAGAATTGTACAGTAATGTTAAAGAGGTGATAGAAATTTTGCATCAGAGAGGATTTAAGCTTTTTATTTTGAGTTCGGATCATGTACTTTTACCAGAAGTACAAAGGCTTGGTTTAAGCGGGTTGATGACAGAGGTAATAGGAGCAATCCATGATAAAAAAGATGTCATTGTTTCTTTGTTGGAAAAATATCAGCTTGATAAAGATCAGACGTTTTATGTCGGTGATACTTCTGGCGATGTTGAGGCCGGTAAGCACGCCATGGTGAAGACTATTGGCATTTCTTGGGGTTTTCAGCACAAAGATATTTTAGCTGCCTCTAATCCTGATTACCTGGTTGATGATATTATAGAAATAAAAAACATTTTATTTAAAAGTTAAACATTTGGATTAAGGTTTTGACAGCCGGTTTAGTAATATTATAATTTTTTATTAAGATGCATTAATGTTTTCGTCCATCAAAAAATATTTGCTTCCCGCCATAGTTGTTTTAGCTGGTGCTATTAGATTATGGGGATTGCCAAACATTGATTTACAGGGTGATGCGGCTCTTTATGCTTTTAGGGCCTTTGGCTGGTTTGATTTTTTAACCGTTGATGGTCAGACTAGCCCGATTGTTTGGTTTGGCAATATTCCATGGTGGGGTAATTTGTCTTTTCATGATGCTCCGCCATTGGTTATGGCCCTTCAATATTTATCTTTTAGAATATGGGGTGCCAGCATCTGGGGTGCTTTGATGCCACATGTTTTAGCTGGTCTGGGCGTGACTATTTTACTTTATTTTTTGATAAAAAAATTTAGATCCCAAGAGGTCGCATTATTAACCAGCTTCCTGTTTGCCATTTCTTCTTACACCATTTGGGCTTGTTTGACGGGATATCTAGAAGGAGTGGAGGCGTTTTTTATTATTTTAAGTGTTTCGGCTTGGCTATATTTTGTCCAAAGTCAAAAGAAAAAATATTTATTTATTTGGGCGGCGAGTACTGGTGGCGCAATTTTATGTAAATATACAGCCATTTTTTTATTGCCAGCGGTTTTTTTGTATATACTATTTTGGCAAAGAAAAGTATTTAAGCTTAAAGAATTTTGGCTATCAATGCTGGTATTAATTTTTGTTTTGTTTCCGATCATTATTTATAATATTTTCGTTTTTAAAACCAGGGGGCATTTTGATGCCGCCCTATCATCTATGGTCGGTATGCACCCAGAAGATTTTTCTACTATTTCCTCCCGAAGTATAAGTCAGGCGTCTTTTAAAAATATTTATGGTTTTATTATTATTTTATATTACAATACCTCCTTGCCTTTATTTATTTTATATTTATTATCATTGTTTTATAGTTTATATAAAATTATTAAAAGAAAAGGAAGTCAATTATTGAATTTTATTGTCATAAATATTTTATTAGCAGTGTTATTGTTATCTTTGGCCGGAATATCAGAAAGGTTTTTATCTTTTATTGTACCCTTTTTTAGCATAATCACAGCTTTGTTTATTTTTGATATTTGGCACTGTTTGGGCCACAAACAAATGTGGCGCAAAATATTTTTTATTTTTTTGTTAGCAGTGTTTAGTTTTGAATTATTTTATGCTTTTAACACCAATATTCTTAAAAAACCCCTTGACCCAGTAAATTGGCTATATGCCTCGTCTCGTTTTTATAATAAAGGATTTGATAAATTAGATTATTTTGTAAAGAAAGAATTTATTGGAGATTTACCAAACAGAACAAAAATAAAAAATATTGAAGATTTGAGAACTTTTGTTTTGAGGGACGATGGACTTGTTTTGCTTGATGAAAGATTGGATTGGTTTTCCTCTTTGTGGTATTTTGATAGATATAAAATTTATCACGATCAATTGATATTTGATTTTACTTCAATATATGCCTTGGTTAAGGCAGAAAATGTCGGGGAAATGTTTGAGCGTTTAAATAAATACGGAATTAAAGGTTTTTGGTTTATTTATGCTTCCGATCAGTCTAGTCAAGTCAGACAGCGACAGGATTATAAGGGAGAAATGGAAATTATAAAAAATGCTCTGGAGAATATGGGTATAAAACCAATTAAAGAAATTACAGATTATAAGGGCACCGTGGTTTTCCAAATTTATAAGTTTAATTGGCCAATAAAATAAATTAATTAGGTGCTCCATAATACCATTATATCAAATCAAAGCGGCTTAATAATTATCCCCACCTATAATGAGCGCGATAATATAGTTAAGCTTATTAAGCAAATTTTATATCTACCAATTTTGGTGGACATTTTGGTTATTGATGATAATTCACCCGATGGTACAGGATCTGTCATTGAAGCGGTTCAGCAAAAAAATTTGCGTATTAAATTACTAAAAAGATCAGGAAAGCTTGGTTTAGGTACGGCCTACATAGAGGGGTTCAAGTTTGCTTTGGAACAAGGGTATAAATTTATTGTTACAATGGATGCTGATTTTTCTCACGACCCTAAGTATATTCCAGAATTAATCAATAATCTAAATAACCATGATTTAATTATTGGTTCGCGATATATAAAAAATGGCGGTGTCAAAAACTGGCCTTTAAAAAGACGCCTTCTAAGTCGATTGGGTAATTTTTATGCTAAAATTATTTTACACACACCAATCAATGACAATACAGCTGGTTTTATGGCAATGAGATTAGAAATTTTGCAAAAAATAAATTTGGACAAAATTCATGGTCGCGGCTACGCTTTTTTGGTAGAGTTAAAATATGCTTTATTTAGGCAAGATGCAAAAATTGTAGAATTACCAATTATTTTTGTAGAAAGAATTTTGGGTAAATCTAAAATTTCTTCAAATATAATCAAAGAGGGCTTAATAATGCCGTGGGTTTTAAAAATACAGTATAGAAAAAAATGACAATTTTTTAAGGATTTTTAGGTTTTTTATCTTATGGAATACAAAAAAGCAGCTGATGTTTTGGTCAATATGTTGAAGAATCGTGATCTTAAGACTGAGGAAAAAGAGGCCTTGTCAGAAGCCATTGGCGTATTGGCTTGGGTTTATTTGTATAAAAATAGAATTAAATCAATCAGGGCTAACAAAGTTAAGCGCGAGCAGAAATTAAAAAAAGAAAAATATAGGGATTAAAATTTGATTAATTCTTGACATATCCTATTTTTTGCTTTATAATATTTACACAATTTATTAAATAGCACCGTAGACAGTGGGTTTTTGGCCAATATTAGCCAAGATTAAACATCCTACCGAGGTATATCAGGAGCTTTTTAGCTCATGAATATTCATCTGCGGTTCTAAAGAAATCGCATTTTTTTATTAATTATATTTAAGTAGAAAGTTACAAGTATAAAGTAGAAAGATCGTTGACGAAAACATTTAAAAAACTTTTTACTTTAAACTTTACCGCCCACAGGGCGGTCGCCCCATGGGCGAAACTTTTAACTAACGTTTATGCCAAAAAATAAGGAACAAAAATCAGAAGCTATCAAAAGAATCCAAGAAAAATTGGAATCAAGCAAGGGTGTTGTTTTTACGACTGACCAAGGCTTAAAAGTCAAAGAAGTCGAGGTTTTGCGCAATGAGTTAAGGAAAAATAACGCTGAATATTTGGTAGCCAAAAAGACTTTGTTAAAAAAAGCGGCCAAGGATATTTTGGCCGAAGGGGATTTGGATAATTTGTCCGGATCAGTGGGCGTGACTTTCTCTTATGGCGATGAAGTCTCTGCTGCCAAAATTTTGAACAAATTTTCCAAAGAGCACAAAGCCATAGCTTTAGGCGGTGGTATTTTGGAGAACAAGTATATTTTGGTAGACATGGTCAAGCGTTTAGCTGATTTGCCAAGCCGAGAGCAATTGCTGGCCAAGTTGGTTGGTACTTTAAACAGTCCAATAACGGGCTTGGTCAATGTCTTGAGCGGTAATACCCGCAAATTGGTCTATGTGTTGAACGCCATCAAAGATAAGAAATCAAATTAATTAAATAATTAAACTAAGAAAGTAAAAAATATGTCAGAAGAAAAAAAAGAAGTAACGGTGCCTGCCAAGTTCAAAGGCATTGTCGAAGAAGTTGAAAAGATGTCCGTTTTGGACTTAGCCGAATTAGTTTCTATTTTGGAAGACAAATTTGGTGTCTCAGCTGCCGCTCCAATGATGATGGGCGCAGCTATGGGTGCTGCTCCAGCCGCTGCCGCCGAAGAGAAAACTTCATTCAATGTGGAGTTGACGGCCACTGGTGCCAACAAGATTGGTGTCATCAAAGCCATTCGTGAAATTACTCAATTGGGATTGAAAGAAGCCAAAGATTTGGCTGATGGCGCTCCTAAGGTAGTAAAAGAAGGCGTGGCCAAAGAAGAGGCCGAAAGCATCAAAGCTAAATTAGTTGAAGCTGGTGCCACAGTCACTTTGAAATAATTTTTTCAAAAATAAAAAGCACTCCTTAAACAGGGGTGTTTTTTTGTTTTATGGAATATATATAAAAATTAGCGCGCCGACTCCTACGTGCTGTCATTCCTGCGAAGGCAGGAATCTAGCGTCTAATATTTTTTTAACTAGATCCCGCAACAAGTGCGGGATGACGGTGTGGGTAATGTCTGGGGTGACGTTTGAGGAGTCGGCGCGAATAGTATTTACTATTCATTCACAGCCAAGAGATACAGGTGTTGGCCATTGAGTAGATAAATAGCTTTTTCCTCTGGATCAATAGCTAAATCCAGCAAATTATCAAATGAATTAGAGGTATATTGACTCTTGATTGAGCCATCTTTTTCAAAAATAATTACCCGCTTGTTTTGTGGATCAATCACATACAAGAATTGCGCGTCTTTGAAAGTTTGGATGCTACTTTTGGCTCCAATGACTGGACGCGGTGCATGATAGTTGAAGCTGTCTTTAAGGCCCTTGGTCAGCTTGATGATTTCCCCATTGTTTTGGATAAAATAAACACTACCGTCAATAGCCAGTGAGCTAGCTTCATTGGCTTTGGTGTTATCCTTGATCCAAGGCACGGGATTGCCAAAAGCTTGGCCTTGCTCTGGGTATTTGTATATTTGCCCATTGCCATTGTCTAGGGCATAGAGGTTGTTGCCGTAAATATTAAGCTCAATTATATTGGCTTTAGTGTCAGGACTGCTTAGATTGACAGAACTTATTTTTTTGCTAGCAATATCATAAATAGAATATTGGCCGGCTTTGCTTAAGAGCAAAAGGTTTTTGTTGGGCCAGTCATTGAGTAGTGTGCCACCGCCAAAATCAGTCAGGGGTACAATTTCTTTGTTGTCATAAAGATACAATTTGTCTTGGCCTAAGATATAAAATTTGCCGTCTTTTTGGACAATTTGAATGGGCGCGTTGATACTGGCTAGATTGGCAATTTCTAAAGGACTGGGAACTTCATAAATATGACGTACTTTATTGAGCTCGCGGGTTGTTTTTTCGCGGATGCTATCTATTTCTGCTTGTTGGGCTGGTTTGGCTGCTTGAAAATTGGACAATGATTTTTCAATTTCTAGCAATATTTGTTCGGCCGCTATTTCATCATTATAAATCAGTTTGGCATCGGCTTCAGAAAATTTGGCATTGACACTCTGGATAATTTCTTGAAAGACTTGATCCTTTTTTTCAACAGATTTTTTTTGGGTTAAGTAGACAATACCTTGGATAAATAGCAAGACAGTCAACACCAGTCCGATTACGGCAATTTTTTTTATTTTGTTTAAATTCCGCCACCAATTATAGCGAGTATAAATTTTTGATTTTACCTGGCTTAGGGCCTGATCTTCTTTACTCTGGCGGTATTTTTTGGAAAATATAAATAATATAGCGTTTTTTATTTTGCTGATGATAAATTTTATTGTCTTGTAGACCAAAACAAAATAGAAACCAGCTAAAATAAAAAATTTGGTAATTTTTCGGACAGTCGGGATTTTTTGGGTAGCCCGCAGGTCAAGTACTGTCTTGGTGCGAGGCAGAGGAGTATTTTGTTTTCGGGTCTCGATAATATCGTTATTAATTGGCTCATCGGCTGAGGCACTAGTTATCAGCTCATCGGCGCGTAGCTCGCGATCAGTGTCACTGGGGTTTTTGATAATTAGCGAATTAAAAGTTACGAAATCAGGAACAGTTTGCAATAAAGCATTTATTTTGGCGCCGGCGCTCTGGGGGGTATATTTTTTGATTAGTTGGCGGATTTTTTCTTTGGCCAGATAATCAAAGAGGGAGCTGGTCGAGACAATCAAAGAGTCGCCCTCTTCGAGATTACCATTAACAGTTTCAGAAAATGGCTTGATAGGGTTGAGGTGCTCATTTTTGGCCGCCTCCTGCTCAAAGCGATTGTGGCTGATCAGCCAGGCCTCAATATGACCAATATTGGTAAAACAAACGCTATTGCCCTGAATAATGCCAAAGGCCATATCTAGGGTTTGTAGCCAATTGCGCAGACGACTGCGGGCATTGAGCTCGGGCAAGACTTCATTTACTTTTTTGATAATATCCTCCAAAAGTACGGAAGAATCAGTGTTTTTTGAGGACAAAAAAAGAGTAGAGCAGAGATTCAATAGCTCGTCTATCAGTGGTTGCTGGTCAAAACGGTCCACTTTGGGCAGTTCCAAAACAACAAAAAGCTGGCCACAGTTTGTCACTTCACTCAGGTAATTCTCCGAATAAGTGCGGGCAGCCAGTGAATCATAGCGCAAGATTCTTTGGGTTTTGAAACTCGGCATTTTACAATTATTTCAATTGATATTATACTATATTTGACTCATTTAGTAAATTTATGCTTGAGCAAATTTTTGGTTCAGAGACCCGCACTAGAATTCTAAAATTTTTCTGCATCAACGCGCAGGAGAAGTTTTTTATTCGTGAGCTGACTCGCCGTCTGGGTCTCCAGCTTAACTCCATACGACGGGAGCTGGATAATTTGGAAAAATTTGGTTTTTTGAAATCTCTTGAGGAAAATGGCAAGAAGTACTATGAGGTTAATCAGGAGTTTCCTTTGTTTTTGGAAATAAAAAATTTGATACTAAAAGCCACGACTTTGGATGATATGTTTTTTGCTGACAAGATGTCCAAAGTTACTGGCCTGAAATTGTTGGTTTTTACTGGCATGCTGACCAAGGCGCCAACTCAGACTGATGTTTTGATAGTCGGCAAAGTACGCAAAGCCGAGTTTGATAAGTATTTGAAAAAAATAGCCCAAGGTATGCCACATGAGTTGCGGGTCACTTTTTTGACGCCCCAAGACTATATTTACCGCTTGAAGATAGTTGATAAATTTGTCTACGATATCTTTGCCTATAATCGTATTGTAGTGGTGGATAGAATCTCCAAGGATATTGGTAAAAATTATTTAGATGATATTAGTTTTAAACATTATAAACAGGCAGAAAGCGGAGTGGCTACTGGTAAAAAATAGTAAAATTTTTTATCGTCAGTCATTTGCGCTCCAGTTTGATCAAGATCAGGTTTTGATTAAACTGGCTTTTTTGTTAAAGAAAAATAAGTTAAAAATCAGTCAAATAAAATCATTGGTGCTTTTGTTGCAAGATGCTTCATTGACCCAAGTCAAAGTCATGACCGCTATGATCAATGCCCTGGCCTGGCAAAATGAGGCCAAAGTTTATGCTGATTATAGTTTTGGGGGAGAGTTTGGTGATTCTTTAGAAAAAATTCTTAAAAAAATTAGTAAAATTAAAAAATATAAACCCCTGAAAGTTGTTTATAGTCGAGCGCCGGAAATTACTATTAGCCAAAAAAAACACAAATTCCAGCTTGTAAAATAAGTGTTTGGACTGTAAAATACTGATATAACTTAAATAGTTTAATAATTTAATATAAATACTATGGCGGAAAAATTTAAAGGTGAAGGGGGGGTGGATCTCAAGGTCATAAAGAAGGTTATCCAGCTGATTTTATAGCTAGGGTAAAAGAAGTGTTTCCAGATTGGGATCGCATGAATCAAGCATTAGAATCGGGTAATGTATTTGTTGGAAGATATCTTGATGACTCGCGTGGTTTTTCAATGAAGCCCGATGATATAATCGAAGCTCTTGAGGGTGGCGATCAAGAAAAAGTTCTGGAGGCGGCTAAAAAAGCAAAAAAAATTGACCAACTTTACTCAGAATGGTTGGAATCTCAAAGAGGACAATAAGGAATAGAAATTTCTAGTCATATCACAAAACATCGTGTATGAGGAAAAACAGCTCTAAAGGGGGCTGTTTTTTGCAAGTTGCCCGTTAGTAGCCATGAGAAGTTAACTGAAAAAACACAAATTTCAGCTGGTAAAATAAGCGTTTTTTGTTTGACACAATTTAGTATTTATTATAAACTATTTTGTTAACCAAAAAATAGGCCAATTTCAGGCCATTGGTTTCTGTACCTGAACATTCGGAAGGAGAGTATTACCATGGAAGCCGTTTTGGCTACCCAGGCCAGTTTGTACTGGTCCAAGCTGGGTAAGTGGCAACTTTTGATCACAATACCGACCTTGCTCACTTTCTTTGCTATTTTGTATTTTGTCGGTGACAAGAAGCTTGCTGCCCTATTTGCTGCTGTGACCCCCATAGTCATTTTGTTGGTGGTCGCTTCCGTTTCTTACCATCACATCCATGACACTCAAGTACTCATTAGCGGATTTGGCGCCATCTTGGTCGCTACCTTGGTCGCCTACGCTGCTACCCTTTTCGTTTGCGCTCTTTCCCAGCCCTTCGTAGCTGTCATAACCGCCATCATCACCATCTTGGTCGCCATCTTCGTTGCCACTCTCGTTGCCAGTGAGATGAAAAAGCACGGCATTAAAAAGAGAGCCGTCTGGCTCTCTTGCGCGACGGAGTTTGTGATCATTCTCCTTCCTGTGCTGCTGGCTTAAGGCCAGTAAAACCCCTCACAAGACCCGGGTTAGAATAGGGTCTTTTTTTTCTAAAAAAAATCTCTAGAAAATTCGATTTTACGCAACAATTTATTACCCAAGAAGTATGGCGAACTGTGTGGGTGTGGATAAGTTCTATACGCATTTTAATAATTTATGTTGTAATAAGACCTTGATCTGTGGATAAATAAGGTCTTTTTTTATTGCTTAAAATGCTTCGGTGGGGTATAATGTAAATAATATAGAAAAAAGTGGTGAAAAGTGGGGGATTAATTATTAAAGCTGTGGATAACATTGGGCTCTATGTTTATTGGCGAGTACAAATATAATTTAGATGACAAAAACCGCTTGGCAATTCCTAGCAAATTTAGGAATCTTTTTCCGGATGGCGCTGTCATTACCAAGGGCTTGGACAATTGTCTTTTCATCTATACTGCTAAAGAATGGCAAAAATTAGTGGACAAGCTAAGTAATTTGCCAATTTCTCAAGCCAAGTCTAGAGCTTTTTCTAGAATGATGTTGGCTGGAGCCATGGATGTGGTCTTGGACAAACAAGGCCGTATTATTTTGCCCGATTATTTGAAGCAATTTGCCGATCTCAACAAGCAGGTCGTTTTGGCTGGCTTATACAACAGACTGGAAGTTTGGGATGAAAAAGCTTGGTCCAAATATCAACGTGTTTCTGAAAAAGATAGCAATCAGATTTCCGAAGGGCTTGTTGACCTAGGCATTTAGTATGGATTATCAGCACCGCAGTGTTTTGCTCCAAGAGGTGATTCAGCAATTGGCGCCACAGAAGAATCAGAATTACATTGATTGTACTTTGGGAGGCGGAGGATACAGTGAAGCAATATTGCAAAAAAATGGTCCGCACGGCAAGGTTTTGGCTCTAGAGCTTGATGAGCGAGCCATACTGCACAGCGTGCAAAAGTTAAAAAAGTATAAAAATCGTTTAATAATAGTTCATGATAATTTTGTACATTTAAAGTCAGCGGTTGAAAAAAACCGCGATAAATTAGATAAAATTTCTGGGATAGTATTTGACTTAGGGCTGTCTTCTGATCAGCTGGATCAAGCTGGACGAGGATTTTCTTTCAAAGACAGCGCGGATCTAGACATGCGTTTTGATACTCAAAACCAAAAATTGACTGCTTCGGACGTTGTTTTGAACTATCCAGAAAAACAAATTGAAAAAATATTGCGGGAGTATGGCGAAGAAGTGAAGTCCAAAAAGATTGCCACTGGGCTAGTTGCCTGGCGACAACTCAATAAACAAAAACAAAAATTTGTAAAAACTTCCATGCTTGTCTCCGTCATACTCCGAATATTGAATATAAAAGAAACAGATTTGCCAAAATTTAGACGCCATCCAGCGACCTTAGTATTTCAAGCTTTGCGCCTAGAGGTAAATCAGGAATTAGCAAATTTACAATTAGCTTTGCCACAGGCAGTTGATATCTTGGCCCCGGGCGGGCACCTGGCAGTGGTCAGTTTCCATTCGCTAGAAGACAGAATAGTAAAGAATTTTTTTAAGGAGCAAACTGGGCTCTGCCAGTGCCCGCCCGACTCACCTATCTGCACCTGTGACAGCCAGGCTAGCTTGAAAGTTTTGACCAAGAAGCCGATCAAGCCAAGCGAACAGGAAATAAAAGCTAATCCGCGTTGTCGTAGCGCACAACTCCGCGTCGCTCAAAAAATCGCCTTTTAAGCAAAAAACAAAAATAAAAATATGTCTTACAAAATTAACAAGTTATCACTTTGGGAAAACATGAAGAAGTTTAGTCATTTATTTCTAATCTTGACCATAGTTTTTTGGATGGCTGGCCTGTTTTTGACCAATTACAGCAATGCTCAAAATTTGCAGCGCAGTGAGCTGAGCGATAATATTCGGCAGACCGAAGACAAACTGCGTTTGTTGAATGCAGAGATTGGTACTTTGCAGTCAATTGAGCGGGTTGAGCAGGAAAGTCAGAGATTAAATTTGGTAAAAGTTGATAATGCTAATATAATTTATTTGAGTACAGCCATAGACAAAGTGGCTTTAAAATAATCCCAAAAGTGCCGCATAGATTATGAATATCGGCCGTAATAATCAAGAACAGACCATTGCTTCAAGGATCAATGTTTTACAAGGGATTATTTTTTTGTTTGTCTTGATAATTATTGGTCGTTTGTTTTATTTGCAAATTATCAAGCATGATTACTATGTGCAGTTGGGCTTAAACCAGCGAACAGTTGATGAAGAAGTGATTCCTGAAAGGGGTCGGATTTTTGCCTTGGCTAGTCAAAGTGAAGATGGCGAGCTATATCCATTGGCTGTAAACAAAGTTTTTTATGAAGTAGCCCTTGACCCCAAAATGATCACCCGGCCTCAAAATATTGCGGATATTTTGGCTAAGAATTTAGAAATAGATGTTAATGTAATTAAAGAAAAAGCCAATCTCACTGACAAGCGTTATGAAGTGATAGCCAAAAACGTCAGTGAAGATAAAGTTGACCGTATCAAAGACGAACTAAATATTTTGTTGGATGATGTAAATAAGGGGCTGTCTGGGTCAAAAAAATTAATCGCTATCCAAGACTTGGGTATTAGTCTTAAAAAATCAGTTTTACGTTTTTATCCTGACAAAGAAGTGGGGGCTCACATTTTAGGTTTTTTGGGTTTTAATGAAGACGGTATAAGTCGAGAGGGTAAATATGGATTGGAAGGATATTTGAATAATGAATTATCCGGTCTGTCCGGAAAGATTGTTGGTGAGCAAGATCAAAAAGGAGTACTGCTTGCCGATAGCCAAGGCGAACAAGCCAGGCCAGGAGTGGATGTGGTCTTGACTATTGATCACACTGTGCAATACAAAGCTTGCCAAGCTTTGCAAAAAGCCGTTGAAAAAAACATGGCTGATAGTGGCACAGTAATTGTTATGGAAACAGCTACTGGGGCTATTCGGGCCATGTGCGATTATCCTAGTTTTGATCCCAATGACTATGGGAAGGTAGATAGTCCAGAGGTTTATAATAATTTGGCCGTATTTCAAAATTATGAGCCCGGATCAGTGATGAAGGCCATTAGTATGGCCATTGCTATCAATGAAGGAAAGGTGACACCCGAGACTAGCTATGAGGATACTGGCGAAGTAAAGTTTGCTTTTGGCCAAGTGATTCGCAATGCTGGCAAAAAAGAGTATGGCTGGTCAGATATGAAAAAAGTATTGGCCTATTCTATCAATACTGGTATTATTTTTGCTACTCAAGATGTGCCTAATAAAATTTTTCATGATTACATGAGTAATTTTGGCTTTGGTAAAACAAGTAATATTTTATTGAGTCAGGAATCAGAGGGTGATATTAGCTCTTTAGAAAAAAAAGGCGATATTTACAAAGCCACGGCTTCTTATGGTCAGGGCATTACGGTCACGCCATTGCAGATGATTAACGCCTTTAATGTCTTGGCTAATCGTGGTAATCTAATGCAACCCTACGTTATTAAGGAATTGAGGTATAATGATCAGGTGATAGAAAGTTATCAGCCAAAAATAATTAGACAAAATGTGATCAGTGCCAGTACGGCTTCGCAAATTTCCGCTATGCTGGTCAATGTGGTTGATAGTGAACATGCCGTAGGTGCTCGTGTGTCGGGTTATTATGTAGCTGGTAAATCAGGCACAGCGCAGGTCGCCAATATTGGCGCCAAAAAATATGATAGTACCGTGACTATCCATAGCTTCATTGGTTTTGCTCCGGCTAGTAAGCCAAAGTTCACGCTACTGACCAAACTTGACAATCCGAAGACAGCACAATACTCTGAAGGCACGGCCATTCCTTTGTTTGGTGAAATTGCCCAATTTTTAATACAATATTATAAGATAGCACCAGAACGCTAATATGAACAAAAGACAGTATCGTAAGTTTATTTCTTGGCTTTTGAAGCCATTAATCAAGGCAGTAATTAAAAAATACCAGCCGCGTATTATTGGTATTACCGGCTCTGTGGGCAAAACCTCAGCTAAAGAGGCAGTTTTTGCGGTTTTAAAAAATAAATATAAAGTGGGGCGTAGCGCTAAAAATTTTAACAATGAATTGGGTTTGCCCTTGGCTATTTTGGGTTCGGCTAAGAGCGGTGGCAAGAATATTTTTTCTTGGCTTAGTATAATTTTTAAGGCCTGGCGTTTGCTTTTGTTTAAGAATAAAAAATATCCACAAGTATTGATTTTGGAAATGGGCGCTGACCGGCCGCAAGATATACAATATTTGACTAGTTTGGCTAAGCCAAACATTGCCGTCATTACTGCTATCGGCCAAAGTCACTTGGAATATTTTGGTTCAATAGAAAATATTGCCAAAGAAAAAATTAGTATTACTAAGCGTCTGGGCAGTCATGATTGGATAATCTTCAATGGCGACGATCCATTTTTACAAAGTTTGAAAAAAAATAGCCCAGCACCAGTCAAAACATTTGGTTTGAGCGATACTTGTGATGTCAAAATTTCTAATATACATCTTACTTTCCATGATGAAACATATGGCACCAATTTCAAGATACATTATCAAGGCGCAGAATTGCCAGTGTTTTTGCCAAATGTTTTAGGCAGTCAGCATGCTCTAGCCGCAGCTTCTGCCTGTACAGTGGCTCTGGTTATGGGTCTCAACCTAGTAGAGACAGCGGAAAATATTCAAAATTATCAGTCAGCGTCAGGGCGCACCAAGCTTTTGCCTGGTGTGAAAAATAGCTGGTTGATTGATGATAGCTACAATTCTTCTCCGCAGTCTTCCAAGGTGGCTTTGCAAATCTTAAGCGAGTTACCCAGTCAGGGTAGAAAAATTGCTGTTTTTGGCGATATGCTGGAGCTAGGCGCTGAGAGTGAAAATGATCACCGAAGGGTTGGCAAAATGGTTTATGATTTGAAAATAGATTATTTGTTTGTCGTTGGTGAGCGATCCAGGGACATTGCTAGAGGCGCTATACAGGCCGGCCTGAGTGAAGATAAAATTTTTCATTTTCCCAAAACCCTTGAAGCTGGTATTTTTTTGCAAGAGAGGATAAAGATTGGTGATGTTATTTTGGTCAAAGGTTCACGGGGCATGAAAATGGAGCAGATAGTTTATGAACTTATGGCTCGACCTTGGGAGGCAGGGGAATATTTGGTGGGGTCTGTGAAAAAATAGTATAACTTTGACTTTTAGCTAAATTTTTGATTTAATATCCAGTGTTTTGGCCCCATCGTCTAACCCGCTTCGCTCGCGAAGCGAGGCGAGCGGTTAGGACATCAGGTTCTCCCGCCTTCGCTCCTCGCTACGCTCAAAGCTTCGGCGGGCAGGCAACCTTTATTCTAAAAGCTATTTTCTTTTGGTTCTGGCCTCTTCGTCTAGTGGTTAGGACACTAGGTTCTCATCCTGGCAACAGGGGTTCGATTCCCCTAGAGGTCACCAAAAGAAAATAGCTTTGAATGCTAAGGGTTTTTACCATCCTTCGCGGTGCGAAGGATGTCATCCATATCCGCCAGCTGGCGGAGTAGGATGACAAAACGTATAAAGTATAGTTATTTTTATTTGGAGCTACGGATGGCTAAGCCATTTTCGGTAGTTTATTATTTAAGGGCATATAGCTTCCGCCGTCGCTCCCTTGGAGCTTTGGCGGACAAGCAGTTGGTTATTAATATGGTCGCATGGCTCAGTTGGTTAGAGCGTCGCATTCACATTGCGAAGGTCCCTGGTTCGAGTCCAGGTGCGACCACCATTTCTAAAATAATCAGAGGTTCGCCTGTCCGCCATAGCCCCGAACAAAGTGAGGGGCGGAGGCGGAAGTCCTCTTATGCCCACCACTCGATTCGCCTTTTGCTTCGCAAAAGACTCACTCGTGGTCTACGACCATTCGATAGTAAATATATGCTATTGGGTCAAGTGCCCGCCTATCGGCAGACAGGCAGGTGCGACGGCCAGTTTTTATATAATAAGAAAAGAAATAAATTCCGTGAAAATAGAAGTGCCATTTTATTCACAAAAGTGGGATTTGTCTAAATGGCAGGAGCTCGGTTTTAAGAGTTCTAAGGACGCTGAATATTAGGAAAAATCTTCGTGTGGTATTTTGTGCCTTAAAATGGCAATAGATGGATTTCTCGCAATGCAAGCTAAACCCCTTTCACCATCAATAATAGAATATATTAAAAAAGGTATTGAGTTTGGTGCCTATAAAGATTCTTCCGGGTGGAGTCATGGCGGGTTAGTTCGTTTGGCTCAAGAGTATGGTTTTCAGGCAACGACCCAGTGCAATGTAGATTCTGTTCAACTAGGCGAGGCATTAAAGCAAAATTGTCTACCAATTATTTCAATCAAATGGGCTTTCGAAGATTATAAACCACTCAGGGAAAGAATTTTTTTCTGGAAAAGATTTGGAGGCCATTTAGCTCTTATTGTAGGATTTGAGGGTAATATAGAAAATATAAAAGGGTTTTATGTTAATCATACTTCTATAATCCCTGACTATAATTGGCAATATAAATTTATAGAACTAGAAAAATTTAAGGCCGGTTTTACTGGTCGTTGTATAATAGTTAAATCTTAGCTAAATCTAGAAATAATTTGTTTATAGAGCCACTAATTTATTTAGTGGTTTTTTTGTAAAAAGAAAACTCGTCGCTTGATCCAAAAGATATGGACGACGAGTTTTGGTCGGGCATTTGTGGCCTGACCGGAGGAGGGCGTACTCAGCGGGTGGCAACACCGACCTGACGATCGATGGTGATCTGCCAGCGGCAAATCACCTCATTGGTGGCGTTGTTGATGATCTCCAGGTTGGCCTGATCACCGTTGATCCGCACGGGTTTGCGTCCGTAGATATCCCTGCTCAGGCGATCCATGAGATGGATCGTTACGAGCCCGGGATTGAGATTGGCTACCGTCACGCCCGCCGTGTCGTTTCCGGCATAGTAGCGGAAGGTGGCATCGTAGCCGATGTCACCACACGGAACCTGATGGGCATCAGTCCCAATTGAGAAGAGTCGCGTTGTGTCGGGCTTGCCAGTGGGACGACCGGCAACCCATAAGAACATGGCAACTACGGTCAAAATGCAGAACGGGATGGCAGCAAGCTGTTTCGGACTCATGAGAAATCCCTCCTTGGAAATGAACAACCCGAGACTAGAATCCTGGGGTACATTTAATATTATAGCATATAATATAGCTATTGTCAATATAAGAAAACAGGACACCTTCAGACGCTTGGCGTCAGAAAATGTCCTGTCGTTGTCACCGTAGCAAGCAGTTGCTCGCTATGCGGTGGTTTGCTGGCACGCGTGGGTCGCCTGACGGGCGATCAGTCGGCATGCCAGACTCGGCCGATCGAAGTCTTCGAGTAGACAGCCGTGCTCCTGGAAGAACACGGCGTTGTCGAGCTGCTTGCGCAGACCACTCAGCACACGTTTGATGCTTTCCGGCTGGCATACGGTGATGCCCCAGCCGTAGCGACAGATCAGTCCGTCGGCGTACGGAGTGGGTCGGAAGACCACCTGCACCAGCTGGTGTCCGGCCTGTACTCCGAAGCTCTGTCCGAAGTTGTTCTGTCCGAACATGACCATGCCACCAGAGCCATTGATGCCCCAGCCGTACTTGGCCACGAGACCGGATTGCCAGGGTTTGAAGTAGAGGACTTGGCTGTGCATCAGGTAGCCCTTGCGAAGCAGTTCGTTGATCATCAGGTTGTAGTGGGAGATCTTTTCCGGTGTCAGACTGTTGAGCTGATCCTGCAGGGAACTGATGGCTCCCCGAATCTGACCTGCGTGCATGACAGCCATCGCGACTCCCGCTTCGTTCTGGTTCTTCGGGAGCTGGATTTCCAGCATGCGGTAACCGGAGTCACGCATGAAGGAATTGGGGTGGTAGCGAACCGGGATTCCGCGGTAGTCCATGGGACCCAGTGTTCCCAGGCCATAGTTGGCTTGGGGCGAGCTGGATTCGTGACGGCTCATGTGCAGAACAGCAAAGGCGGTCTTTTCGGTCTTTTCCATTTCAAGGACCTCCATTGGCCATATTTACCTTGTGTCTTGCTAAGGTGCACGTGGTAGAAATTAACCACGATTTTATATTATATCACACATTTCATATCTTGTCAATGGCGTGTATTCAGTATTATTGACACAATTGCTAATCTTTGTTAATATTTAACCCGTATTAAAAATAGCTATAGATTTTATGAAAGCAATAATCAGAACTGGTGGTAAACAATATTTGATTGCCACTGGGCAAAAATTAAGCGTCGAAAGAATAAAAGGCACTACAGCAGGTCAAACTGTTGTTTTTGAAGAAGTGTTGGCTATAATCGATGATAAAGAAAATATTACGGTTGGTGCTCCTTTGGTCAAAGGTGCTAAAGTTGAAGCTACCTTGGTCAAAGAATTCAAAGAGAAGAAAATTGATGTTTTCAAATACCACAACAAAACTCGTTATCGAAAAAGATACGGTCACAGACAAATCAAAGAAGAAGTAAACATCGAAAAGATTGTTACTAAATAAAAAAATCCCCGCTAGCTGCGGGGTATTTTATTTTCTATTTTTTAAGGCCGAAGACAGTGTGACTTCGTCCGTGTATTCTATATTGGCGCCCATGGGTATGCCACGGGCTAGCTGACTGACCACAACATTTTTGTCAGCCAGAATTTTCAAAAGATACATAGTGGTGGCTCCGCCTTCCATACTTTGGTCAAGCGCCAGAATAATTTCTTTGATGTTATTTTTTTTGACTCTCTCGAGCAGTTCTTTAATTTTTAGTTTATCAGGCGTGATGCCTTCTAGTGGTCCCAAGAGTCCATTAAGCAAATGGTAGGTGCCAGTGAATTCATTGGTTCTTTCAATAGCTTCAATATCTTGGTTGTGAGCAATAACGCAAATAATACTTTGGTCCCGCTGGGGATCACGACAGATATTGCAGAGTCCCGTATCTGTCAGATTGAAGCACTGGGGACAGAAATGAACTTTTTCATAGGCCTCGTTCAAACTTTTGGCAAATTCCTGGATGTCCTCGCGACGATGCAGTAAATCAAAAACCAACCGAGTGGATGTTTTTGGCCCAATGCCCGGCAGTTTATCAAATTCATTGATTAATTTTTGGATAAAATCTGGTAGATGTTTCACCTCGTTAAAAATTTATGTATTTAGCTAGTGCAGATTTCGTAAATAAAAAATAGTTTTTTTCGTGAATTTTTAACGGGGCGCATTATTTTAATCCCGGCATGTCAAAACCACCCATAGATTGCATTTTCATGGCCATTTTGCGTTGGACTTTTTTGATGCTTTCTGCAAAAGCATTTTTAAGCTCTTGTTCTAGCTCAGTTTTCTTTTCAGTGTGCATGAATTCTGGTTTTATTTCCAAGCTTTTTATTTCTTGGTTGCCATCCATAGTTATTTTAACAGCTTTATTTTCTACTTCAACAATTTCTCCAGCCAAGGCATTTTTTAGAACGCCAGCTTGTTTTCTCAAATCGTTGAATTGTTTTAGTTTATTAAACATAAAATTTAGTTAAAAGTTATTAAAGTCGAAAGTTTAAAAGTTACAGCCGTATTATATATGTGTTTGTTTGAAGTTTCAAGGATCAGTTTTTATTTAAGGGATGTTTTTACTTTCTAACCTTGAAACTTTATCGCCCTGTGGGCGATACTTTTTACTAATTAGGGTATATTTTGCCAGCCGCCAGCCACGGGGAATTCTTCGCTGGATATTGGCTCTTGGATATTGCCTTGGCCGGAGCCGGTCTGATCTTGTATTTCTGATTTGTCAGTGTCCAAGTTTTTGAAGGTTACTTTGTTTTCGTCAAAGAATAAGCGGGTCAAGCCAGTCGGGCCATTGCGGTGTTTATCAATGTGAATTTCGGCTACAAATTTTTCTTCTTCAGGGCACTCACCGCGACTTTTGTCTTTGGCTCGGCGATAAATAAACATAACAATATCAGCATCTTGTTCAATGGAGCCAGATTCTCTCAAGTCAGCCAATTTTGGTATGGCTGGCGAGCGGCTTTCCACGGCTCTGGATAATTGAGATAGCGCCATGACCGGTATATCAAGCTCTCTGGCAATTTGTTTTAAAGCTCTAGATATTTCTGATATTTCTTGGACGCGGTTTTCTTGGCGACCACCAGAGTCCATGAGTTGTAAATAGTCAACTACCAAAAAGCCCAAATTATGTTCCATTTTGAGGCGACGAGCTTTGGTGCGGATTTCCATGATGCTGATGTTAGGAGAGTCGTCAATAAAAATTGGTGCTTCAGATAGCACACCCATGGCTTTGCCAATGCGGGGAAAATCATCATCTTCCTCACGATCGGATAATTTGCCAGTGCGCATGCGCCACAGATCTACTTGCGCCTCGGCCGCTAGCAGTTTGTCAACCAATTGTTCTTTGGACATTTCCAAAGAAAAGATGCCGACCGGTACTTTGGCACGAATAGCCACATGACGCACTAAGTCCAAAGCCAAAGTGGTTTTGCCCAAAGATGGGCGAGCGGCCAAAATGATGAGATCGGATTTTTGTAAACCGGATAGGATTTTGTCTAGACCAGTATAGCCAGTAGGTATGCCTCTGGTGCCTTGGCCACCAGTTTTGTGTAATTCATCAATACGAGCAAAGGCATCATTTAAAACATTTTTGATGGGTATAAAGTTTCTTTTCAGCGAAGACTGGGAAATAGCAAAAAGTTTTTGTTCAGCACGATCCAATAATTTTTCCACATCCTGATCTTCCGAAAAACTAAATTCGCTGATTTCTGAGGCCGCTTGTTCTAGTTTGCGCAAGGTGGCTTTTTTACGGATAATGCTGGCATAGTTGGCCACATGTGAAGCATTGGGTACAGACGCTGTCAGTTCGGCTAAGTATGATTTGCCACCAATTGCTTCCAGTTGTTTTTTTTCGCTCAAGCGATTGGCCATTGATAAAATATCAATTGGCTCATGCTTTTCAAACAAATCAAGAATGGCTTGGTAAATCAAGCCATGGCTGTCTTTATAAAAATCATCAGAACGTAAAACATCGGCTACTTTGATGATGGCTTCTTTGTCTATCAATAAAGCGCCTAAAATACTGGCTTCAGCCTCTATGTTTTGCGGAGGTATTTTTAGCATGGGTTTGCTTAATGTAGGATTAGCTTAACCCATTTCCCGGCTTTTTTCAAGCCGGGTTTATATACAATTTATACCCAATATTTATAAATTATAAACAAATTTAAGACCCCGACCAGTGTTGCCACTAGCCGGGGTCAGGATCAACTTCTCGTTACTCAGTCAGGATCGGCGTCAGGTCGCCCTTTGAGTTCAAAGCGCAGTTCCTGGCACACGAAACTGGCTGCTCGGCTGTGTCCGCCACCACCGTACTTGGCTGCGAGTTCTGCACAGTTCACGCGACCGTCGGGCGAACGCATGCTCACCTTCCATGAGCCGTCAGAGCTCCAGTAAAAGTACATCTGCAACGGATAGTCTTCGAGGTTGTGTACAGATTCGAAGATCTGGCTGTTGACCAGAGCACGATTCACCGCAATGGCACGGTGCCCGTCGAGAATAGTCTCGAAGCCACAGACTCGCATGTAGCGGGCGAATTCCAAGGTCAGGTACTTGGTGATGGGGATACCATCACTGACCAGCTGGTTGACCAGAGCATCGCTTTGGAAGGGTGGCTTAAGAAGATCTTTCCAAATGTCCATCCAGGGCTTGGCATTGCAAGCACGCAAGCCGTACTGGAAATGGACTGTCTTTACCTCCCTATGGTCAAAGACATCGAAGTTACTGATCAGCCGGACTGCTTCGGGCATGGGCTTGTTGGGGAAGAAATATTCCCAGGTCAAAGCGCAAGCGCCCTGACCAACTCGCTGGATGCCATCATAGGCCAAACCCAACACTTTGGCGTCGTTGATGGCCTTGTCGTGATGGTCAATCCAGACGAGCTTACCGATCTTGCGCAGGCGCTCCATGTCCTGGAAACCACTGTTGTCGTTCTGGCTGGTGAGCAGCAGATCGACCACAAAGATCGTAGCGCCGACGGGTATTCTCTCCCAGGGTATGGGGTGTCCATAATTCCAGGGGATCAGTCTGACACGAGCCGCCAACTTGGCGATGGCCGCACTGCAAGCGCCGTCATTGTCCGCACTGTGATAGATGCAGACCGAGTTCCGCGGGTAATCCATGGTAAGTCCTCCAGTTCAGAGAAGTGATAGTTTCCTAATCAGAGCTTTATCAGGCAATTTGCTGGACAAAATTCTGATTAGGAGTTTATAAAGAACAAGTTCGTTACTATATCATATTTATTTATTTTTGTCAATAACAGCGCTAAAGGTGTATTAAAGCAAAATTGACAATACCCAATAATTAATCTATAATAATTTGCGTATTTTTATATTTATGCGCCTATAGCTCAGCCTGGTAGAGCAGTTGCCTTTTAAGCAAACGGTCGTAGGTTCGAATCCTACTGGGCGCACCACTCGATTCGCCTTTTGCTTTGCAAAAGACTCACTCGTGGTCTACGGTGCTTTATCGCACCTCCGACCATTCTCATTCCTGCGAATCGAGTGTCCCGAGCGAACGGAGTGAGTCGAGGGACACGAGAGCATGCATTATTAATAATCAACCCACTGGGTTGTTTTTTTGTTTTGCCATTGACAAGAGGGGATAAATATTATATGTTATCATATTCCCATTTTTTGGGGCACTTGAACCTTCAAGGAGGAATAGCTCATGGTCGGTAAGAAAAGAGCTGACATTAAGTTCGCTAACGGTCGTCATGTCAACACCTTGGCTGTCAGGAGGCATCTGGGTCAGCAGCTTGGGCTACTGTTGCCGGAGATTATGAAGTACATCAGCCATCGTGGCTTGGAGGTGTCGATCACGGCTGAGGAAAGGCCTTGGCGCTTGGAGTTGGTCTGGCAAAGGAAGAACAAGAAGCCATTGGGCTTGCTCTGGCATAGGAGGATTCGGGACTTTTTGGCCTCTAAGCTGACTCCTGAGGCCAATCTGTTTCAACCACCGCGTGTCGTCGAGTCGTCACCCTTCATCTGCACCACCGAGTTGCGCTTGGAGGATGTTTCTCCTTTCGTTGTCAAAGACGACAATGACGAGTACCGTGACCCGCATTTTCCCAGTGTGAGCAAGTGAAAGTAGGCCTGTTCTTTCCAGAACGCGTTTCTTCGGGGACGCGTTCTTAATTTTGTTTAAAATAAAAAACACCCCACAGAAATTGCAGGGCGTTTTTTTGTTTATCTTAGGATATAAGTTTTCAAAACTGGAAAGCCATTGAAACAAACAGCGCTGTAAGCATAGGTGTAAGCGCCAGTGCTCATGACATACAGTCGATCACCCTCTTTGAGATCATCGGGCAATTTATGCTTGTAGTTTTGGTAAATAATATCCGAGGAATCGCAAGTTGGTCCAGCCAATATTACTTCGCTTTCCGAGGTTTGTCCTGGAAGATAAATTTCTGGGTCAGCGTAGATCGGAAAAATCACTTCTTCGGTTTCACACAAGCCAGTAAAGTTTCCGACATCAATATAAACCCAGCGATGTTCAGAGGTCTCGGATTTTTTGGAAATCAAAATTATTTCACTGATGATCATACCGCAGTCGCCAGCAATATATCTGCCGGGTTCAATCATTATTTCTGGCATATTGTCGCCAAAATTTTCACTAAGCAAACGGTTGATAACGTCAGTGTATTTTTTTAGACTGGGTATTGGTCCGACATATTTGGTTGGTAGGCCACCACCCAAGTTGATAGCTTTGAGCTCCAAGCCCTCGGATTTCATAGTGTCAAACATGTATTTGCACAAAGAAAGAGCGTGATCCCATTGACCAATATCTTTTTGTTGGGAGCCAACATGAAAGGAAATGCCACAGGGCTCTAGACCTAGATTTTTGGCTTCCAAGATAAGTTTGTACAACATATCAGGATGAGCACCAAATTTTTTGGATAATGGCCAGACAGCGCCATTGCCTTCAAATAGTAAGCGGAAAAAAACTTTGGCGCCAGGAGCATTTTTGGCTAATTTGTGCACATCATCCATGGAATCAGTGACAAATATCCTGATGCCATGTTGGTAGGCAAATATAATATCTGATTCTTTTTTGGCTGGATTGCCAAAGCTCATGCGGTCGCCAGCAATACCCAAGTCCATCAAGTTTTGTATTTCAAAAATAGAAGCCACATCAAAATTTGAGCCCAAGTCAGCCAAAGTCCTGATGATTTCATCGTGCGGGTTGGCCTTCATGGCGTAGTATATTTTGGCCAAGGGTAGGTTGGCCTTTAAACTTTTGTATTTTTTAGCAACGCGCTTAGGATCAATTAATAAAAAAGGAGTTTGCTTGTTGGCGGCAAAGTCCTTGGCTTTTTTAAATTCTTCCTCGCTCCAATACTTGTATAATTTTTTGTCCATTTTTTGTAAAACTTTCTTTTTAAAAATTAATAATTAACTACATTATTTTTGGGGCCTTGATACCGCAAATTTCCAAACCAGCGGCTATGATTTGTCGGCAACTCAGGCAAATATTTAATCTAAAATTTTTCTGAGCTTCATTGTCAGCTGATAATACTGAGTGTTGCTGATAAAAATTATTAAATATTTTAGCCAAGTCAAAAAGATAGTGAGTCAGTACGGCTGGATTATATTCTAGAGCGGCTTGTTTGATGATTTCCGGATAAAGTACCAATTGTTTGATTAATTTTATTTCCTCGGCGTTTATTTGTAAGGTAGACCAGTTAATTTTTTTTACTTTTTCAGCTTTGTTTAGGATGCTAGAAATACGAGCATGAGTATATTGGACAAATGGTCCAGTGTAGCCATCAAGCGTGATAGAGCTTTGGGCATCATAAACAATATTTTTTTGCGGATTGGTACCAAGCATGCAGAATTTGATAGCCGCCATAGCTACGTCTTTGGCAATAGCTTCCTGATCATTTTGTTTTAGGTTCTTTTTTTCGGCTTGAGCCATCATGGTTTTGGAACGGGCGATTGTCTCCTCAATAATAGCGTCAGCATCAGCAGTTTTGCCTTCGCGAGATTTTATTTTACCGTCAGGCGTAGAAATCATGCCATAAGATAAATGATATAAGTTTTTGGCCCAAGCAAAACCAAGTTTGGCTAAGATCAAAAATAATACTTTAAAATGGTAGTCTTGCTCGGAAGCTACTACATAAATTGCTTGGTCAAATTTGAACTTATCATAGCGTCGTTTAGCTGTGCCCATGTCTTGAGTCATATAAACAGAGGTGCCATCACTACGCAAGACTATCTTTTCATCTAAGCCCTCTTTAGTCAGATCAATCCAGACAGAGCCATCTTCTTTTTTATAAAAAACTTTATTTTTTAAACCAAAGTCAACAATATCTTTACCTAATAGATAATTTTCGCTTTCATAATCAGTGTGGTCAAATTTTACACCTAAATCATCATAGGTTTTTTTATAGCCCTCATAAACCCAAGAGTTCATGGTCTGCCAAAGTTTTTTTATTTGGGGGTCATTTTTTTCCCATAGGATAAGCATTTTATGAGCTTTCTGCATCCAAATAGATTGTTTTAAAAAATCATCATTGATTTTTCTTTTGGCCAAATCATTGATCTTTGATAAATCAATATTATTTTTGAGCAGGTATACTTTTTCCTCTTCTTTTAGTAGTTGGCTAAATTTTACATAATATTTGCCGACCAAGTGGTCGCCCTTGATACCAGTACTTTGTGGTGTCTCGTTTTGCCCGAATTCCTGCCAAGCCAACATGCTTTTGACAATATGAATACCACGGTCATTCATGTTGACCATACTAGTCACTTTATAACCACAAGTCCTATAAATATTTACTAAACTTTGCCCCAAAAGATTATTGCGTATATGACCAATGTGTTGGGGCTTATTGGTGTTGGGGCTAGAAAATTCTATTAGAACTTTTTTATTTTTACCAGAGTTGTTTTGCCCAAATTTTTTATTGCTCAAAATTTCGTCAAGGGCCAACTTGCTAAAATTGTTGGCGTCCATTTTGATATTAAGATAGGGCCCCATAGCTTGCGCTGTGGCAAACAAATTATTCTTTGGCCAAGCTATAGCTAGTTTTTTAGCTAGCTCAGGAGCAGAAATATTATTCTTTTTGGCCAAGACAAAACAAGCCAAAGCATAGTCGCCTAAATTTTCTTGTGGCGGAGTTGATAATTTAAGATCGTCGCTGGTGACAGCTTGCTCCAATATAGTGCCAATGGTCTTAGCCAGCTGGTCAATTAGCTGTTTTTGTATATCCATAGTGAGTTAATAATACTGAAAAAGCCGGCAAGTTTCAAGAGGAGAGCAAAATTTTCGCTCAAAACAGGTTTTTTTGGTATAATAAATAGCTAGACAACAGTAAAATACTGGACTTTAGAAAATTTTTGATAAATAAAATGGCAAAAAAACAAATTGAATGGCATCATCTTAAAGAGCATCAAGCTATAAAAGAGCTTAGTTCAGATATTCGGGGCTTAGATGCCCAAGAAATAAAAAAAAGAAGCAAAAATTACGGATATAATATTTTGCTTCAAAAGAAAAGTTTGCCAGCTTGGAAAATATTTGTTTCCCAATTCAAAAGTGCTTTGGTTTATGTTTTGTTAGTTGGCGCGGTGATTAGTTTTTTATTCAAAGAAGTAGTTGATGCTTATGTGATAATTTTGGCGGTTGTTTTGAATGTGGTCATTGGATTTTTGCAAGAGTACAAGGCCAATAATTCTTTGGCCAAATTGAGCCAAGTCATCAAGCAACAAGCCATAGTCCGGCGGGATAATCACCAACAAATGATTGACGCCAAGTTTTTGGTGCCGGGTGACATAGTTATTTTACGCGCTGGTGATAAAGTGCCAGCTGACCTTAGATTATTACAAGTTAATAATTTAACTATTAGCGAGTCGGCTCTGACTGGTGAGTCTTGGCCTATAAAAAAAATAGTTACCTCCTTGCCCATTGGCACTGTTTTGGCTGAGCGCCAGAATATGGCTTATATGGGTACAGTGGTAGCCGAGGGGCGAGGCGAAGGAGTGGTCATGGCCATTGGTTTGCAAACAGAGTTGGGCAAAATTGCTAAATTGCTAAATGAAGTGGAAAACGATTTTACACCTCTACAGATAAAGCTGGACAAATTTGCCAAAACAATTTCTACTATTATTGTCAGCGTGGCTTTTGTAGTCATGATTTTGGGTCTGGTGCAGGGCTATCATTGGGCGCAAATATTTACCGTAGCTGTGGCTTTGGCCGTATCTGCTATACCCGAGGGTTTGCTGATTAGTTTGACGGTGATTCTGACTGTGGGTATGCAACGCATTTTGAAAAAACAGGGCTTAGTGCGTCAGCTGGTGTCAGCCGAGACTTTGGGAGCTACGACTGTAATTTGTGCTGACAAGACCGGTACTTTGACCGAAGGCGAGATGCGAGTGACCGAGCTTTTGACTATCAAACGTCATATTGATTTTCAGTCCCAAGCCATACGAGAAATAAAATGGGACAAAGATATGTCACAGCTTATTGATATTGCTATTTTGTGTAATGACGCTGTTGTCCAAAATCCCGATGATCCAGATAAGCGCTGGGAAATTTTTGGCACGCCAACTGAAAAAGCTCTGTTGTTTTTTGCCATGACTTATGGCGATTATAATTTACAACAAAAAAAAGCTCGTTTGGAAGAAATACCTTTTGACTCTAGTTATAAGTTTATGGTTACACGTTATTCCCATGATGCTGAAAAAGATATTATCTATATCAAAGGAGCGCCAGAAATAATTATTCCTAATAGTATTAAGTACACCGATAACGGCCAAGTTTTATTACAAGATGAACGTAGTAAGAAAATTTGGCACGAAGAATTAGAGCATCTTTCCAAGAGGGGGCTGCGTGTTTTGGCTGGCGCCTATCGTCTAGTGCCAAAAAATTATCCCTTAGATATTAGTGTTAAAAAAGAATTAACAGATTTAGTAATGGTTGGCTTGTGGGGTTTGTCAGATCCTCTTCGACCAGAAATGTTGGAAACCCTAGAACAGACCAAAAAAGCTGGCATCAAAACTGTTATGATTACTGGCGATAGTAAGTTCACGGCCTTTCATATTGCACAAAGCTTAAAGCTGGCGACAGACAACGATCAAGTAGTGACTGGTGATGAGTTGATAAAAATGTCCGACAAACAACTCAACGACAGAGTAGAACAGATAAAAGTTTATGCGCGAGTTACGCCATCAGACAAATTAAGGATTATTCAAGCTTGGAAAGCGCGAGGAGAAGTAGTAGCCATGACTGGCGATGGTGTCAATGATGCACCAGCGCTCAAAGCCGCTGATGTGGGAGTGACAGTCAGCACGGGATCAGACATTGCCAAAGAAGTGGCTGATTTGATTTTGTTGGACAATAATTTTCGGACCATTGTCATGGCTATCAAAGAGGGGAGATTGATATTTGCTAACTTGAAAAAAGTAATTTTATATCTCTTGTCCGATAGTTTTTCAGAAATAACTATTATTGCCGTGGCTATGTTGCTGGGTTATCCTTTGCCTATTTTGACTACGCATATTTTATGGATCAATTTGATTACCGATGGTTTGCCTAGTTTGGCTTTGACTCAAGAGCCAGAAGACAAAGACATCATGGAGCATCGGGAGCGTCCTGGTAATTCGCTGCTCGACTTTGAAGGCAAGTTTTTAATATTTATAATTAGCGTACTGACTACTTTGGGCTCTTTGGGCTTGTATTATTATTTTTGGAAAAGCACAGGTGATTTAGCTTTGGCTAGGACCATTGCCTTTGCTTCTTTAGGTATTAGTACTCTGCTGTATATTTATAGTATAAAAAATTTGGAAAAAAATATATTCAAATCCAATCCTTTTAAGAATCATTTATTAAACTTAGCCGTAGTGATAGGAGTGCTATTACAAATAGCGGCTGTCTATGTGCCTTTCTTAAATCATTTTATTAAGACCGTGCCATTGAATTGGTGGCATTGGCAGGCGATTATTTTGATGACTGTAGCATTGTTTGTTCTGTTAGAGCTTATCAAAATGGTCTTTATTCATTATCATAATCGTCATCACTCTAAATAAACATTGTGCTATTTTATTCTATGTGTTACTATATCCCTAGGGGGGGGATATGGATTTAATATTATAACCATATGTATAAACCAAAAAACACTCACGAGAAAATTTTACATCGCTTGCGTATTTCTATTGGTCAACTACAAAAAGTAGAAGACATGGTCTCCAAAGGCGCTTATTGTTTAGACGTTATCCATCAGTCCCAAGCCGTTCAACGCGCTTTGAAACAGACTGATCATCTGATTTTAGAAAATCATTTGAAGACCTGTACGGCCCGTGATATCAAAAAAGGTAAGGCCAATACAGCTGTCGCCGAAGTGATGGCCATCATCAAGCGTTGGTCTTAATTTTCAAAAAAATTAATAATTTATTATGGCCAAATATACAAAAGACATACCAATAGTTGGTATGCATTGTGCTTCATGCGTGCGTGTTGTGGAGCGCGCTTTAAAAAAATTACCCGGAGTTTTGGAGGCCAATGTTAATCTGGCTACCGAGTCAGCGACTATAACCTTAGAAAAAGAAATATCGCCAGCTGATTTGTCAGCCGCCGTAGCCGCTGTTGGCTATCAGGCAATTGTTACCGAAAACTATACTTGGGATCAACAGCAGTTGGATAAAAATATTGCTTTAAAAAAATTACAGACCAAAGTAATTGTTTCTTTGTTTTTTGGCGCCTTGTTGCTGTGGGGTACTTTTCCGGGGCTAGATATGTTTGCTCCCACTTTGCTTAAAAATTTTTATGTCCAACTGATTTTGGCTATACCAATACAACTTTGGGCAGCCGCTGCTTTGTATCACTCGGCTTGGCAGGCTTTGAAAAAAAGGCGAGCCAACATGGATACATTAGTAGTTATTGGCACAACCGTAGCTTTTGTATATTCAGTAGTAGTTACTTTATTGCCTGACCTCGTCATGTCTCTAGGCATTGAAGTCATGCCTTATTTTGATGCTTCGGTCTTGATCATTGCTTTGATTTTATTAGGTCGCTATTTAGAGGCCAAAGCCAAACTCAACACTTCTACCGCTATCAAAAAATTAATTGGCTTGCAAGCCAAGACGGCTCGCGTAGTAAAAAACGATAAAGAAATTGATTTGCCGATTGAGCAGGTCAAAGTCGGAGATATCATTAGAGTCAGGCCGGGTGAAAAAATTCCCGTTGACGGCGTGATTGTCAGTGGTCAGTCAGCGGTTGACGAGTCAATGATTACTGGTGAGAGTTTGCCTTTGGATAAAAAAGTTGGCGATCGAGTGATTGGTGCTACTATCAATAAAACTGGTAGTTTCAATTTTCAGACCAGCAAGGTTGGCGCTGATACTATGTTGGCGCAGATTATTAAGCTGGTAGCCCAAGCCCAAGGATCAAAAGCTCCCATTCAGAGATTGGCTGATTTGATTGCCGCTTATTTTGTGCCAATTGTTTTGGTGTTGGCGGCGGCGACTTTTGTGATTTGGTTTATTTTTGGACCAGAGCCAGCTTTGACTAGAGCATTGCTCAATATGGTGGCAGTTTTGATTATTGCTTGTCCTTGCGCCATGGGTCTGGCGACACCGACGGCTATCATGGTAGCCACTGGCCGAGCCGCGCAAAATGGTATTTTGATTAAAGATGCCGCGAGTTTAGAATTAGCTCACAAAGTGCAGGTAGTGATTTTTGATAAAACTGGCACTTTGACTCAAGGAAGGCCACAAATTACCGACATTGTTCCTTTGGTGGATATGTCGGATAAAGATATTTTGCAAATGGCTGCTAGTTTGGAAAATAATTCTGAGCATGCCTTGGCTACTTGTATAGTGCAGGCCGCTTTAGATCAGAAATTAGAATTTTTAAATATAGATAATTGGCAAGCGATACCTGGTAAGGGTATCAAAGGAGAAATAAAAAACAGTAAATTATTTTTTGGTAATCGCGCTTTGATGCAAGAAAATTCTTTGTCTTATCCAGAAGATAAAATTGCTAATTTAGAAAGTCAGGGCAAGACCGTCATGCTACTGGCTAGGGATAAACAAGTCTTAGCATATTTGGCTGTAGCCGATGTAGTCAAAGATAGTGCCAAAAGTGCGATCGCTGCTTTACAGGCGCAGGGTATTACCACTGTCATGTTGACTGGTGATAATAAATTGGCAGCCAGTTCCATTGCTAAAACCCTGGGCATTGATGAAGTAGTGGCCGAAGTGTTGCCCGATGATAAAGCTAAAGTTGTAAAAAGCTGGCAAGCCAAGCACAAAGTAGTGGCTATGGTTGGCGATGGTGTCAATGATGCACCAGCTTTAGCTGTAGCTGATGTCGGTATTGCTATGTCATCGGGTACTGATGTAGCCATGGAGTCGGCTAGCATTACCTTGGTGAACAAAGATTTGCACTCTGTAGCCCTGGCCTTGAATCTTTCCAAAAAAACTATCAGCACCATCAGAATGAATTTATTTTGGGCTTTTGCTTATAATATTATTTTGATTCCGGTAGCTATGGGCGCACTTTATCCTTGGTTTGGTGTTTTGTTGAATCCTATCTTGGCGTCAGCGGCCATGGCCTTGAGTTCAGTTTCGGTAGTTTTGAATTCCTTGCGTTTAAAAAAAGTAAAAATTAATTAATTTTTTATGTCAGAAACAAATTTGTTAACCATATTTTTGACTGGTTTATTGACGGGTGGGCTCACTTGTCTAGCAGTCCAAGGTGGATTACTAGCCACAGCCATTGCTCAGCGTCATGAGGGAGAACAAGAATCTAAGCCAAACAAAGCTTTGCCAATCGTGGCTTTCTTGGTGGCCAAACTTATTGCCTATACTATTTTAGGTTTTATTCTAGGTTGGCTAGGTTCATTTTTTACACTGTCATTTACAGTGCGGGTTATTTTACAGATTTTGATTGCTTTGTTTATGATTGGGACGGCCTTGAGCTTGTTGAATGTCCATCCAATATTTCGATATTTTGTGATCCAGCCGCCACGCTTTTTGACCAAGATGGTGCGTAACAAAGCCAAGAGCGCGGATATTTTTACGCCAGCTCTGCTTGGACTTATGACCATATTTATACCCTGTGGCACTACACAAGCTATGATGGCCTTGGCCATTTCTACGGGTTCAAGCTTAGCCGGCACGCTAATTATGTTTTCTTTTATATTAGGCACCATTCCTTTATTTTTTATCTTGGGTTATACGGCCAACAGTTTGAGTGCCAAATGGCAGAAGAATTTTTATCGAGTGGCCGCTGTTTTAATTATTGGCTTGTCATTATTTTCAATAAACAGCGCTATTGCCTTGTCTGGTAGCACTTGGAATTTTTCCAATTTGACCAAGAATATTTCTAACCAAAATATTGATGACCAAGTCGTCACAGAAGATAAAATCACTATCAACATAAGCAACAATGGCTATGAGCCAAAAAGTATCAATGTTAAGCCGGCGACTTAGTAACCTTGACTTTAAAAAATAACAATGCCTATAGTTGCGCTCAGGCCTTTACTATACCAAAATTAAATATAGAAAAAGTAGTGAGTCCTGGCACAGAAGAAATAATACAGTTTACGGCTCCGTCTGAATCTGGAAAAATTGCCTTTACTTGTAGTATGGGTATGTATCGGGGAGTAATTAATGTAATAAAATAATATGACAGAGACTATATTAAAAATAAATGGTATGCACTGCAGCTCTTGCGCCATGAATATTGATGGTGCCTTGGAAGATGCTGGTGTCAAAGAAGCTAGAACAAATTTTGCTAAGCAGGAAACAAAACTTAAGTTTGATGAGCATAAAATAAGCTTGGCCGAAATAAAAAAAATAATCAAAGCCCAAGGTCACGAAGTAATGTAAACATATGAAATTATTATGGAATTATTTATTGGGGTATAGAAAACATTTAGTTTATGCCTTGATTTTGGCTAGTATCAACCAGCTTTTTTCTTTACTTGATCCCCAAGTGTTTAGGTTAATGATTGATAATTATGCTTCTAAGTTTGACACTTTGACTCAAGGCCAATTTTTTATGGGCATTGGCTGGCTCTTGTTGGCTTTCATGGGCGTAGCACTAATTTCTAGGATTGCCAAGAATTTTCAGGATTATTATGTCAATGTTATTACGCAGCGAGTAGGTACTACCCTGTATTCTAACAGCGTTAAACATTCATTTTCCTTGCCTTATATAAATTTTGAAGACCAACAGTCCGGTGAATTGTTGCAGAAATTACAAAAGGCCAGAAATGACGCTCAAGAATTAATCGGTCAATTGATAAACATGGTATTTGTATCATTGATCGGTATTATTTTTGTTTTGGTTTATGCTTTTATAGTACACTGGTTGATTGGTTTGATTTATTTTTTACTTTTACCAATTTTGGGTTTTGGTACTTATTTTTTGAGTAAAAAAATTAGAGAGGCGCAAAAATTAATTATCACCCAACAAGCTGAGTTAGCTGGATCCACTACCGAAACTTTGCGTAATGTGCAATTAGTAAAATCACTCGGCTTGGACCAACAGGAAATTAATAGATTAAATAAAGTAAATGACGATATTTTGGTTTTGGAATTAAAAAAAGTACGGATAGTAAGGACTTTTAGTTTCTGGCAAGGGACATTATTAAATACTATGCGCACTATTTTGATTGGCGTGATGATGTATTTGATCTTTACACAAAATATTTCTTTGGGTCAATTTTTTACTTTGTTTATTTATTCATTTTTTATTTTTACACCCCTAGCTCAGTTTGGACAGGTGGTGGCCAAGTATCAAGAGACATCCGCTAGCATGAGTCGCCTCGATGAGATATTGAAGCAAGAACCAGCCAAGAAGCCAGAGCACGCTATCATTTTGGATGATCTTAAAGAAATTAGTTTTGTTAACGTTGGTTTCAAATATAACAGCGCTGAATTTGAGACTATAAAAAATTTAAATGCTGTTATAAAATCTGGGGAAAATGTGGCTTTTGTAGGACCTTCTGGCTCTGGTAAGACTACTTTAATAAAACTCATTGTCGGTTTGTACCAACCAGCCAGTGGCGAATTGAGATTCAATAATCATCTCAGTACCCAAATTGATTTTGATAAGTTTCGTCAGCGCATTGGTTTGGTGGCCCAAGAGACTCAGCTTTTCGCAGGTTCTATCAGGGAAAATTTATTGTTTGTAAGATCTAGTGCCTCTGATGCTGAGTGTCTAGAAGTTTTACACCAAGCGGCGGCTGATAATATTTTGAGTCGCGCGGAAAAGGGTTTAGACACCAAAATAGGCGAAGGTGGTTTGAAATTATCTGGTGGCGAGAGACAAAGATTAGCTATTGCTAGGGCTTTGTTGCGTAATCCTGATATTATTATTTTTGATGAAGCCACTAGTAGTCTAGACTCACTGACTGAAAAAGAAATTACCGAGACTATAAAGAATATCGAAAAAATAAGACCAGACTTGATTACAGTTGTTATTGCTCATCGTTTATCAACTATCTTGCATGCTGATAAAATATTTGTCTTAGAAAAAGGCAGTTTAGTAGAAAGTGGTACTCATCAGCAGCTCTTAGAAAAATCTGGTCTTTACGCTGCTTTGTGGCGCGAACAAATGGGTTAGCTATTTACAAAAGCCAGTGTCACCAGTATTATAATAATATAGAAAACAACTAATGAATCAAAAACTTGCCATTATTATCATTGCCTTGGCCATTGCCGGACATTTTTTGGTAGTAGATTATTATAATAAAAGTCTAGATGCGGTAGTCTCTACTATCAAACCAGCGATTATGGTCAATCAGCAGTACAAAGAATTGTTAGACGATGAAAAAATAAACCAAGCACCGATTGAAAAGTCGGTGGTTTTTTTGTTTTTTGGTGACATCATGCTAGATAGAAATGTCGGTGTCAAGATTGCTAAAAATGGAGTAGCACCATTGCTTGACCAATTGGCTGGTGAAGAAAAAAGATTTTTTATGGGCAGTGATATAATTTCGGCCAATTTGGAAGGAGCAGTGACTGACAATGGTCAGCATTATCCGCCAGTGGCTAGCAATGATTTTGCTTTTAGTCCAGAAGTAGTCAGTGAATTTAAAAAATATAATTTTAATTTTTTTAATATTGCCAATAATCACCTGACTGATCAAGGTGTTAGTGGTGTACAGGAGACTAGAGTAAATTTAAAAAATCTGGGTATTAATTTTTCTGGCTGTGCAGATGCCGAAGTAGGGGAGTGCACCGGTAAAGTAGTAGAGATTAATGGTGTAAAAGTTGCCATGCTTGGTTTTAGTATGGTTTATCACAGCTTTGATCTAGAGGAAGCAAAAAAAATAATTGGGGAGTATAAAAAGCAAGCAGATTTAGTAGTTGTGAATATTCACTGGGGCACAGAGTACGAGCATGAATATAATACGACACAAAGTATAAGCGCCCACGCTCTGTCAGATAGCGGCGCTGACATCATCATTGGTCATCATCCGCACGTGGTTCAGGGTTTAGAAATTTATAATAATAAGCCAATTTTTTACTCTTTAGGCAATTTTATCTTTGATCAATATTTTTCCGCTGATACCCAAACTGGCTTGGGCTTGGGATTGAATATAGATGTTCAAACAAAAAAAGGGTCTATTTATTTATTTCCCTTGCAAAGTCAGGGCTCTCAAGTTAGTTTAATTTTGGATAATGATAAAAAGAAATTTTTGGAGCAATTTTATTCTTGGTCTACTGTGCCCCTTGAAAAAAAATCAGAAATTGTAGAAGGAAGAATAAGTTTGTAATTAGTGGTGTTTCCTCTGCCCATTGATTTTTATCTAAAAATGTGTTATAGTCGCTTATTATTAAGTAATTAAGCATAAATAATGGGAAATTTTGATAGAGACAATAATAGAAGGCCCTCCAGTGGCAGTTTTAGTCGTGGATTTGACCGCAATAAATCATTTGGTGGAAATCGCAGGTCAGGTGGCCGAGATGGCGCCAGACCAGCCATGCATCAAGCAACTTGCAGTGAATGTGGTCAAGCTTGCGAAATTCCTTTTAGACCAAGTGGCGACAGACCAATTTTTTGCAGTAAATGTTTTGAAAAGAAAAATGGTGGTTCTTCCAAGCAAGGACCAAGTAATTTTGGTGGCGACAGACGTGATCGTTTTAACTTTGAAGATAAACAAATGCATAACGCTGTTTGCGCTAAATGCGGCAAAGATTGTCAGGTGCCATTTAGGCCGACTGCTGGTAAGCCAATTTTTTGCGATAATTGTTTTGGTAAAGGTGGGAATGATACGAAAGATTCAGGAGAAGTCATGCAACAGATTAAGCTGTTAAACACCAAGATGGATCAATTGATCAAAATATTGACTCCTAACGCTGTTGTAGAAAAAGCAGTCAAACCAAAAATTGAAAGCAAAGTCGCAGCTAAAGTAGCTGTTAAAGAAAAAGCTAAGGCCAAAGTTGTCAAAAAGAAAACAGCCAAGAAAAAATAATATTTTTTTAAAAGTAATTATAAAAAACTGACCTCACACTGTCATCCCGGACTTCCGCCAGAGGCGGACAGGTGATCCGGGATCTACCATTGATTTGCCCTAAGGCATAACCATGGTAGATTCCCGCCTTTCTCTCGACCCCGAGCTCAAGACCGAGGGGCGCGGGAATGACAGACTAGGGTCAGTTTTTTTGTAGCCATACCAAAAAATTCAATAAAATGGTAATATTAATCCATGAAATTAATATTATTTATTTTAGTATTGGCTGGTCTGATTTATGGCTTTATTTATTTGAATAATCAGGGCAGTTTTCATACTTATAATCAGTATCTTAATAATCTAATAAATAATAAGCCAAGAGTAACTTGTACCGCTGATACTGAGTGTCATCTAGTGGCGTCGGATTGTACTCTTTGTGCCTGCGGTGTTGTGGCTAATGTTCGTTGGCAACCCTATTGTCCGTTTAAAAATCCCCCAAGCAGTGTCTGTGGTCCTTGTCCACAAATAAATAAGGATCAGATAAAATGCGTGGATACGGTTTGCCAAATAAGCAGTGAATAATTTTAAAATATTTAATAATTAATATAAAAATATATGCAATTAGCAAATAAAATAGCCATTGTGACCGGTGCCTCTTCTGGCATTGGCTTGGCCATAGTCGAAAAGTTTTTGAGCGCAGGCGCTAAAGTAGTGCTATCAGATATTAATGAATCAGGGCAAGAAATCGCTAATAAATATGGCGAGCAAGCTATGTTTATAAAGTGTGACGTTTCTAAATCAACGGAAGTTGATGCTTTGGTGGAACAGACAGTGAAAAAATTTGGTCGTTTGGATATCATGGTAAATAATGCTGGCATTGCTACTAGTGGTACAGCACAGGACACCAGTGATGAAATTTGGCACAAAACTATTGAAGTCAATCTGTCGGGAGTTTTTTATGGCTTGCGAGCGGCAGCCAAAATTATGTTGGCTCAAAAAAGCCCTGGAGTTATTATTAACATGACCTCAATTGCTGGCACAGTTGGTTTTGCTGGTTCTCTGGCTTATTGTGCTTCTAAAGGTGGCATTACTCAATTGACTAGAGCGGCCGCTGTAGATTTGGCTAAAGCTAAGATTAGAGTCAATGGTATTGCTCCAGGAGTCATTGACACCAATATGACTAAGTCATATTTAGCTGATTCTGGATTTCAGCAACTGGTCGCCAATATGACGCCCCTGGGGCATGTCGGACAGCCAGAAAATATTGCTGATGCGGCTTTGTATCTGGCTAGCGATGCTTCTAGTTATGTGACGGGGCAGATTTTGCATGTGGATGGCGGTTGGACAGCCCAATAGTTTTTTTGTTATTATAAACATCTATTTTATTTAAAATTTAATTAAAAAAATATGACTGAAAAATTATCAGGCTTTGTTGAGGATACACCACGACATAGAGTTGAAGATGCGAGGCAGGAGGAAATAAATAAATTATATGACGAGCGTCAAAAATTGATCGCCCAAGGAGTAGCAGATGATGATAAAAGAATTTTGATACTGAGTCAGCGTTTGACTGAATTGACCGCTCCAGGAGCCGCTCAAAAGTTTAGAGAACTAGAAAGCATTTTAGCATCTCCCTTTAATGATGGTGGTGAAACAGAAAGTATTGCGGCCCCATCATCCGCTGATGACACTGATAAATTAGTTGAGCACGCCCTTAGAGAAGTTGATAGCCCGGAAACAGAACAAAAAACCCCTGATGCCGGTGAGCAAATTAGTGAGGCCGCTAAATATATAAGAGAAAAATCAAAGAAAATAGTTGATTTGCGGCGAGAATTAGTACTGAATATAGTTCCTAAAATTGCCGGCGAAGTAAAAAAAATAATTATCAGCCAAATTCATCAGTGGGATATGGATTATAACGAGTTTCAGCAAGAGGTCAATACTTATGAACATAAGGAGGATTTGGTAAAAGTTAGGGCAGAGTTTGAAATGTTTTTTAATACTTGGTATGATCGATTAAGTTTAATTTATCAAGAAGCTAGTAAAAATCTTGATAAAAAATAGTAAATATTGGTTGTCATCTAAAAAACTGCTAATTTTGGCAGTTTTTTGTTGTTATTGACACAAATTAGATATTATGCTACTATTTCCCCTTAGTACGCTCTTTTTTCAAGGGGGCCCAAAGCCACGGCTAGACCGCTGTTCGGCTCTTCCCTTGGCGGGTTCGGCTGGTCAGCTGGCCAAATACCAAGCGCTTGGGCCTCCACATATTTCTCATAACAACGCCATAGTCGTTGTTCTGGCTGATACCGAGCCAGCGGAGCCCACCGATATCGGGTATTGCGGCTAGGAGCCCTAAGGTCAACGACCATTCGTCTACAGCGGAATTCGCCGTTGTCTACAAGTGGGTCTGGACAGGTGCAGTCTGGATGTTTGGCCAAGCCCGAACGCCGCGCGGCCGAATGGCCGCTTGTACCACGCACAGGGAGGATCGCGCCATCAGGCAAAGTCCTCCCTGTTTTCTTTTTGTCAAATTTTTCTTTAAGGCCAAAATATGGTAAAATAATATTTAATTATGGCTAAAAAAGATTTAATACAAAAATTAAAACAAAGTAATTTACTAGGGCGTGGCGGAGCCGCCTATCCTACTTATTTGAAGTGGCAAATGGTGCTTGATGCCAGTGGGAGCAAAAAATATATTGTGGCTAATGGTTCAGAAGGTGAACCCAATGTCCACAAAGATTTTTTTATTTTACAACATCACGCTAATATTTTAGTTGATGGAGTTAAGCAAGCTCTGGCTTGTATCCCTGGAAGTGTGGGTATAATTTATTTAAACAAAAAATATTATCGCCGTTTCAAAAAACCCTTGGAAAAAATAATTGGCAAAGCGCCAATTACGGTCTTTGAAGAAAAGGGTGGATATTTGTCTGGCGAAGAAACTGTTGTCTGTGAGGAAATAGAAAATAAATTAGCGCGCCCAAGAATCAGACCGCCTTTTCCCGGTCAAAAAGGTATTTACGGCTACCCTACACTGATAAATAATATTGAAACTTTTTATTGTGTTTCCAAAATAGCGCACGATGATTATCAGCAGACCAGATTTTATACGATTTCTGGTGATGTCAAAAAATCAGGCGTTCATGAAATGGCTTTGGACTTGACCATCAAAGATGTTTTGGAAAAAACTGGCTCTTGGCCCAAAAAAGATTTTTTTGTGCAAGCTGGTGGGGGCGCTAGCAGGGAGATTTTTTTAAGCAGTGAGCTTGATCGCCCAGTGGGCGGATCTGGCGCCATTGTAGTCTATGACAAGCAAAAAACTGACCCCTATTTATTACTTTATCGCTGGGCCAAGTTTTTTATGGAAGCCAATTGTGATAAATGCACGCCTTGTCGCGAGGGAGTTTATCGTCTGGCTGAAATGGTGCACAAACGCATGATTGACCAAGCGATTTTGAATGATTTATTTTTGGTTATGGAAAATACTAGCTTTTGCGCCTTGGGTAAGAGCGTGCCCGGACCATTTCGTAGTTTGATTTATAAAATTATTACACCTGAAAAAAATGGCCAAAAAAATTGAAATAAAAATAAATAATAAAAAAATAATCGCCGAAGAAGGCCAGGCCGTCTTGCAAGCGGCTGAAGCCAATGGTATTTACATACCAACTCTTTGTTGGCATCCGGATTTAGAAATCAAACCAAATTGTCGTATTTGTGTGGTGGAGATTAAAGGCCAAAAAGGTTTGCCTACTTCTTGCAGTACTTATGTTTCACCGGGTATGGAAGTCTTCACTGAGTCAGAAGAGATTGCCAAGGCGCGGCAAGTAAATATGGAATTGATTTTTGCTCAGCACCGTGAAGAGTGCAACGACTGTGTCTATATGTATAAGTGCCAGATCAAAGATTTGGCCAAAAAATTTAATTCTACTATTACTCGTTTTCCAGATAGAAAAAATAAATTTCCCACTTATCCTTTTAGTACGGCTTTGCAATACGACAGTTCCAAGTGCATTGATTGCGGTAACTGTGTGGAGATTTGTCATAAGCAGGGAGTTGATTTTTTGACTTACGAGCAAGACAATACTTTTTTCAATGTGGTACCCACTAAAGATAAAAATATTGACTGCATCTATTGCGGTCAGTGTTTAGTGCATTGTCCGGTGGGTGCTTTTGAGGGCGCTGGCGAGTTTGAAGGTGTAGAAAAGCCCTTGTTAGACAAAAATAAAGTAGTGGTTTTCCAATTTGCGCCTAGTGTCAGGGTCAGTATTGGTGAGGAGTTTGGCTTGGAACCAGGCGCTATTGTGACCGAAAAGCTCTCAGCTGGCTTGAAGATGCTGGGTGCTGACTATGTTTTTGATGTAGCAGTTGGTTCTGATGTGACTACTATTGAGGAAGCCAAGGAATTCATTGAGCGCGTTGAAGCCAAAGGTACATTGCCAATGTTCACCTCTTGTTGCCCATCTTGGGTAAAATACATTGAATTTTTTTATCCAGAGTTTATTCCCAATCTGACCACGGTTCGCTCTCCGCAGATAAATTTGGGTGGATTAATAAAAACTTATTGGGCTCAGAGCAAAAAAATAGATCCCAAAAATATAGTTGTGGTTTCAGTCATGCCTTGTGTGGCCAAAAAATGGGAAATGAATAGATCGGAGTTGAAAATAAATGGCCTAAAGCCAGTTGACTATGTTCTGACAACACGCGAATTAGCTTATTTATTTAAAAAACACAAAATTGATTTGCCAAATTTGAAGCCCAAAGCTCTAGACGACCCGCTGGGTCGGCCGACTGGCTCGGGAGTTATTTACGGTGCCGTAGGTGGTGTGATGGAGTCAGCTTTGCGGACAGTATATTTTCAACTGACTGGCCAGAAATTACCAAATATTTGCTGGCAAAATTCTAGTGACATAGCAGGTTTGCGGGAAGCGACTTTGAAAATAAAAGGCCAAGAATATAAAGTGGCTTTTGTCAGTGGTTCTGGTTCAGCTGAAAAATTATTAAAAAAATTAAAGAAAAAACAAGTTAAGTATGATTATGTGGAAGTCATGGCTTGTCCGGGTGGTTGTATTGGCGGTGGCGGACAACCAGTGCCTACTAATCAAAAAATTAGAGCCAAAAGAGCCAAGAGTTTATTTAATATTGACATTGCTTCTAAATTAAAAGCTGCTCAAGATAGTCCGGAAATGAAAAAACTTTACGCCGAGTATTTTACTGACAAAAAAATAATTCACAAAATTTGTCATACGCATTTTAATAAAACTAGCAGGCAGGTCAAAATATAAATATGGCTGAAGCAAAAGCAGAAGCAATTAGTGATAAAAAAATAGTTGTAGTCACACAACTTTTGGCCATGATGAGTTTGGCTGCTTTGTTGCCACTTTTTCCTTTACAGCAAATCACTGGCCCTTTGGTCAACGCCTTGTTGTATATTGCGGTAATAATGTTGGGAGCAAACAATGCTTTGTTAATTTGTTTTTTACCCAGCGTGATTGCTTTTAGTACTGGACTCTTGCCAGCCATCATGTTGCCCTTGATTCCAGTGATTATTATTGGCAATATTTTATTAGTCTTATTTTTTAATTATTTCAAAGAAAAAAATTTTTGGCTGGCTGTGGCTGTGGCTAGTTTTGCTAAATATATTTTTATTTATTCTCTGGCTAGTATACTTGTTTCTAAAATAATCAAAACTACCTCTCTAGCCAATCTGGTTAGTAGTATGATGAGCTATCAGCAATTACTCAATGCCCTTTTGGGTGGCATCATTGCTTGGATTTTTTTGAAATCAATCAAGCGTATCTGATATGCCAAGAGCGAAATCGTTAATATTATTCACGGTCTTAATAGATGTTGTTGGACTGGGTATCATCATACCAGTCCTGCCTTTTTTTGTTAGTTCTTTTGGAATTTCGCCCTTGACCATCACTTCTTTGATTGCGGTATACGCTTTTTGTTCGTTTTTTAGCAATCCAGTTTTAGGCGCAATTTCTGATCGCTATGGTCGCAAGCCGGTTTTATTTTTGTCACTGTTGAGCACTTCCATTGGCTGGTTTGTCTTTGCCTCTGCTCACAATGTGTTCCAATTATTTTTGGGTAGAGTGATCGATGGTCTGGCCGCTGGTAATATATCTACAGCCCAGGGCTATTTAGTTGATTTGGCTAAAGATGAAAAAGAAAGAACCACCAATCTTGGTTATATTGGCGCTCTTTTTGGTTTAGGTTTTGTGATCGGCCCCTTCATTGGTGGTGTGCTAAGCGCCATTTCACCAAATTTTCCTTTTCTATTTGTGGGTTTTTTGGCTTTAGTTAATGCCATTATTTCTTGGAAATATTTGCCCGAATCAAATATCAATCATCGCACATCAGGTAAGATCAGTATCAATCCTTTTGTGCCACTCAAGCGGGCCGTGCTAAATAAACCGCTGTGGCCATCATTTGCTTCTTGGTTTTTCTTTGGAATGGCGGCTTTTGGCATGCAATCAATTTTGGCCATCTATTTCAAAGATGTTTTGCACTTTAGTTCCTTTTTGAGTGGTATGGTCATCACTATAATGGGTGTTGTTTTAGTCATTAACCAAGGCCTAGCCCTAAAGCATTTTTGGTTAAAAAGATTTAAGGTGCTTCAATTAGAGCTCTGGTTGTTATTGTTGTGTGTAGTTGGTTTTATTTTTATGGGATCATGGTTTCCAATTATTTTTTTCTTGGGCGTATTCATAACCACTTTTTCTCAAGGTGTTTTGCGCGCCATAATGAATAGCATTACTGTCGGTAGTGCCGATCCACAAAGACGCGGTGAAGTTTTGGGTACTTTAACCGCCTTATCTGATATGGCTTCAATTTTTGGGCCACTGATTGCTGGCTTTTTATTTCAGACTCATTTACATCTGCCATTTTTTGTTAGTGCTTTATTTTGTTTAATTGCTTTTTTTGTAGTATTTTTTGGTCGGCGCAAACAAAGAGCAACCGTTACAGTATAAATTATTTTTAATTTCAACCCGTTTCGCCCCGCAATGCGGTGGCGGGCGGGTTGTTTGTTTGACAAAAGAATAATTTCTATACATAATATATAGACTGCTCTTTCGTTGGTGATCATGTATCTCAAGGAGGGACCCATGGGCAAGAAGCAGGTCACCAAGGGGAACAATGCGAACAGGAGAACGCTTCCGCGTTCGGAAAGGGGGCTTCGGCACCTCAAGAGCGAGCATTGCGTCAAGTGCAGTATGGCGGAGTGCGGGAACAACATCACTCCCGAGAAGCTGCGCTTGCATCGCGACACACCTCACGCTCCCTGCATGAAGGTGTAGGGACATTTCGTACCGCCATCGAACCCACTGGTTCGACGGCGGTATTTCTTTATTTTAAACAAAAAGAAAAGGAGTCTTGCCATGGTGTAGACAAAGACTCCTCATCGGTAGGAACACGGGGGGTGCCAGGACAAGTCCTGAAGGTAAGCCGAGGCCTGTATTCTCTCCTGGCCAAGGATATCCCCGCTAGGAAACGTGAGCGCTTCACGTCACCGTCTGTGGGGAACGTTTTTCAAAAATCGGCACTGCCAGCTGGTCGCCCGAGGCCTCGGGACGACGATAAGACGGGTCCATCCCCATTGTCCCAACAGACAAGGATCAGGATTGCCATCCGTGGTCTGATAAACTGCACCCGCTAACCTTTGCGGGATTACAGCGAGCCCAAACAGTTCGGGCCCTGACCACAACTAGCAGGTGTCCCCAGGACTTCTCGAGCGTCCCAACACCCCCCAACTCGTTATTTCGAAGATCAATAAAATATGATAGCATATAATTAAAAACCTGTCAAGGGGTATGTTTTGTTGGTATTTTTGAGCATTTTTTATTTAGTTATCTTACTTGTAATAAAGCGTATTTTTAGGTATTATTTACATATAAAAATAATGATTATGCAAGCAATATTATTAAAAGATTTAGCTCAATTTGTCGGCCAAGAAGTAGAGATTCGCTGTTGGATTTATAATTTTCGTTCTTCTGGCAAAATTATGTTTTGGCAACTTAGGGATGGCTCGGATTTTTCTCAAGCTATTGTCAATGCCGATGATTTGCCAAAAGACAAATGGGAGCTAGCCCAAAAAGCATCTCTAGAATCTTCGGTGAAAATAATTGGCCTAGTTAACAAGCATCCCAAAAAAGAGGAATATGAAATTTTGGTAAAAGATTTTGATTTTTTTCAGATTGCCGAAGAATATCCGATTAGCAAAAAAGATCATGGCATTGATTTTTTGCTGGACAATCGTCATTTGTGGTTGCGCTCCAAAAAGCAGTGGGCTATCCAGCGCGTACGCAATACTTTGATTCAGGCCACTTATGAATTCATGGCGCAAAATAATTTTATTAAAATTGATTCACCAATTTTGACGCCTAGTGCTTGTGAAGGGACAACTGATTTATTTTCGGTAAAATATTTTGATGAAACTGCTTATTTGTCACAGAGTGGCCAGCTTTATTTAGAGGCAGCTATTTATGCTCATGGACGCGTTTTTGATTTTGGTCCGACTTTCAGAGCAGAAAAGTCCAAGACCAGACGCCACTTAACAGAATTTTGGATGATGGACGCTGAAATGGCTTTTGTAGACTTAACACAGAATATGGGCACTCAAGAGGCATTGATCAGACACATGGTCAAACGAGTTTTGGAAAAAAATAAAACAGAACTTGAAATATTAGAACGTGATGTTAAGATTTTGCAAAATATTGATAAGCCATTTTATCATTTGACTTATTCTGAAGCCATAAAAAAATTACAAAAGCTTGGCTCAGATATCAAAGATGGTGATGATTTTGGGGCTGATGATGAAACCATGCTGACCAAAGAATACGACAATCCAATTTTTATAAATAACTATCCAAGCCGGATAAAAGCTTTTTACATGAAGCGTGATCAGAAAGATAAAGACAAGGCGGCCTGCAGTGATTTGTTGGCACCTGAGGGTTATGGTGAAATAATCGGTGGTTCACAAAGAGAAGATGACTATGACACAATACTAAAAAGCATCAAAGAGCATAAATTGCCCTTCAAAGAATTTGAGTGGTATTTGGATTTGCGAAAATATGGTTCGGTCCCACACGGTGGTTTTGGCTTTGGCTTAGAGCGTATTGTGGCTTGGGTTTGCGGCTTGGAACATGTCCGGGAGACCATACCGTTTCCTAGGACGATTTATAGATTAAGGCCATAAAGACGGCCTTGGGCCGAGATAGCCCTTCCGCCATGGCTACGCCATCGGCGTGCCGGGCGGGCTCAATTGGTAGAGCAGTGGTGTCGCCATCTCGCGTTGCGGGACGGGGTCGCCCTCTGGGCGATAAACCTTATAATTAAAGTTATAAATTTGCCACCCTAGCTCAACTGGCAGAGCAATGGTATCGTAAACCATAGGTTGTCGGTTCAATTCCGACGGGTGGCTCCATTAAAATTAATATGTTATCAGAAAATAAAATTTTTAAAGCCCCAGACAGCCATATCGAAGAAAAATTTTTACTTTGGTGTTCTTTGATTGACGAATCAGCGGTGGAAGATAAAACAAAAGTTGCCTTTAAAGAGCTTTTGGAAAAATTTAAAAATTGGTCTAGCCACTATAAGTCCATTCAAGATGCTATTTATTTTACCAGCCATGGGTTGGTAGATGCTTATAGGGCAGATAAGGATCAAATGGAAGCTCATGCTTTATTTTCAAACATAAATAGTGATATTTGGTCTTTGTTAAAAACTGATAGTAAATAATATATTTTATGACAAGAACAAAAACAATAGAAACAAGCAATTTAGTTGGCCAAGAAGTATTACTCAAGGGTTGGGTCAATGTTCGTCGCAATATGGGCAAAATTGCCTTTTTGGACCTGCGAGATCGCTGGGGCATTGTTCAGGTTGTAGCTGTGCCCGCCGAGTTAGATGAAGCTTCCCAAGCAATTTTGGCTGGTGTTAGGACCGAGTTTGTTTTGGCGATTACTGGTATTGTTCAGGCCAGAGGCGTTAAACAGATAAATAAGGACATGCCTACTGGTGGGGTAGAGTTGTTGGCCAAAAAAATAGAAATTTTGTCTTCGGCTGAAACTCCGCCTTTTGAGATTGACAATGAAGAACGTCAAGCCAATGAAGAATTGCGTTTAAAATATCGTTATTTAGATTTGCGTCATGAGCGTTTGCAAAATAATATTATATTACGACACAAGGTAATAAATTTTTTGAGAAATGAACTTTATAAACAGGATTTTCTTGAGATTGAAACACCATACATTTCCAAAAGCACGCCCGAAGGTGCTCGCGACTTTTTGGTGCCATCCCGTAATTATCCTGGTAAATTTTATGCTTTACCTCAATCACCACAACAATACAAACAAATGTTGATGGTGGCTGGTTTTGACAAATATTGCCAGATTGTGCGCTGTTTCCGCGATGAAGATCAGCGAGGAGATAGGCAAGCGGAGTTTACTCAACTGGATATCGAGCAAAGTTTTGTGGAACAAGAAGACATTTTGGTTTTGACAGAAAAATTAATGATTGATTTGGTTAAAGAAATTTTACCAAATAAAAAAATTCAGCAAACGCCTTTTCCGCGTATTAGTTTTCAAGAAGCAATATCTAAATATAATTCCGATAAACCAGATTTGCGTAAAGACAAAAATGATAATAATGAATTGGCCTTTGCTTGGGTTGTGGATTTTCCAATGTTTGAATACAAAGAAGGTGATAAGCGTTGGGGGGCAGTGCATCATCCCTTTACCGCTTTTGATCCAAACAAAATAGCGGTTGTGGAAAAAGGTGATTTGAAAGACATTAAAGCTTTTCAGTATGACTTGGTACTCAATGGCTCGGAGGTGGCTGGCGGTAGCATCCGTACTCATGATCCTGAAGTTTTGAAAAAAGTATTCAAAGCTCTGGGACATAGCGATAAAGAAATTCAAAATCAATTTGGACATTTGATGGAGGCCTTTAAGTATGGCGTGCCTCCGCATGGCGGTATTGCCTTTGGTTTGGATAGATTGCTGATGATTTTGGCTGGCGAACAGAGTATCAAAGAAGTCATTGCTTTCCCGAAAACTACGGATAATAGGGATCCGCTTATGGATTCGCCATCGGAAGTTAGCAAGGAACAACTTGACGAATTGAAATTAAAAAAAGCGTAGTATTTTAAAAAACGACCCGGCGGGTCGTTTTTGGTATTGACATAAAACTATAAATGTGATATAAGCAATAGGCCCATCGGCAACCAACGCTCGCCCGCAGTTGCATGGTATGCGGGTTCTAAGATTGCCGAGGGGTAGTTACAAGTGCGGCGCTTTAGCCATGCTGCTTGACGCGGGGCACACACCCTGCGCGTCACAACTGGTTCAAGGTGTCACCGACACTTGTTACTGGGGAGCCTCTGTCAGTCGCTTGCGGAGGCTCCCCGAAACAAAATTTGCGGCCGAAGACTCCATGTCAACGGCCTCGCGGGGGGTCCTGTTGCCGCGCACCACGTTGCACAGGGCCCTCTTTTCATTTGGAAAAAAACTTGATAAATGATATAATATTGGCAGAATTTAAGGAAAAAATGCACAAAATTACCTTGGAACAATTTGAAGGTCCACTGGACTTACTTTTGCAACTGATCGAAAAAAATAAGTTGCAAATTACGGAAATATCTTTAGCCAAAATTACTGATCAATATCTGACCCTTATAGAGGGAGCTGATAATCTAGTTTCAGAAGAAGTGGCTGATTTTTTGTTGATTGCCTCTCGACTTATTTATATTAAGTCAAAATATCTATTGCCTGATTTGGCCTTGGAGACAGATGACGATACCGCTTCTTTGGAAAAGCAGTTAAAGATTTATCGGCAGTATTTTGAAGCTAGTAAAGCCATAAATAAACTTTATAACAACAAACATCGTCATTCTTGGTCTCGTCAGCAAGCCATGAAATTACCCGTCAAGCAAGAATTTGTTGCACCGCTTAGTACAAATATAAATATTTTAAATAGTATTTTTGTGGATGTTTTGGGAAGAATTGAGCGTTTTGTGAACATTCCGAAAGTAGTAATGCAAAAAGCTATTTCTATTGGGGAGAAAATTTTACATCTCAAAGAGTTTATCAAGGATAAGCTAGAAGTGAAGTTTTCTCATTTGGTGACGGATAGTAATAATAAAATGGAAACGATTGTCAGTTTTTTGGCTATGCTGGAGCTGATCAAGCAAAGAGAAATAATGGCTGAACAAGATAATATGTTTGGCGAAATAAATATTGTCGTAAAATCAGAAAAATAACTATGAAAAATAATATTTCATCAATTATCGAAAGTTTAATTCTAGCCAGTGGCAAGCCACTAGCCATTGACGAGCTAGCAAAATTTTTGGAAGTGGAAGTAGAAGATATTAAACAAGCCATTGTTACTTTGGAAGAAAAATACAACCGTGAAGACAGTGGTCTGCATCTAGCCGTCAATAACAAAAAAATTCAATTCATAAGCAATCCGAAAAATGCTGATTATTTGTATAGTTATTTTCAAGAAGAATTAAGCAGTGAATTGACTAGGCCGGCCTTGGAAACCCTAACCATCATTGCTTATCGACAACCAATCAGCAAAGAGGAATTGGAACAGATCAGAGGAGTAAATTGCAGTTTGATTATTAGGAATTTATTGATTCGCGGTTTGATTGAAGTAGAGGAAAACAAAGAAAATTTGGCTCCGGTCTACAATGTGACTATGGATTTTTTACGTCATTTAGGCATTAATAGTGTGGAAGAGCTACCGGATTTTGCCAAGCTCAATTCTGATGAGAACTTGCAAAAGTTAATTCAAAATACCAATAATGACGAAAACCCCAGCTAAACAAAGATTAGCCAAATATTTGGCGCAAGCTGGTATTGCTGCTCGGCGCAAAGCTGAGCTTTTGATATTGGCGGGGCGAGTTTCGGTCAATGGCCAAGTAGAAAAAAATGTGGCTACCAATATTGATCCCGACATTGATGAGATTAAATTTGATGGCCATAAATTGCAGACTGAAAATAAGGTTTATTATGTTTTACATAAGCCAGTTGGCTATGTCTGCTCTTTGGAGGATGCTCATAATAAAGATAAAGTGACGGATTTGTTGCCAGCTGGAGAAAAAATATGGCCAGTCGGACGACTGGATAAGGATTCGAGTGGTTTGCTTATCTTGACCAATGATGGCGAATTGACCAATCTGATGACACACCCTCGTTACGCTAAGTCAAAAAAATATCAAGTAACAGTCAATAGAAAATTTGTAACCCAAGATGCCAAGTTGCTGGAGTCAGGAATTGAGTTGGAAGAAGGATTGGCCAGAGTCGATCAAATAAAAATAATCAGTGATAATAATATTGAAATTACCTTGCATCAAGGTTGGAAAAGACAAATCAGACGCATGTTGAGTGCTATTGGTTATCGAGTAATTAATTTGGTGCGAGTGCAAGAAGGAAAATTAACTTTAGGCGATTTGCCACTTGGTCAATATAAAAAAATAAATAGGGATGATATTATTTAATTATCTAAATTTCTAAGCGGATGAATCCGGTTAGAAATTCACAAAAATAATATTTATGATATATAGTATAGGTTATTTGTTAAAATTTTACTTTGGTAGCCAAAGATTTAATTATCTAAATTTCTAACCAGATGAATGTTTGGGCGACATTAGCAGCAGTTTTACTTTCCTGGAATTTGACAGTTCAGGGCTTTTATCATTTGCCACAAATTCAGTTGCAAGAAAATGACACGCAAACCAAAGTAACTTTAGGTGATCAGCGTTTAGAAGAGGGGAAATTGATCCCCCGTAAAATAGATAACAATTCTTGGGGAGTAAAAATTAGCGCCCAGTCAGCCGCGGTCATGGATAAAAATACTGGCTTAGTTTTGTGGCAAAAAAATGCCGATCAAGTCAGGTCATTGGCTAGCATTACCAAATTAATGACGGTATTAGTTTTTCTAGATCACAATCCTGGTTGGGACAAAATTGTGACCATGGAGCAAGCTGATGAAACATCAGAACTGAAACCAAATATTTTGCGGGGAGAAAATGTGACAGTTCGTGATTTGTTTAACATTGCTTTGGTAGCTTCGGATAATAATGCCGCTCGCGCTTTGGCTAGAAGTACCGGTTTAAGCGCCGAGGATTTTGTCAAAGCCATGAACACCAAAGCCCTAGAGCTAAAAATGAATCAGAGCAATTTTGTAGAACCGACTGGCTTGGATGCTAGGAATCAAGCCACAGCACTTGATGTGTTAAAAATGGCCAAGGTGGCTTTTGCTAAGCAGGAAATCCAAAAAGCCGTGGTGCAAAAATCATACAGCTTGCTTACTCAGGAAGGGCGCAATCAAAAAGTATTGAGTACCAATAATTTGCTCAAGAGCTATCTCAATGTCAAAGCTGGAAAAACTGGCTACATCGAAGCCGCCGGCTATTGTCTGGTAGTAGAGGTAGCCAATGATAATAGTAATGAAATTTTGACAGTAGTTTTGGGCTCATCGGCGCATGAAAATCGTTTTCAAGACGCCAAAATATTGAGTGGCTGGGTTTTTAAAAATTACCAGTGGCTTTAGCGAAAAATTTTATTATCTGGGAAAAAATGTTATTATATATATTATAAGCGTGACCCCAAAAATATGATCCAAAAATACTTGATTGCCAATTGGAAAATGCAGCTTGATGAAAAACAAGCAGTTAAACAGGCCTTGGCTTTGAAAAATTTTCTTAGCAAAGAAAAAATAAACCAAGATCTCAACGTGGTTTTGTGTCCAGATTTTGTTGCCTTGAGCTCGGTGGCCGAGGTGATCAAGGGCTCAAAGATTGCTTTGGGAGCGCAAGATGGTTTTTATGAAAAAGTTGGAGCTTTCACTGGTCAGGTTTCCATGAAACAGATCAAAGAAATTGGTTGCAAGTATGTAATACTGGGTCACTCCGAAAGGCGTCGTTTGGGGGAAACTGATGAAATGGTAAATAAAAAAGTCAAAGCCGCTCTGAAGAATAAATTGTTGCCGATTATTTGTGTGGGCGAAACATTTGAAGAGCGCAAAGAAGGCCAAAAAGATTTGGTTATCATGCATCAAGTTTATGAAGCTCTGAAAAATATTACAGTAGATCATCGCCAAAAAATAATTGTTGCCTATGAGCCGGTTTGGGTGATAGGTACTGGCCAAGCTATCGGTTCGGCTGATGCTTTTTATGCGGCCTCATTGATCCAGCAAAGCTTGCTTGATAGTTTGCCTGGCCATGAAGAAAAATACTGTGGCGTAATTTATGGCGGTAGTGTCAACCCTCACAATATAAAGGATTTTGTTGATCTGCCGAATATTTGTGGAGCTTTGGTTGGCAATGCCAGCTTAGATGCGCAAGAATTTTTTTCTATAATAAAAAAAATAAAATAAAAAAATGATCAAACCATTAGGCGAAATGTTAGCCAAAGCGCAAAAAGGTGGCTATGCCATCGGAGCGTTTAATACTTCCAATTTGGAAATTACCTTAGCGATTGCTAAAGCGGCAGCTAAGCTGAGAGCGCCGGTCATTATTCAGACATCAGAATCAGCTATTAAGTATTCCAACACAGTGGTGGTTTATAATTTAATCAAGAATGTAGCCGAAACTGTGGCCAGGCAGATTCCAGTGGCTATCCATTTGGATCACGGCAAGGACTTGTCAATTATCAAAGAATGTATTAAAGTTGGCTACAATTCTGTACATATTGATGCTTCGGAAAAGGATTTTGCCACCAATGTCCGTTTGAGCAAAAAAGTGCGACAATTAGCCAAAAAAAGCCATTGTTTTGTACAAGCAGAGTTGGGTTCTATTTTGGGCAAAGAGGGCTTGGTGCGCTTAGAAAAAGGGGAGATCAATATGGAAGAATTAATGACCGATCCTGAGCAGGCCAAGAAATTTGTTAAATTAACCAAAGTTGACACTTTGGCTATATCAGTTGGCACGATTCATGGTCGCTTTGTGGGTTTGGAAAAAGTGGACCAGGTGAGATTAAAAAAGATACACTCTTTAGTAAAAATACCTTTAGTTTTGCATGGAGCATCTGGTCTGCCACCAAAGGATTTGAAAGAGGCCGTGGCCAATGGAGTGAGCGTGGTAAATATTGACACTAATTTACGCTTGGTTTTTAAAAAATCTTTGTGGAAAAGCATGAACCAGGAAAGAAATATTATTGATCCTCGGGCAATTTTGACACCCAGCATTGTCAGCGTGCAAGCCGAGGTAGAAAGAATAATTAAAATTTTGGGTAGCGCCAATAAGGCCTAATTATGACAGACATTTTACTTATAATATTAATACTAGCTTCTGGTTTTTTTATAGTCCAGATGTTATTGCGCAAGTCGCCAAATTTGGCCAGTATTAATATTAATAATTTACCGGAAATAAAAGCCGAGCGACAAAAACAGATAATTTTACAAGGACGTTTGTATCGTGGCGCTCAAAGTTTGTCTGCTAGAATAAAAAAAATATTGGAGCCGATTCAGGATCAAATAAATTTGAATTTTAAAAATTATTATCAAAGATTAAGATCATTTGAACACGAGTTAAAAAGAAAAGGCGAAAAGCAATTAAGCGAAGCCGTTGGCAAATCGCAGACCTTGGATAGCTTTTTAGTAGAAGCCAGACAGCTGATCAATAATGAAGAATATCAAAAAGCGGAAGACAAATTAATTGATGGCTTGTCTCTTGATACTCATAATGTCGAGGCTTATAAGTTATTAGTTGATCTTTACCGAGCTCGCAAGCAATTTGATGAAGCCAAAGAAACTTTGGAATATTTATTGCGACTGACACACGAAGCTGACTCCAGCGTCTATTTTTCTTTAGCTGATATTGCCAAAGAGCGTGGCAATTTAAAACAAGCGGAAGATGATTATTTGCGTTCGATTTCACTTTCTGATGATAATTATTTATATTTTTTGTCATTAGCTGAGGTTTACATGGAGCTTGATGATAAAGAAAAAGCCCTGCAAACAGCCCAACGTGCCTATATTTTGGCTCCAAACAATCCTAAAATTCTTGACTTTTTGATAAATCTTTGTATAATTATCCAGGACAAAGCGCTGGCTAATGATTATTTGGAGCAATTAAAGGCCGTTAATCCGGAAAATAATAAAATAATCGAGTTCAACGAAAAAATAGATAATTTGTCTTAGTGAGTTTTGTAATTTTTTATAGATAATAAATATTTATTATCTTGGGTAAGTATTAGTGTGGAGGGTCGGTACCGAAGTGGTCAACCGGGACAGACTGCCACCGCCGGCGGGCGGGGTGCCGCCCGAGGCGGCATAAATCTTCAAGAAAGCGATGTTTGTAGTTTATATTTTATATAGTAGTAAGTTAGATAGATATTATATTGGTCATACAAAAAATATAGAAAATAGATTAATGTTGCATAACGCTGGTAAAGTCAGATCTACGAAAAATGGCATCTCCTGGGTAATAAAGCATATTGAAAATTTTAATAATCGTAATGATACTTATCGTAGGGAGTTACAGATTAAAAAGTACAAAGGCGGGGAAGCTTTTCAAAAGTTGCTTAAAAAATAAATATTTATTATTTTGGGTGGATACCAAAGCGGTCAACTGGGACAGACTGTAAATCTGTTGGCATACGCCTTCGAAGGTTCGAATCCTTCTCCACCCACCATTCGACTCCGTTCCTCGCAGGCTCGGAACTTCGCTCATGGTCTGCGCCCTCGGCTTTGCCTCGGACTTCGACCACTCGAAGGAGTCGAATGCCCTGAGCGAACGGAGTGAGCCGAAGGGCACGAGATATTTAATTTATATGCCGTCTTAGCTCAGTTGGTAGAGCAACGCCATGGTAAGGCGTAGGTCCGCGGTTCAAGCCCGCGAGACGGCTCCACTCGATTCGCCTTTTGCTTCGCAAAAGTCTCACTCGTGGTCTACGGTGCTTATCAGCACCTCCGACCATTCGACTCTGAAGAATCGAGTGTCCCGAGCGAAGTCGAGGGACATTCAGCGTCGAAGGGCACGAGATAATAAGTTATTTTTTGCATTTCTAGTCGGTTATTTTTCTCCAGTTTTTTAACTGGTTTTTTGTTTAATTAAATAGTTAAATATGCTATAATAAAAATATATTGACTAATCTGTTAAAAAGTGTTAAACTATCATGTTTATTAAATAAGTATGCCTAGAAAAAAAATTGGTGATTTCGAGGACCTAAAGAGGCGCGATAGTGATGGCGATGGCCTATCAGATTATGATGAAATTTTTGTTTACCACTCTGATCCTTTGAGTACCGACTCTAGTCATGATGGACTTAACGACTTCCAAAGAGCAAAATTAGATATGGATTCAATAAATTATTTATTTATGAAAGATTTTTTTATCCCTAATAAAAATAATAATTTCAAACCGCATATTTTAAAAACTCGGCGCATATTTTTTTATTCTCTGAGCGCCGTTTTAATAAAAATTTTGGTAGTTGGTTTTGTTTTTGTTTTTCCGGTGACTGCTTGGTTGACGCCGGATTTTTTGAAAGCAGAGAGTAAAGAAATTGTGACTTTGACCAACACTTTAAGACAATCTTTGGACTTGCAACCGCTTAGAGAGAGCGAAATTTTACAAGCAGCCGCTTTTGCTAAAGCCGAGGATATGGTGGTCAATCAATATTTTGCCCATGTCAGTCCTGAAAAAAAAGGTTTACGGTATTGGCTTACTTCAAAGGGCTATAATTATCAAGTAGCTGGCGAGAATTTAGCTATTGGCTACTCGGCGCCAGCTGAAGTAATTGAAGCTTGGAAAAATAGCCCCACACATTATGCTAATTTAGTAGACCCCGACTACAATGAAATTGGTGTAGCCATGATAGCTGGCCAGTATCAGGAATTCGATACCAAACTAGTAGCTCAGATGTTTGGTTTTCAAAAAACATCACCAATGCAAGAAGTAAAACCAGTTGAACCATTGAAAACATTGGTTTCGACTACCACAGAACCAACGGTGTTATCAGAAAAGAGTGTCAGCGTTGTGATCCCAAAGGACATTGAGCCATTAGCCAAGCCCCAAATAACCACTGCTATTGATAATTTGCTTACCAAAGAAGGTAATATTGATATAAATATTTTGGCGCCAGAGGCAGAGCAAGTAGTTTTATTTGTGAATGATAACAAGCAATCTACAAGCAAAGTGGTTGAAGGACAGGCTACGGTTCAGATGATTTTGGATCCGGGTATGAATAAAATTACAGTTCAAGCTGTTCTTGGTCAGCAATTAAGTGTTTCACAGGGATATTTAGTGGAGTATGACGATCAAGCGCCGACTATAGATGAAGAGAAAAGCTTTATATCAGCCATCAAGTCCACAAACAATCAGGCCATTGTAAAAATAGAAGCAGTGTTGAGTGCTGATACAAAATCAGCCCTTGTCAGATACCATGGCTTTGATATTGCTCTAAAGAATGATGATCAAAATAATAACTTATGGACAGGTCATAGGGTTGTGCAAAACGTGGATGATCAATTTTTTAGTCCAGTTGTTCCAGCGACAATAGTAGTCTCAGATTTAGCAGGAAACATAACAACTCAAGACTTGGCTTGGCAAAAAATATTATTGGATAATCAAAGCGCGCTTAATCAATATTTATTTATCAAGAACACCGATTCGAATAGCTTAAGGCCAATTTTTGATATTTCCGCTTGGTATTATAAAATTATGATTTTGGTAGCAGTTATTGCTTTGTTGTTAAATATTTTTATTGAGATCAGGAAACAACACTTAAAAACCATTGCCTCGACCATGGGTTTTATTGGCTTGTTGGCTTTATTGATTTTATTTTAATTGACTCCAGCTGTGATTTGTGGTAAGAAGAAATGGTAGATGGTCGTTTTATTGTCATTGACTAAAAGCGATAAAAATACTCTAATAATATTTATCAGTCGATAGCTATTATAAAATAAAAAATAATTTTTATTTTTATATATTTTAATTAAATTAAGTAATTACACTTATGAAAAAATTATTAAAAAATATTTTTGTTAGTTTTGCCGTCTTGTCAGTAATAGTTTGGTCAGGTGGGGCAACGGCCTTTGCTGAACAGCCTATTGATACTAGTGATCAATTAATTAGTGAAAACATTACTTTGGTTTCCATTTGCCACACTACTAGTGAAGGCGCGGTGGAAATAAAGGTGGCTCCAGAGGCCGTTCCTGGTCATTTAGAGCATGGTGATACAGCTGGACAATGTTCCGTACCTCCTCCAGTGTGTGGAAATGGAGTTTTGGATCCAGGTGAGCAATGTGATGATGGTCCAAGTGGGTCCGCTACCTGTACGGCCAACTGCACACTCATTGAGATAGAAGAATGTTCTGGAGAAAGCAATCTCTTTGTAAACGGTAGTTTTGAAGAGCCAATGGTGACAGATAGTTCTTTGTGGCAGATAATGAGCTCCGTGTCTGGTTGGGTAATTGAAAAGGTTTCTGATAATTCACTTACTACTTTAGAGCTTCACAGAGGATGGAGTGCTAATATAGCAGCTGATGGCTTACAATATTCTGAGCTTGATGGTGACCAGTCAACACGTGTAATACAAAATATAGTCACAGAAGTAGGTGCACAATATAAATTATTTTGGTCATTTGCTGCCCGCCATGATATTGCTGCTGAGCAAAATAATCTAGCAGTAGAAGTTAATGGTAATCAGGTAGCTACCAATGGTCCGGCTACTGGTATTGCGCCACTTGCTCAAAGTAATTGGGTCGCTTCTGATTACGTATTTACTGCTGATGGCACAAATACAGAAATAGCTTTTAAGGACATTGGGCCAAGTGATAGTTATGGCACTTTTCTTGACGATGTTCGTCTTTGTAAAATAAAAGAACCTGAGCCAAAACCTTATGCTCCTTGGTGCAGTGCACTTTTAGGCATTTTGAAAGCTTATTTTGATCCCAACTCTTCAACACATTTAGTATATAATGATGTAGCTGATATTAATAACGACGAAGTTATTAATTTAAGTGATTTGGCCTTTGTGACATTGATGCATGGCACTGGTGATGATGCCCAGTGTTACCAGCAGTTTGAAGATCCCAATGACCAGTTTCACTTTAGTTGCGAAAATTATACCAACATTGGTTGGTGTCAGGGATTATGGCAGGGTATAAAGGATTCAGACGGGTCTCAAGCAGGCGATAGTAATTATAATATTCTTTATGATTTAAATAACGATGAAGTTATTGACCAGACTGATGTAAGCTTAGCCGCTCAAATAGTTATCCCAAATAATCAAGTTGCTTGCTATGCCCACTTTGTACCGCCAATGCTACAGTGCCCAGCTCCAGTAGATCAATTTTGTGGTGATGGAGAAGTGACTGGTACTGAAGAATGCGACGCTGGTCCCAATGGATCAGATGTATGTAGTACTAGGTGTACTGCCATAACGCCTCCTAATCCTCAGCCAGGACCGTCTGGCGGTGGTGGTGGCGGTGGTGGCGGATTTATTCCCATCAATATATTTAATGTTCAAAGTAGCGTAACTACTAATTCAGCCAACATTACTTGGGAAACTACTCGTCAATCTCTGACTTGGATGCTGTATGGTACTTCCACTTCTTATGGCTCCGAATACCAAGGCACCAATTATCACGCTACTCATACTATGGCGCTAACTGATTTGTTGCCTAGTACCACATATCATTATCAAATAAGAGCCAAAGATAGCGGTAACAGTACATCTTATGACATTGATCGCACCTTCACTACGCCAAACACCTTGGGTCAATTACCCCCACAAGTTTTGGGTATCAAAGAAGTCGTCTGTAAACCAGATATCGATGGTGACATCAAAGGCGTAATGGAATTTATTACCGGATCTCTTGTGCGTGGTTGTGGACCAGAAGTTTATCACGTACTTGGTAACCAGATTTATCATATACCAAATTGGCAATATCTATATGACAACTATTTTGCTCAAAGAATATACAATGTGACAGATGAAGTAATAGCTCAATATGTTGAAACCAAAATTGATAATAAAGCCGCTCAAGGAAAAATTAGTAAAATATATGGTATAAAGCTTTATTCCGACGGCGCTTTGTTAAAAGCCAATGATGGCAAAATATATGTCATCATAAATGGTAAAAAAGTCCATATAGTCAGTTTGGAAGAATTGAAAAAATATTCTGGAAATAAGATTTATAATGTGACAGATACAGTACTAAACCAATATTAAGAAATTGAATAAAAGCGTCCCACTTGTGGGGCGTTTTTATTTTTTGGTTGATGTGCTATATTTCACGGGGTGAGCAAAATACAAAAATATGCCAGAACTACCAGAAGTTGAGACAATTAGGCGTGGTTTGCAAGCCAAAATTGTTAATAAAAAGATTGTAAAAATAGAGATCCACAAAATCAAACAGATTCATGGTGATATTTTTGAGTTTAGAAAAAAATTAGTAGGCAATAGTTTTTCCAAGGTAGATCGAGTTGGTAAGCTCTTAATTTTTAAATTAAAAAAAGGTAATGATTATTTGCTGGTGCATTTGAAAATGACCGGTCAATTGATCTATAAAAATAAAAAAAATATTGTGGCTGGTGGTCATAATTTGCCAATCAGTCAAGAGTTGCCCAATAAATATTCTCATATTATATTATATTTTTCTGATAAATCTATTTTGTTTTACAATGATCTGCGGCAATTTGGTTATTTCAAAATAGTCAGTCATTTGGCTAAAGAAGAAATTAGAAAAAAATATGGACTCGAGCCATTGACTAAAAATTTTACGTTACCGAATTTTTTGTCAGCCATAAATAAAAAAAGTGGTGTCTTAAAAAGCGTTTTATTGAATCAGCAGATTTTTTCCGGCATTGGCAATATCTATGCTGATGAAATTTGTTTTCGGGCTAGTGTCAGGCCTGATAGGCGAGTTAGCACACTTGGGGATCAAGATAAGAAAAAGATTTTCCAGGCTTGTCACTATATCATGAACAAAGCAGTAAAATTTGGTGGCACTACTTTCAGTGATTATCGGACTGCAGATGGCAACGGGGGGGCCTATGTAAAATATTTGAAAGTTTATGGTCGCGCTAAACAACTCTGCCTAAAGTGTAAAAAAACCGAAATAAAAAAACACAAAATAGCTGGTAGAGGCACACATTTTTGTCCAATTTGTCAGAAGTAGAAAAATATTGACACGCCGTCGCGTTAAAATCCAATGCTTGACACTTAAGGAGGGATAGTGGCCTATAAAAAAATTTAATTTATTAATTAAAGTTTGCTTTGGCGTGCGAGACGTAGTTACATCAAACTTTAGTATTAAATTGACAAGCCCTGGTGTCAAATATTGGGGAGCAGCTATTTCTTGACTAAAATAGAAAAAAGTGATATAATAATATATTGTCACAAAACATAGGTTTTTGGCAAGTTCGTTGACAAGTCTTGGAAATGTATAGATAGTCAATCGTTAACCTATTACCCCAAAGGAGGGGTCATGTTTCAGAACAAGTTCGTCCTTGATGCGGTGATTGCGATCATCGTGTCCGTTGTTGCCGCGCTGGTCAATAACAGCACAAAGCTGAAGGTGGGGTGGAGAGCGATCATTACCACGGCCTTGCTGGCTGTGGGAGTGCTGGCCGCTTCCTGGAACCATCACTGGCTGTTTTTTGCGCCGTCGGCTGTAGTTGAGGACGTAAAGACAGCTGTGACAGTTGGAAAGACAGCTGGTAAGGAGGTCTCCCACAATTTCCCGTGGTTTCGTGTGGTGTTGGCACTGCTCGTTGCGGCTATTACGGCGCTACAGGCCTACTACACCTACAAACCGCGGCCGTGGCTTGGCAACAAGCGAGACACCTGGGCATTCTATTCGACAATTGTGACTGGCGTGTGCCTGACCTTGGGTATCCTGACATTTGGTCACATGGTGACCGTGATTTTTTGGTCGTTGGCCACGGGATCTACGATGGCCATCATGAACATTCAGGTTCCGGAGCAGGAACTATGGACGCCGAAACTGTTCGGACGCCGTTGCTTTCACGCCTGGTGGATGTTCGACAAGTATGTCTTCTACAACGGTTTCCACCGGACGAAGATTCCTAGGAATGCCCCAGGTCTCGAATTCAATGTCGTCCTGGAAAGACGTGGTTTACAACTCTCTTGTGTCACTGAGAAAATACCTACTCTTGGTGGCAAGATCCCAGGTCTTGATGGTGAACCCGATATCGAGGTCGGGGGAGATGTAAATGTTAAGTTCATCCCCATTCTTGATGGGCCGGAGAATCTGAATGCCTATTGGTCTGCTCCGCCCGAGGTGCGGACTGATGCCGGCTTGGTCAAGTATGCGAGTGAAATCTTCGGTGCTGACTTTCGGGTTCTCCTTAAGGGTCAAACTCTGGAGAAGATCCAAGTCGGCGGCGTCTTTGAAGACGCGAACTGGGATGAGGCCATTGCCCGGCTGGAAAGCGTTTCGGGCTATAAGGTAAAGAGTGTTCTGATTGAGGACCCGACACCCAGCCCAGAGGTTCAGGCTCGACTGAACGAGCTGGCGGCCAAGCGTATCGATGTCGTCAAGACCGCCCTCGACAAGAGGATCGCAGTGATCACTGCCGAGGGCAAGGGCGATGCTCGTCTGGCTGAGCTGATGCCTCTGGTCACCGCTCTCAATAATCCCGATATCGGCTCGGCCGTCAAACTGGCCGTCGATGCTGTGGCTAAGACCGATTTCGCTGGTCGCAGCGAGTTGCGTGTCCTGGTGGACAGACAGCTCGGGTCGATCGCACCCTACATTGCCGAGGGTGCGGAAGCCGCCTAGTTTCCAAGATTCGTACGGGCCCCAACCTTTTTTGCACAACGCGTGCAGAGGTTGGGGCTTGTTTTTTTTGCCGAAAGATTTTATAATTAAGTCGTATTATTATTAAGCTAATACTTATTTTTATGGACTCCACAAATCAATTAGATTTTTTTAAAGAATTTGGTCTAGAAGACTTGCCTGAAGAAAAAAAGCAGGAAATTCAAGAGCAAATTATGGAATTAGTAACCACTCGTTTCAACCGTGTGGTTTTAACTCGCTTGTCAGAAGGTGATAAACAAGCCCTGGATAAATTATTAGGAGACAATGATCCCGAAAAAGCCGATCAATTTATTGCTACCAAAGTGTCGGATTATAAAGAAATTTATCAAAGTATTATTGATGATTTGAAAGTGGAAATGGGCAAAGTCAAGACGGCCATTGTTTAATTTTATGGATAACAACCAAAAGATTTCTAAAATTAAAGAGATTTATAACAATTTTTTGTTGGCTGTAAATAAATTGAAACAAGAAGCCATTAGTCGACGTCAAAAGAAAAGTGAGGCCAGTAATAAAGCGGAAATTGATGACATATTAAATAAAATTAATAGTAATTTTTAGTATATGACAGATAAAAAATCTCCAGAAGTTACTCCTGTGTTCGAAACCGCTGGTCAGGAGCAGGCCCCAGAACCCTCCAACCAAGAGGTGGTAGCCGAGGGTAACCAATTTATAGAGAAGATTGATGGTGTGGCAACCAATTTTCGAGCAGAAGAAGGTTCTGATGAGCCTGATTTGACAGCGGAAGTTGATGTATTAGCAAATGTTAGTAAAAAAGAAGTGAAACTCGTTTTAGATGGAAAACCAGAAGCACCTAAAATTCCAGAGTTTGAAAATTTTGATTATTCAGGGGCCAATGATTGGTTGGAATTGTACTCGCAGATTGGTCAGCATATGAAGGAGATTGATGCGGACATGGTGACGGATAGGATAAATGCTTTTCGTCGGGGTAAGATAAACGAAAAAGAAATACCCGGTACCCTAGAATCACATCTCAAGGAAGCGGTTTTAAAATTACATAATAGAGATTTACTGATTAATGAAAAACCCAGCGAGCCAGTTATTAACTTAGAAATTCCTGTTCAAGATAACATCAAATCGTCCGAGGCAATTGTGACCGATACAATGGAGAATGAGCCAGTAATTTTTGAAGCAAAGCACGATATTAGGGATGCTAGGATTAAGGGCAGCATAAGTCGTCTGAAGGCCTTACTTGACGAAATAAATATTGCCATACAAAAAAGTGACCGTACATTGAAACAAAGATCTCTTGAGCAAGCCGCTGTTTTACTTAATGATCCTAGATTTGCTGATCAATCCACAGAACTTAGCTCTACCTTGGAGCAAGCCCAGTTGTCAGTTGAAAATAAAATCAGAGACTTGGAAGTTGAAATAAAAACAGCCCAAATGGAGAGATTGATAGCTCCATTGAAAGATTTGATTACCGAAATTAATTCAGCCAAAACTAGGGAAACTAAATTAAGTGCTTTGCAAGAAGCCGCTCAATTATTAGGTAAGCCAGACTTAGCCACAGCTATTTTGCAGAAATCAAAAGAAGAACAAGATTTATTAGTACCCGATGCTTTGGAGCAGGCAGTCTTATTGGCTGAGGCCAGAATAAGAAAAATTGAAGACGAAATAAATAAATTAAAAAATGGTGCTGAGAAAAAGCCGATTGTTAATCCCGAGCCAGAAACGATAAAACCAGCAGCTACGAGTCCAGAAACACCCCCTGAAGTTGTTTCTGAACCAGTTCCAGGTCCCAAGACTGAGTCTGGACAAAAGCCGGAAAAAACAGTGATTTTACCAGAAAGAACAGCAGAGCAAATTGCTACTTTTGATGATGCTCGAGCAAAATATTTTGATTTGGTTAAAAAGAGAAAAAGAATATTTAGCAAGAATCGTAATTTTTTGATTGGTGGATACAAAGAAGAGGCGCAAGATGAATTGGATTCAGCTCATGATAAATATGAATCATTAAAGCATGGCGAGATTATTGAGATAATTGAGGCCATGAAAGCTGGTGGAGAACTAGATCCAAAAGTATTGGCCGAGGCTTATATTAAATATTTGCAAAAAGAGGAGTCCAATGTTGATGCTCTAGCAGAGTCAGGCGACAAAAACACCATGAACAAGTTTAAAGAATGGTGGAAGAGACATAGTAAAGCCAGACTGGTAGCTGGTATTGGCTTAATGGCCGTTGGTGCCGGTGCTACTTTTGCTAGCGGTGGTATATTGGGTAGTCTAACAAATGCCGTTGCTTCCAATGTTTTTGCTAGTTCAGCGTTTGTGGCTGGTAGAACCATTACCTCTGGTGGTGGTACTTATATGACGGCCGAAGGATTGATGGATACCAAAACCAAGAGATTAGGACAAAAAGGTTTGATTGACGAGGTTCATGGGTATAATTTTTATAAAGAGAAAGATAAAAATAATCATGATAGATTGTTACATGTTTTTGAAGCTAGCCTCAAGGAAAAATCATTATCAGATTTGGGTGTAGAGTTGGCTCGCCTCAGGGGGATGGGCTTGGAAAAAGGTGTAGGAGTGGCCGAAGCTGGTCGCTTTGGAGCAGCTCAGTCTGAAGTAGTAAAGACTCTTGAAAAGATTTATTATGAAAAATTAAAAGAGTCAGTTTTAGATAAGACCAAAGAAAAGGCCGGGCAAAAAGAAAAGGGGAAAGAAGAGGTCGCGGGGACAGAAGATTCAGCTGAACAAAAAAAACAAGAAACCGCAAATCGTTTGTTGAACGTGCTCAAAGGAAAGACTGAAGATGAACGTGCTGAACAGCTGATACCAGAGGTTGATAAATATCGTACCAAGTCAATGATTAGGCAAGGCGTATCTATTGGTCTGGGTGTTGGTGCTGGCATTTATTCTAATATAATGGCGGCAAAAATGATGGCTAAGTCTGTTGCTGATGCTGCTGAACAAGCCGCTCATGCTGCTAATGAAGCCGCAACTAATTCTACTCAAGTAGCAGCAGAACAGGCAGTTGAGCAGAATACGAAAAACATTGATTTTGTGGTAAAAGTAAAAAAAGGTGATTCGTTATGGAAAATTATTGAGGCCAAGGTACACGAGCAAATGGGTGATGAAAAATGGAGCGCCTTGGGTGAGGCCAAACAAACTCACATGATAGACGCTGTCAAAGACAGCGCAGCCGCGCATCCAGAAGCATTTGGTTTGCATCACGATATTGATCAATTGATACCTGGTGAGAATATCGATTTGAGCAGCGTACTTGGCCATTCGGATTCCATTGATCATTTACAAGCCGGAGCTGATGCTATGGCTGCTGCCGGTGGAGAGGCAAACATACTAGCCAACAATGACGCTTTAGAAGCAGCCGCCAAAGCTGGCGTCCGTTTAACTACAGAAAATGTTGATGTCGTGTCTCATGAGGTTAGAAGTTTTGGCACAGATTTTTTGAGTCCTAATGGCTCTGTGCATGAGTGGACATTCAATGGCCAGGCTGTAGATAGACTGGCTGATGGTTCATTTACCTTGGCTGATTCGCATCAAGCAATAAGTTCAGATCAATTGGCCAATGTATTAAATCACGCTAAAGAAAGTGCTCAGCATTTGGTAGATACTGAAATAGCAGCTAAAACAGCCGCCGAAGCAGCCACAGCTCAAGCTGCCGAGGCCGCTACCCAAGCAGCTGCTCAACAACAAATGGAAACATTTTTAACACAGGGCGGGGATTATAATCATGGTCTATATGAGGCGGCAAATAACTCCGGTCATCTAGATGAATTGGTGGCTAAGGTAGTGGCCAGTGGTAATCAAGAACAGTTGTCGGGATTAGTACATGATTATGTTAGAGATCACGGCTGGTCTGAAGAGAAAACTAATTTATTTATTAATGCTTTGAAGCGTGGTGATAAAATAGATTTAAGTTCGGGACATTTTGATTTAAGCAATCCGCAAATTATTGCCGAAAACATGCATGGCTTTGAAGCTTCGGCCCTTGATAGTTTTGATAAAGTCAAAGATATACCATCTGGTCATTGGGTACCAGTGAAAATGGGTGATGAGTATGCTCTGGTTCAGAAATATCATACCGGTGTTTGGCCTTTAAGGTCGGATCATTATTTGATTGATACTGATGGTGATCATAAGGTTGATGCTTTGAAGCTGGATGATAATGCTATGCGACAAGCTTTTTTGAAAAAAGGAGCAGAGTCTATTAAAAGCACGGTTAGGGGTGTTATTAACAAGTTTCCACCTGGCAGTCATCCATCGCCAATGTAATATAAATAAAAACAGCCCTGCACCGTACGGTGCAGGGCTGTTTTTTATATTTCCGAGAATATTTTTTCTACTTCTTGTGGAGTGTTTACTCTTACCAAACTGTATCGGAGTGAGCTGGCCTGAGGATGGCCTTTGGCATAAAATAATAAATGTTTACGCATTTCTTGAAAACCTTTTGGCCCTTTATTTTCGTAGAGCAGGTGAGCATGCTCAATAGCAGTAGCTTTTATTTCCGGCCAAGTAATTTCTTGATACTGCCCAGTCAATAAATAATCTTTGATTTGTTTGAATATCCATGGCCTACCATAGAGCGATCTAGCCAAGGCAATGCCATCAGCTTGGGTGTATTGTAAATCACTGACTACTGATTCTACACTTTGAAAAGAGCCATTGATTAAAAATATTCCTTTAGTGAATTTTTCACGCAAATTTTTTAACATTTCTAAGTCAACAGGGCCAGCAAAAGGAGTTTCATAGGTGCGTCCATGGACAATAATCGCGGCTAGGGGACAATCCTGCAAGGCATCTAATAAATCTACGGCCGTAATTTTTCCCTTTTCTGGAGATCCAGACACAGCATTCAAGCTAATTCTAGTTTTTATGGAAACTGGAATTGTCACTGCTTCAATAGTATTGGCTACTATTTTTTTGACAGTATCCATATCGCGGAGTAGGCATATACCACCGCCATGGCCAGCTACTTTTTTGGCTGGACAGCCGAAATTTATGTCCACGCCAGTAAAACCGAGTTTTTCAATTAGTTTAGCGGCCTTGGGGTACAAATCGCTTCTTTTGCCAAAGATTTGGGCAACAATTGGCTGTTCACTAGCTTTGTACTCCAGCATTTGCAAGGTTTTTTTGCTATCATAAAACAGAGCATCGACCGACACGAATTCAGTATAAACCACATCAGCACCCCATTTTTTGCAGAGTTGGCGCCAGGCCGAGTCAGTAATTCCCGCCATTGGCGTGGTGGTCAGAATGGGTGGTTTAAGTTTTTCCCAAAAATTATCCATAAATTATTCAAAAATCCCAATTGGAAAGTTGGGATTATTTATAGCAGATAAAAGCTGTATTGGCAAGAATCATAGCCAATCCTTTTTTTTGAAGTAGCTGAGTAGTCCCACCATTATTACCAGCATTATAGAGACAATAATATAAAAATCAAAGCGTGCGCCGACAATCGGTGTGGCCTCACTCTTCATGCCAAAGATAACAGCCAATAAATTGGCCGGCATCAAGACCACTGAGATTATAGTTAGCACGCGGATTATTTCATTCAACTTGTAAGACATCAGTGATTCATTGGCTTCCTGAAAGGCGGAAATGTTTTCTTTTTGTGTTTCTAAGATATCCCAAATATCCTTAGTGCGGTCCAAAATGTTAGAAAAATATATCTGAGTGTTGTCAGGCATAAAAACTTTGGTGTTGCTGGCCATCAGTTTTTTTATTATATTTTTGTGGGCCTGCATTATTTTGCGTAAGTTCACAATGTTTCTTTTGATGTTGAGAATTTCTTTGGCCACTATTTTTTCTTTGCCAGCAAAAATATTGTGTTCCATTTCTTCAATATCATGATTGACGTGATCTAGCATGGGCATAGTATAATTTTGCAGGCGGTGCAGTATTTCATAAAGTAGAAAAACAGGATGATCTTGCATGTATTGATCCTGACTATAGTCATTTTTTTGCATGTCGTGAAAAAAGTTGTCCACCACTTGGGTCAGGCTGTCACTGATAGTGATCAAATATTTTGGTCCAATAAAAAAATCCATTTCGCTGGATTCGATTACTCTATTTTTTCGATCGTAAAAAGGAAAAGTTAAAATAAAGAAAAGATAGTGAGGGTATTCGCTGATTTGTGGCCGTTGAATACGACCAATGCAATCCTCAAGGTCAAGTGGGTGAAACTGGTATTCAGTGCGCAGATATTCTATATCAGCTGGCGTTGGCTTGCTGATATGCAGCCAAGTCATTTTTTTTGTTTTGATTTGGTTAATTTGCATTTATTTTTATTTGTTTATATTATAGCACTTTTTTTCGTGCTAGCAAAGAAACTTTTGAAAAAAAGTCCTTTTGTGTTATAATTATATAAATGCTTTTTGCAGAAGATGATAGGTCAAAGCAAAAAAAAAGATTCCGTCAGGGCTTTTTTTGAGTCCCGATTTGTTAATTTGATTTTAGTTGTATTATTAGTTTTGTCTGTTGTCAAAGTTTTTCGTGAAGCAATGGTGCGCTACGAAATCAATAAAGAAATCAGGACCCTAGAAAATCAACTCAATGATTTGGAAAGCAAGTCCGATAAAATTGGAAATATGATAGCTTATCTTAAGACTGACCAGTATATAGAAAAAGAAGCTAGGACTAAGCTCAATTTAGTAAAGCCCGGAGAAAAGCAGATAAATTTTGTCTCTAGCACTGCAGGTTCAGTTCAAACAGAGTTAGCCAAATCATCGCCAAATTATGTTAAATGGTTTAATTATTTTTTTAAATGAAAAAGTTTAATATTGTAAGTTTTAAAAAAAAGACCGTAATCTTGCTTGTAGCAGCGCTTATTTTGATTGTGGCTAGCCAGTGGTGGACGATTCGGATGATTTACGCCAAAAAATTTACTGGCGATGTGGCCACGCTATTTGCTAGAATTTATCATTTATCAGCCGGAAATGTTATTAATTCTAGTGGTAATATAAATATTGCTTTAGCGGATTATATTAGTGATGAAAATTTTGCTTTTGATTATTTAAAAAAACAAGCAACTGCTCAAGGCGAAGAATTTACAACCAGTGACCAACAGGTTAAAGAAATTGCTTGGGACAAGATTCTGCGCCAGACTTGGGTTGCAAGTATTGCCAAAAATAATAAAATCACCATCAATGATCAAGATATAGCTGATTTTTATGAAAGCATGGGTGGTAAGGATAATTTGCAACAAGGCCTGCAAAAAGCCAAGATTAATGTCTCTGATTATGAAAATTTTGTAGTTAGACCAGCGATTAGGGAAGCCAGGGTTTACAAGTATTTATTGGATAATTTTAATGATTTGGCTGGTATGCAAAAAGCTCAAAATGCCTACCAAGCTCTAGTTGATAATAAAAAAGATTTTGGAGAAGTGGCCAAAGAGTTTTCTGATGATATGACTTATGTTGAAGATAGTATGTTTGTCAATACTGATCAACTGGGAGAGTTTGGTGAACCAATAAAAAATTTGCAACCCGGAGAATATACCAAAATTATGACTTTACCCGGCAATCCTAGTTATTACATAATATGGCGTTTGCAAGGTAATAGTATTGATCCAGAAACCAAGCAAGAGGTTAAAGAATTAAGAGGCATCGCTATCAAGGCCAAGAGTATGGATGAATTTTTTTCCGATTGGAAAAATAACTCCCAAATAAATCAATGGTACAAATAAAACACAAATTAAAATATTTAATACTATTTAGTTTTTTTGGTATTTTGGCTTCATCAGCTCAGGCGGATGTTGATGTTATTAACACGGATTTTTTTCATAAAATATCGGTCGGCAGTATAAATTTGACTTTAGTTGATTGGGATAAGGAAATAAAACAGTGGGTGGTGGATTGGCATCCAGTGTCAAATAACGTATTTGAGTTAGGGCTTTATCCATCAAATTCCACGCCAGCTTTTTCTTTGAGCTCAGCTGAATCCTGGTTATATAGCCCGGATCAAAATAATTGGCAGGTTTTGGATAATAGCACTATAAAGAATAACAAAATTTATTTAAAAAAGAACACCGACAGTTCTTCTTTACCAGTAGAAATTGTAGTTGACAAAGATAAAGAGCTGGTTAATATTGCAGAATACTCTGATTACCAACTGCCAGAAAATATTAAACTGATATCAAGAGTTTATCAGTTAGATTCTCAAAAAAATGATTTGGCCATAAAATTTTATTATCAAAGTACTAGTAATTGGCATAAACAAATTTTTCAATATGATCCGTCATTGCAAACTTGGTTAAAGTTAGGGGCCTACAACAATGTGGAAGAAAAATTTTTGAAACAGACATTCAGTAAATTAACAGGGCCGATTTATTTGGCGGTTTTTGAAGATGAAACAGCCAATGATGGTGTGGCTAGTTTTTATGACCAGTCTAGGTATCGTAGCTTTGGGTATAAAAATGGTCTTTATGCTGCTTCGCGCCAATATCCAAAAGGAACTAAGTTGAAAGTTACGCGTTTGTTGAGTGGCAAATCAGTTATTGTCACTGTCAATGATTATGGGCCAGAGTCCAAGACCAATCGTTTGATTGATATGGACAAAACAGCTTTTAAACAAATTGCTTCTTTGGGGGCAGGCTTAATATATGTAAAAGTTGAACCAATATGATTGAAATAACTAATTTATCGAAAATTTACAAAAAAAATATTCAGGCCCTAAAGGATGTTAGTTTGAAAGTATTGCCAGGTGAGTTTATTTCTGTAGTTGGTCAAAGCGGTAGTGGAAAATCCACCCTGATTAAGTTAATTATTGCTGAAGAAAAAGTCACTTCTGGCAAAATAATAATAGGGGGCTGGGACATTACTAATATTAAGGATTATGAGATACCAACCTTGCGTAGGCAATTGGGAATAATTTTTCAAGATTATAAGTTGTTGCCGAAAAAAACGGCCTATGAAAATATTGCCTTTGCTTTGGAGGTTTGTGGCTATAAGCCAAAAGAAATTATCAAAACAGCCCAACAGATGCTTTCCCTGGTTGGCCTCAAAGACAAGGGCGATCGCTATCCCCATCAATTATCTGGCGGTGAACAGCAGAGAGTAGCTATTGGTCGTAGCTTGGTGCACAAGCCAAAACTACTAGTGGCCGATGAACCGACTGGAAATTTGGATTCTATCAATACGCGAGATATTATTGACTTGTTGAAAAAAATAAATAGTATGGGCACTACTGTTTTGCTGGTGACTCACAATCGGGATGTGGTTAATAATTTAAAGAGTCGCGTCATAACCTTAGATCATGGTTATGTGATCAGTGATCAAACGCACGGTCGTTATTTATTATAAAAAATATGTATAGTTTTTTTAGAATCATCAAGTTTGCTTTGCAGGGATTTTTTCGAAATTTTTGGCTGACCCTAGTCACCGTGACCATGATGTTTTTGTCTTTATTTTCGGTCACTTTTCTTTTGGGCATTGATTATTTGAAGCAAGCTACTTTACAGGGCGTCGAGCAGAAGGTAGATATTTTGGTGTCACTAAAGCCCAATGTCAGTAAGGAAAATCTTGATGCCCTATACGATGATCTGAAGTATTTGCCCGAGGTAAAAAAAGTTACTATCATCACACCAGAGGACAATAAAAAACTTTTTCAAGAGCGTAATGCCGACAGTTCGGTACTTAAGGCCTTGGATATTTTTGGTGAGAATGAAAACCCCTTTTCCTATAATCTAGCAGTCAACGCTTATGATTTGAATCAGTACCAAACAATATTGACTTTTATACAGCAGGATAAGTATAAAACCATAGTAGAGAGTAGTGCCTTTCATAATTATGAACAATTTATTTCTCAGATCAATAAAATTTCCGATTCAGTCAATCGTTATAGCTGGTATATCATTGGCATATTTATACTTATTTCCGCTATTGTGATTTTCAACACTATCCGCATGAGTATTTATACCCGGAAAGATGAGATTATAATAATTAAATTAGTTGGCGCTAGCAATTGGTTTGTGCAAATACCGTTTATCATTGAGAGTTTGCTTTATGCCTTGTTAGCCCTGATCTTGGTTGTTTTGGTTGTCTTTACAGCCGCTAACTTTTTACAGCCCTCACTCAATGTCTATTATCAGGGCAGTGAGGTTATTAATTTAACCAATTATTTTCATAGTAAGTTCTGGGTTATTTTTGGTGGCCAGTTTTTGGCTCTAGCTTTCTTAAACAGCATAAGTACAATTTTTGCGGTCAGAAAATATTTGAAATCTCAATAAAATAGTTATTTAAAAAAACAGCCCCACACCATACGGTGCGGGGCTGTTTTTAAGTATAAAAAATTATTTGGCGACTACATCAATATAGCGCATATTTTTTAGACTACTGTCAAAACGAGGTTTTTTGACTGTGCGGAATTTAATTGCGCCAGCAACTGTAGCAAACAAAGTGTCATCTTTACCGCGTTTTACATTCAAGCCCGGTTTAAACTTGGTGCCTCTTTGGCGTACCAAAATAGAGCCAGCTTTGGCTACTTGGCCAGCAAATAACTTGACTCCTAGACGCTGGGCTTGGGAATCACGGCCGAGAGTTGTAGATCCTTGGGATTTCTTATGTGCCATACTTTTATTAAATTAGATGTTAAAAATGTAAAAATAGTATAATGGAAATATATAAAAAAGTCAAGCCCACTAAATAGTTTCCAGATTGGACGCTAGTCAGTAGGCCTGACTCGCAGGCACTATATGATTTTTAAAAGCTGTTTTTTTGGCAGAAAATTAAGATAGCGATGGACCATAATCTTACGAGAATATTTTTTAAGCAGCTCATTTTCCTGATGTAACATCATTTTGCGGTACCAAAATTTTAGTTTTCTTTTTGGCATATTATTGGTTGAAAGTTCTTAAGACGCCTCTGACTATACCTTGGATGGCTGGGTTTTTGTCATAAATGGGTTGCATAGTCCTATTGGCTGGCTGTAGCCGGATGCGGTCTTTTTCTCGGTAATAACGCTTTAGGGTGGCATAGGTGTTATCCAGCAGGGCTACCACAACATCGCCATTTTGTGGGTAAAAGCTACGCTCGACAATCACATAGTCGCCATCCAAAATACCATCTTCAATCATAGAATCACCGCGTACTTTCAAGACATAGCTGTTTTCATCCCTAGCCATGCTTTGGGGCACTGTAATGGTTTCGTTTTGCTCAATGGCCTCAATTGGCTCACCAGCGGCAATCAAGCCTACTAGAGGCAATTCTATGGCCTTACCAAAGCGGAATTTGACTAGCTCGAGAGAGCGGGCAGCATTGTGAGTGCTGGTGATTAAGCCCTTGTCTTCTAAAGCGCGCACATGGTCATGGACTGTGGCCGTAGAGGATAGGCCAAAGTATTCGGCTATTTCTCGGTAGCTAGGAGCATAGCCATTGAGCTGAATAAACTCGGTAATGTAATCCAGCATCAATTTTTGTTTTTTTGTAATGTGAGACATATGTTTTTAGTTAAAAGTAGAAAGTATCGCCCACAGGGCGACCGCCCTTTGGGCGGTAAAGTTAAAAGTATATGCGTAGTATGTGTCTTATGATTTATTACATGACATCTAGCTGTGTATACCATAAAGCTTGCGGGGGGGGTCGTCGTAACTTTCTACTTTCTACTTGTTACTTTGTACTTATATTATATACCGAACAAAAAGCGAACGTCAAGTCTTTGCCTGTGTATAACTAAAAAATCCACATTTTAACTTGTGGATCTTTAATGTTATTTTTTTTACTTTATTGTATCGTCAAATAAAAATTTTCGTCAGGTGTCAGAATAAATAATTTATCACCTTTATTGTTGAACAGGTATAATTTCTTTAGAGGATTTTCTAAGATGGAAATAGTATTTCTTTTGTCACGGCCATCAATCTCGGTAATAAATGTCTGATCATTGCTCTCGCTCAAGAAATAACTGCCATTGGGATGCCAGAGGACATCAGTGACAATTTTGGTAGAGCGATCAATAAGCGTTGACCAGTCTTCTTTAAAATTATAAACACTGGTCTCATAGCCATTGGTAAATAAAATCCGGTCATCATGAATATCAGCCACGGTGTGGGGGATGATTGTGGGGTTGGTGTCAGCTTTTTTGATGTATAATCCAGCACCCAAAGCAAATATACTTAATTTGTCATCTGCTTGCCAGGCCTTGAGCGCGCCTTTGTTAAGATTTTCTATTTTATCAGCTATTGAGAAATCGGTTTTTTTTATTTTTTGGAATTGAAAGGTTTTGTCATCAGTGCTTAGAGTCAATAAATAATCGCCAACAACATCAAAGTCAACAAAAGATAAATCAACGCTTATTGCTTGGTCTTTGGCATCGGGCTGATTAGTGTAGTGACGATATATTTTTTTATTTTTTTGGTACCAGATTAAACCAGCATCATTGTTGTCCCAAATTATTTTATCCGGAGCAATGATATTTAACTGGCGCAGATTTTTTTGGTCCAAGTTAAATAAATAATAAACATTTTTGAGACTTAGCAAAATTTCTTGGTTGTTCGGCGACCAATCAACTAATTGGTATTTTTCCGTGAATTTGAAGGCCACTTGGGATTTTTCCTGCTCAATGTCGGTGATATTTAGATTATTTTCCGAGTCAAAAAAGCCATATTGGTTTTGTTGTTTGTTGATAATCCAAGTATTACTGCCGGCTGATAGATGGGTTTTTTCTCGGTTGTCCAAAAATAAAACAATATCTTCAGCAAAAGTAGTTTCTCCAGAATAAATTTCCAATTTTTTTGTCCAAGACACGTATTTATCTTTTTTTACCAAAACATCGTATTTACCCGAAGATATTTCTACTATTTGGGTAGGGGTTTTTTGTTTGATTTTTTTGTTGTCAATATATATCTCAGCGCTACGCGGGTAAGATTTGACATAAAGAGCGCCATTTTTTTCTATATTGCGATTGGTCCAATTATAACGATAGCCCAAAGCATAAAAAATTAGGACAGGGGTAATAATTATAAACAACAAAATATAGGCAGAATAGGTGAAGCGATTAAGTGTTTTGTTCATCCCGCTAGAAATTTAGATAATAAAAATTTTTGATTATTAAAGTAAAATTTTGATAAAAAATTATGCACCCGATTCCTAAAAATTGTTTCGTGAATTTCGTACGGGACTCATCTTGTTGGAAAGCCGATTTTAGGGTATTATAATATTAGTAAAAAGTTGCAAGTATAAAGTATAAAGTTATAAAAATAGTCATTTAAAACTTTTTACTTTATGGGCAGTAGGAATCCTGTTTAATAGGCCATAATTTGCCTCTGCCGAAAATACTTTCTACTTTTTCGCCCAGAGGGCGATCAGCCTTTGGCTGAAACTTTTAAACTTTACACTCATAATACTATGTCTAAATTTATTATTCAAGGCGCCAAGAGTTTGCAGGGGAGCATCAAAGTAGCTGGTTTTAAAAATGCGGCTACGCCAATTATTGCTTCAACAGTGATGTGCAAGGAAAAGATAAAATTGCACAATGTGCCAGTAATTGAAGATGTTAAAAAAATGGTTCAAATATTGGTTTCTATGGGCTCAAAAGTTGTCTGGACAGACAAAAATAGCTTGGAAATAGATAATGCTGACTTGAATCCAGAGAAATTGGACATGGAATTAGTAAAAACTATGCGTTCTTCAATATTATTGATGGGCGCTTTGGTTGGGCGTTTTGGCAAACTGAGAACCAGGGAGCCTGGTGGTTGCCAAATAGGGGCTAGATCGCTAGATGCTCACTTGATGGGTTTTGAACAACTAGGCATTGATATTCAGACCGAAGATAAGTTTTTTATTTTGGAAAAGAAAAGGCCATCAGCCGAAAGCATAACTATGAGTGAGTTTTCGGTTACTGGCACAGAAAACATGATTATGGCCGCGGCTTTAAATCATGGCGCTGTTACTATCAATATTGCCGCCGCCGAGTCTTCGGTTCAGGACTTGTGCTGGTTTTTGCAGTCCATGGGCGCGGAAATTTCTGGTATTGGCACCCATACTTTGAAAATCAAAGGAGTCAAAACACTGCATGGCAGTGAATACCACATTATGCCTGATCCGATTGAGACCGGCACTTTTATTTGTTTGGCTGGGTGTACTAGGTCAGATTTGGAAATAATAAATTGTGCTCCACACTTTATGGCGCTAGAAATTGAAAAATATAGAGAAGTTGGTTTGAAAATAGACATAGAATATCAGGCCGAAAGAAAAAATAAAGAATACCAGCTGGCCAATATCAAAGTCAGTGGTAAGGTGGAGCTCAAAGCCATTAAAAAAATTCACGACATGCCTTATCCTGGTTTTGCAGCTGATTTATTGCAACCGTTTTCGGTCTTGATGACGCAAGCTGAGGGCACATCTTTGGTGCATGACTGGATGTATGATGGCCGTTTGAAGTATGTGGCTGAGTTAAAAAAAATGGGCGCTAACATAGTTGTTTCTGATCCGCACCGCATTATTATCATTGGACCATCGCCACTATTTGGCAAGGAAATTACCAGCTTTGATCTGCGCGCTGGAGCCACGTTAATCATTGCCGCCTTAGCCGCTACTGGCACCAGTGTTGTGGATAATATTTATCAAGTAGACAGGGGCTATGAGGCCCTGGATGTGCGTTTGTCGGCCTTGGGAGCCAAAATAGAAAGAATAAACGAATAAATATTTACTTAGTAAAATTCAGGAATTTTTGCTAGGAAATTTTGTGAGTATAGAAAAATATTTAATTATTAATTTTTAACAAAGTGGATCAATTTAAAACCTTTGATTCAGAAATGTCTGTCAAACCAAAGCCCTGGTACAAGCAATACAACAAAGTATATGTTTGGGTGTTAGTGGTTGTTTTTGTCTTTGTCTTTGGTTTTGCTTTGGGTCAACTTAATGCCCAAAAATCCAACACCAATCAAATCATTAGCAAAACTTCAGGCACTTTGTCTAGTATTTTTGGCAATAATTCTAATATAGATACCAAATTGTTCCAAGAAGTTTGGGATGAAATACACAATCAATATATTTATAAAAACAAAATAGATGATGCTCAGCTTTTTTATGGCTCGATTTATGGTATGGTGGCGGCCTTAGATGATCCGCATAGTACTTTTATGGATCCGCAAATAGCCCAAGAGTATCAGGCCGGCTTGAAGGGAGAGTTTTCCGGCATTGGCGCGGAAATTGGCCGCAAGAATAATTTTATAGTTGTTATTGCTTCTTTACCGGGCGCGCCAGCGGAAAAAGCTGGTTTAAAAAGCGGTGACCGCATTTTGGCTATTGATGGTCAGGATACTACTGGGTTTTCGGCTGACAAAGCCGTGTCTTTGATCAGGGGAGAAAAAGGCACGAAAGTTGTTTTGTCTATTTTATCCAAAGGGGAGAATCAAACCAAAGATGTTACTATTGTCAGAGAAAAAATAACTGCTTCCAGTGTTATTTACAAAAATGAAAACGATATTGCTATTGTCAGAATAACTGGTTTTAATGACGATACTTCGGCGGCTTTTGCCAGTGTGGCGCAAAAAATATTAAATCAAAATCCTCAAGGCATTGTCATTGACCTGCGTAGTAATCCCGGCGGCTATCTGGAAACAGCCGTTGATTTGGCTGGTTATTGGCTGGAACCCGGGCAGGTAGTAGTCAGAGAAGAGTTTGCCGATAAAAGCCAAAATATAGAGCACAAGGCCGATACCAAAACAAGTTTGCGTAAATTTAAGACCGTTGTTCTAGTCAACGAAGGGTCAGCTTCAGCTTCTGAGATATTGGCTGGGGCGCTCAAAGATTACAACATTGCTCAGCTAGTGGGTATGAAGACTTATGGCAAGGGTTCAGTGCAGAGTTTGATATCTTTGCGCAGTAATTCGGCACTGAAGATTACAGTTGCCAAATGGCTGACACCCCTTGGCAAATCTATCGAGCCCGATGGCATCACGCCGGATGTGGTAGTGGATTTGACTGAAGAAGAATATAATAACGACCAAGATCCACAGCTTGATAAGGCAATAGAATTAATTGAAGCAAAATAATGAAAGTAATTTTGTTGGAAAATTTACCATCTTTGGGCAAGAAGGGCGAGCTGAAGAATGTCAGTGATGGCTATGCGGTAAATTTTTTGTTACCGCAAAAAAAAGCCATTCTAGCCACTGACCAAAGCGTGCGCTATTTTGAACATCAGCAAGATGAGCAAGAAAAAAATTTAGCTGAACAGCAAAGCAAATATTCCAAAATAATAAAGAATTTAAACAATCAAACGCTTAATTTTGTTGGTAAGACATCCAGCCAGAATCATTTGTTTGCTGGTATTGGTGTGGCAGAAATCATTGCCCTGGTCAAACAAAATTATAATTTAGATTTGCACAGCAATTGGTTTGTAGAAAATTATTTTTTTAAGAACACTGGTAAATTTCCAGTTGTTTTGAAGTTGCCCAACAATGAAAAAATAAGTTTGAATATAATTATTAAATCTTTAACAGAGAAAGAATAAAAATTTGTGATTGTTGACAGAACAAAATTTATTTTTATCACCGGTGGCGTCTGCTCAGGCCTAGGCAAAGGTATTGCCTCAGCGTCAATTGGCGCCATTTTGCGTTCGGCTGGTTTTAGTGTTTTTTCTTTGAAGCTGGATCCCTATCTCAACATCGATCCCGGCACTATGAGTCCTTATCAGCACGGTGAAGTCTATGTGACTGATGATGGCACAGAGACCGATCTGGACTTGGGGCATTATGAGCGCTTTATTGATGTTAGCTTGACCAAATTATCCAATCTGACTACTGGTCGTATTTATGAAAAAGTTTTGAAAGGTGAGCGCAGTGGAGCTTATTTAGGAAAAACTATCCAGATCGTCCCGCACATTACCAATGAAATAAAAGATTATATCAAATTAGCAGCCAGCGAAAGCCAAGCGGATTTTGTGCTGATCGAAATTGGTGGCACAGTCGGCGACATTGAAGGCGAGCCATATCTGGAGGCAGCTCGGCAGTTCAAGCAGGAGCTTGGGTCAGCAAACGTGCTTTTTGTGCATTTGACTTTGTTGCCATTTTTACGCACCTCTGGCGAGCTCAAAACCAAACCCACCCAAATGTCCGTGCGTGAGCTCTATCGACGTGGTATCCAGCCAGATATCATCTTAGTGCGTTCTGACAAGCCAGTGACCAAGGAAGCCATCCAAAAAATTGCTTTGTTTTGTGATGTCAAAGAATCAGCGGTTATTCCAGCGCCGACAGTCAGGACTATCTATGAAGTACCAATTAATTTTGAAAAAAAATATAATATTTCCAAAATAATTTTTGAAAAATTACAAGTTACGCCTAGAAAAACTAGATTGGAAGATTGGGAGCAGTTAGTTAAAAAAATTGTTACTAATCACAAGAAAAAAATGCCCATTGCCTTGGTGGGTAAGTACAATGAAAATCATGATGCTTATATTAGCGTGATTGAGGCCCTGAAATCTGCTTGTTATTTCAATAATGTTTCTTTGGAGCTGGTGTGGGTCAATGCTAGTAAACTCGAAAAAAACGATCAGAGTGAATACAAAAAATTAGCTAAAGTGGCTGGTATTGTGGTACCCGGTGGTTTTGGGCACCGCGGAGTAGAGGGTAAAATAATGGCGGCTAAATATGCTCGGGAGCATAAAAAACCATATTTGGGTTTGTGTTTGGGCATGCAAGTAGCAACTATTGAATTTGCCAGACACGTGCTCAATACCCAAGACGCTAATTCCACCGAATTTAACTCCAAAACAGCTAATCCGGTAATTCACATTTTACCAGGGCATACAGCCGAAGAAGAAAAAGGCGGTACTTTGCGACTGGGTTCTTACCCCTGTATTTTGGATAAAGATTCTTTGAGTTACAAAGCTTACCAAAAATCAAGAATTGATGAACGACACAGACATCGTTATGAATTCAATATGGATTATCGGGAGCGTTTAGAAAAAGCTGGTTTGCGCATTGCTGGCCTATCGCCAGACAAAAGATTAATAGAAATTATTGAGATCAGAGATCATCCTTTTTTTGTGGCTTCGCAGTTTCATCCAGAGTTTAAGTCCAGACCACTTAGACCGCATCCACTTTTTCGGGACTTCATTAAAGCGAGTTTGAAATAAATACGAGCATTGGCCTACGGAGGTAAAAATTTGTCAGCGAGCGGAAATGGCTGCTGGTGCGATGTTTGACCGAGCCAAAGGCGAGGGAGTTTCGCGCCAGCAATTGGAGCGAGCTAAACAAATTTTCCGAAGTATGGCCAGCGAGAAGTTTTGGCACCACCTTTTGTGCAAAAGGTGGTAAAGAAAAGAAAGGTTTATATCCTCTTTTGTTTTCTTTTTAAATGATGTTATAATATAGAATAATTATTAAATATACAAAAAATATGGAAGAAACAACAAATCAAGGCCATAAATATACTAATAAGGGTTTCATACTTAAAGTATTAGCTCTTTTGTTAGTAGCGGGTATTATTGTAGTATCAATTATTAGAGATAGGATTGTCAGCAACCAACAATGGACAGTCCAGGTGCCGGGCGAGGGTCGTATTACTTATAATCCGGATGTAGCTAAAATTAGCTTGGGAGTGCAGGTTGATCGCGTGGCCAATGCTGAACAAGCTATGAAGGAGTTAAATGACAAAATCGCTAATATTATAAAAGCCGTCAAGGATCAGGGCATTGCCGACAGTGAAATCAAAACAGAAAATTATAGCTTGAATCCAATAACAGACTATATCAATGGTCGACCAATTACTTCTGGCTATTCAGCCAATGAGCAATTGCAGGTGACGGTCAAAGATATTTCTGATAATTCTCGAGTGGGAAAAATAATTTCCGCAGCCACTGGTGCGGGTGCCAATCAGGTCAATAATATTTCTTTTGAGCTTTCCAATATGTCACAAATAAAACAAGAAGCCAGAATCAAGGCCATACTTGATGCCAAGGAAAAAGCCAAGGAAATATCTAAAAAATCTGGAGTTAGATTGGGTCGTATTGTCGGCTGGTGGGAAAATTCGCCTATGCCACTTTATGATGCCAAGGGCGGTATGGGAGTCGGTGGCGGTGTAGCCGCTGGGTCAGCCAGTGTGCCATCTGGTACTTATGAGTATGTGGTTGAGGTCAATATAAATTATTTAGTGAAATAAAAAAATAGTTTAATTAAAAAACCACTCTATGCCGTACGGTGCTAGGTGGTTTTTTAATTGTCGCATTAACAATTTTTAAAATAAAGAAAAACCGCCGCCCAGTTGTTAGCTGAGCGGCGGAGTCGAGGGCACTAGCCGATGATGACCAGCAGACCATCACCCTTGCGATAGTGATGCTCGCGTATCTGCGCTTCGGCTGGATTCTTCATCCCGAAGAGCGTTTCCAGTTTCCCGATGACCTCGGGGTGCAGCACATCGACGGCTGCCTCTTGCAGGGTAGCACCCTGTCTCGGGGCATGGCCACCATGTTCGGGGTCAGACACACAGACAGAGTAGCCGCTCGTGATTCTGGAGACTTGGAGCGTGAGAGCGGGCTCTCCGTTCCACATACACCACTCTTCCAAGCTGACTACTCGGCCGCCCTGGATCTCGATCTTGTCCGGAGGGAGTTCATCCTTCGCCATGACAATCACCCCCTTAAGAAAGTTGAAGTTTAGGAACATGTTCTGGTCTAACCAGAGCTGACAACATAAATTATCATATATATATCATGTAGTCAATAAGAAGTAAATTTAACAAAAAATCACCCTGAGCGACTTGTGGTGAGCGTAGTCGAATGGGTGGGTGTTTTTTGAGTTTATTAATTTAACAACAATTTAATAATTTACCCAGTATTGAATTTTAGCTTTGGCTTTTAAACTGGCTATAAAAGTTTGAGCCTCAGTACTAAGTTTTTGGTTGCGCAATTCGCTTTTAATTTGTTCGTTAATTGTGGCCTCTTGTCCGGCAGTCATAGGGACTTGATTATCAGCAATATATTTGGCAACTTCTTCATCAGTGACAGCTACTTTGTCAGCCAACAATTTTTCTAATTCTTTTTGAGTAACAATCTGTCCTCTCAAATCATCAATAGTCATATTTTGAGCGGCGAGCGCGCTATCCATGGTGTCGCCTTGTGAAGTTATTTGAGTTTCAATTTTTGTTATTTCCGCATTTATTTCCTCATCACTGACGGTAATTTTTTTTACTTTAGCTTCGTTTTGGATTAGTTTTTCAATAACCAGGGATTCTAATAAATTTTTACCAGCTTCTTTTTCTAGTTTTTGAACAACAGAGGCGCGACTTATTGGATGGCCATCAACAATGGCCGCTACAAATAAGCTTTTGGAAAACCAAGCTAAAATACCCAGCACAATAATTATTGAAATAATAATTATAAGTTTTTTGCTAATTTTTATTGATTTTTTATCAATTTTTTGTTCTTCGTTTTGCTTTTCTTCTGGTGTATTCGATGAAGTTTCCTCAATAATGTTTTCTGACATATAATTTTATTTTTTAATTAATTTTTAAATTTTGTGGTATATTTTATGGCTGTAAGCCAGCCGTAGCCTTGGCGAAGGCTGGCTCGGGGCGCTGCGCTATTGCGCAGCATCTTAGGTATACTTCATAAAAAATTGTTTTGTCCCTCGACTACGCTCGGGACACTCACCTCGTCTTTTTTATATGAAGGGTTGAAACAACGAACGAAGTGAGGAGCTGAAATCACGAGCGAGGCGGAGTGAAACGACGACGAGTCGAGTGGCTCGGGGACAGGGATTCGAACCCCAATTCACGGCTTCAAAGGCCGCTGTCCTACCATTAGACGATCCCCGAATGTTTAAAAATAATGTAAATTATACTACTTGTTTTATATATGACTATGTCCTTATGAATAGTAGACTCGCCCGGCACGCCTGCGGCGTAGCCGAGGCGGACGGGTCCCCGAATAAATATAAAAAACAAAAAAATTATAGTATATATTTAGCATTTAGTCAATAAAAAGAGGACCCCGCAGTGCATTGTGAATGCAACAGATGCGGGGTCCTATGCGTGGTCTCTGTTTGAGGTGTCTAGTTCAACACTCGCCGTTGGGTGTTGCGACGAATGAGCCAGATTCCGATCACGCTGGAAATCACCAACAGCAAGATCGACATGCTGTTGTTGGTGTGGCTGATGCTGCTGGCGGCGATCTGGGACAAGGAGCCGATCAGCATGATCATGCCCAAACCCCAGAACTTACCAAGCTGATATCGCTTGTGCAATATCAGCCAGGCCGTGACACAGACGATCAGCATGACCACCACCGCCCAGCCAGCGGGGTGGCGAGGAGGAAAAGAGATGAAACCGGACAGGACGACGGGCGGCGGATCATAACCGTTCGGTGACGGCGGTGGCGGCGGCGGGGGCGGCGGTGGCGGCGGCGGTTCGTCCGGCGGGCAGAGCGAGCAGTATTCGGCTGCCAGATAAGAGGTGAGCCCTCCTACGAGCAGGCTTCCGAGGGGACCACCGAGCCAAGCTCCCGCCAGAGCTCCGCCGGTATCCCACATCTGGACCTCGCCAGCGGTATAGGGTTGCTTCTTGTCTGCGTCGGGCGTCGTCCAGAACTCATCACTGGCCGCCAGTACGTCCAGGCAGCTGGTGAGCCGCTGGGTGACGGAGTGGTGGTTCCATTTGGCCACCACCTGGTCGTAGCTTCGGGACTTGTCGGCGCCAGTGGCGACAAGATCGCCGATCAAGTCTCGAACCATCCGCCGTTCTTCGGGGGTGGTGGCGGGGTCGAGGTTGCTGATGTATTCAGCAAACCCCGACGGATCGATGATCTTGAAATGGTCGAAATCGATGATCCCAGCAGCTTCCAGGTCGTTGAAGACCCGGATTCCTTGCTCCATCTGCTGTCGCACTTCGGCTTCGGGCAGGTTCAGCTGCTTGGCGAACACCTTGCTGGCACGATTGATAGCCAGTTCGGTATCGACATTGTGGTACTGCTCGATGCCGTAGTTGGCATACATGGTAGACAGGAAGACATTGTGCTCCTGTCCGGGGCTGAGGTTTTCCACCGGAGTGGTGGGGCTCTGTTCGCAGCCACCCAGCAGAAGCGCCGAGGAAGCCACAACCAGTAGCAGAACGCTTACGAATCTCATCGCTTGCCTCCTGTAATCTGTGATTTGGCGATCTACAGAAACCGAAGGAGAATTCTAGTTTTACTCACCTCCCTTAATGTTTTGGTAAGATTATTTCATAACTACTGGTGGAGTCGGTGTGATTGTGTGATTTCCCAAGTTGTAATGTTCTTTCCTATTTAGATATTCCGCTAGTCTAAAAATAAAATTTCAAGGTTAGCGCAATATCTAATTTATGATTAATAATTAACTGGTTATTATAACCCATGTTTTTTAAATTGTCAATGCTTATTTAGGCATAAAAAAACCTCAATTAATGTTTGGTGAGGTGGGTGGCTTAGTTGATAAAAGTGCCGGTTACGCCACTAGCTCTTGATTACCAATTTGGCGTCCAAAATGGATAGTAATCAGTCATTGCCTCACTTTATTTAAATTGTGAATATTCTATATATTTTTAATGTAGCACAATCAAGTCGGAAAATCAATGATTTTTTGTTCGGGGTCAGATAGTGAGTGTGTCTGACCCCGAGGTTATTATCGACAGTGATCATCTGTACTGTCGAATTTTTTATCACCACCTTTCTTTGGTGAGGGGAGTCACCACTCGTACTTGGCCGAGATGAGGATGAGGACGCTGATCAGATCCATGAGACACCTCCTTGTCTAGATCAAGTGTTGGATGCTTCGAGCGATTGCTCGCAGGTCGTCTGACTTGAGTAAGTAGTCATCTGCTCCGTAGCTTTTTCCCAGTCGGCGGTAATAATCAATATTGCTGTGCGGACCACCGCGACTCATCAGTACAACCTTGATTTTCCTGGTCAGACCGTATCGCCGCAGTTCCCTGCAAAGTTCTGCCCCGTCTGTTTCCAGAAATTCAGCCAACACTAGATCTGGCCCTGCTTTGGCGGCGGTCAGTTCAGCGATCTGTCTTAAGGCCTTTTTGTAGTCGCAACTTATGTAAGTCACGTGTCCTTCCTGACAGAGTGCCATGGCCAGGGATTCGGCAGATTCCTTCTGGTCCAAGACAAAAATCGTGCTCATGTTCTTTTCCTCCTTGCTAGCCACCAGGTAACAAAAAACACCTGAATGAGGTGTTTAGCTAATAACCAAAAAAATTGCCGGTTACGCTACTAGCTCCTGATCGTCCTCGTCCGTCCATATCCGCCAGATGGCGGAGTGGGAGGACCAAGCGTCCAAATACAGACGATCATTCCTTGCCTCATCGATTGATTGTGTGATTTTTTAAAGGTACATTCAACAAAAAACACTTCCCATTAGGAAGCGTAACCAAAAATTGTTGCCGGTTACGCTACTAGCTCCACATTATCCAAGCGTCCAAATAAAGATAATGCTTCCTTGCTTCAAAGGTTTGTTAAATTGTCAATGAAAAGAGTATAGCATATAATCAAATTTCTGTCAAACGATTCGTCAGATTGGGAATAAATTTAAGCTTCAAAATTAAAAAATTTATTGGCCATAAATATTAAAGCCAGTCCAATTATAAACCACAAAATTTGTGTAAATTGATTGACTCTTTTCTGCTCTTGGAGGTGTGGCATAATATCAGACATGGCAATGTATAAAAAACTGCCGGCCGCCAAAGATATTAAAATAATTTCGTGCTCAGCAACTCGGGCATAAAAATAAGTAGCCACAGCGCCGACAATAGCCAGTAATCCAGATATAAAATTCCAAAATAAAGCTTTGGCCTTGGAAAAGCCAGAATGTAAAAGTAGACTAAAATCACCAATCTCTTGCGGTATTTCATGCAAAGCAATAGCCAAAGTTGCCATCCAGCCCACCGAATTATCAACGGCAAAGCTAGCGGCGATTACCATGCCATCTACTAGGTTGTGTATTCCATCGCCAAGCAAGATATTTACGCCAGCCGGGTCAGTGTGCTCGTGCTGGTCGTCGCAGTGGTGGCGGTGGCAATGATGCCAGTGCAAATATTGTTCGGTAAAAAATAAAAAAATTATGATCCCCAATATCCACAAGGAAATTTGTTGCGGGTCATAGTTGTTTTCTACCTGCATTTTCATGATTTCCGGCAACATATGAAAAAAAACATTGCCCAAAAGCACACCAGCAGCCAGCGCTATAGCCCCGTCCATTATTTTGTGGCTATAGCGATTTTTGGAAAAAACAGCTAAACCCACTAGCGAAAGAAGGCTGACCAATAAAGAGGCGATAATAATATTCAACAGCATAGATGTATTATAGGTATGTATTTACAAAAATATTATAAACTATTATTGAACAAAAAGCCAATTTATGGTATTTTTATAGCAGATTTAATATATGAAAATATCATCAGAAGTAGTACTCCTTTTTAAAAGAGTTGAGCGTATTTATCGCCAGCGCGAGGCTTTTGCCCAAGATGAAAACAAAAATGTCATCTCAGTTGAAGAAATGGCCAGCCACTTGTCTTCGCTTTATGAAAAGCTGAGAAACAGCGTTGATTTTAAAGAAGTTCATTTATTGAGGCGTTATGCTATCGAGCGCAATCTAAAGCGCCGTTTTATTTTGGAAATTTTAAAACCCCAGATTGCCAGGAGTCTAATTGAGGATTTGGTTAGAGGACAATACATACCCAACAATGGTATTCCAGAATCAAAAGTTCAGGAAGTAGAGCAAGTCATTGCCAAGTACAATGATTTGTTTGCTCAGCTCAACGAGCATTATGAAAATGATAAACTGGAGCAAAAGAATTTGCAGGATTATTTTGATTGGCTGATTGGCATTGAGGCCTGTGAAATCGATATTATTCTGACTCCGGAAGATATTGCTGATGCGGTGATTGAGGCCATGTATGAAGTGACCAAACCGCGCGTCAAGCTAAAAGGTGACGATTTGAGTATTAGAGAAAAAAATATTCAACTTTATATTACTATCCACAAATCCTTAGTCAAATCTGACGTAACAATAATTTCTTATCATCTACTGAATTTGTATTATCCAGATTGGCTTGGAGCCGATCAAAAATTAATCACAGAAATAGCCACTAATATAGGCCCTATCTATCGCACTATCCAGCGTCATTTGCGCCACCCTTATCAACGCCGTATATCACAAGCCATCAAAGAGCCGGTCGTTACTTTTCAGGTTTTGCACGAATTAATATTGCGTCACGAGACCAAAATAGAGGATTTATTGGTCCAGCCAGAGGAGCTGGAAGCCGAAGCCAGAAAACTGATTATTGAGCGTTACAAATCTATTCGCAGTAAGCTCAGCAAGAGTTCCATGCGGGCCATTATTTATATTTTTATTACTAAAGTGTTGTTTGCTGTTGCTTTGGAGTTTCCTTATGAAAGATATGTTTTGGGGCACATCAACATGCTTAATTTAGGAATCAATATAGTGTTTCCACCTTTGCTGATGTTTTTGGTTACTTTGTCTTTTTCTGTGCCTGGAACCAACAATACTGATAAAATTTTGGCCAACTTGAAAGATTTGGTCTATGGTAAATCCGAGCGATCAATTTTGTGTCAGCTCAAGTCAAAATACAAACAGTCGTTGAGTTATCAGATTTTTTATAATTTTATGTACACCTTGTTGTACATCGCTGTTTTTGGGGGAATTATTTACCTCTTGCGTAAGTTAAATTTTAATATAATTAGCGGCGCTATATTTTTGTTCTTTTTGACAGCAGTTAGTTTTTTTGCTATTCGTATTCGTAGTACCGCCAAAGAGCTCAAAGTGATTGATAACAAAGAAGATGTTTTGTCATTCCTAATGAATTTTTTCTCTTTACCGATTGTGGGCGTTGGCCGTTGGCTGTCTACCAAATTCCGCAAGATAAATATTTTTGCTTTTGTCATGGATTTTATTATTGAGGCGCCATTTAAGATGATAGTCTTGGCTTTTGAGGATTGGCTGGGTTTCATGAAAGAGAAAAAGGAAGAAGTTTATCATGACGACAAATAAAAATTTATGTAAATGAAAAGGCGGGGCGCTCTTGTGAGACAAACCCCGCCGCGTGTGAAGTAAAGTTAATATTTGCGTCTTGCTTAGGCGACATATATAACTGTCGCTGGGGAGACGCGCACGGTGAATCTCGTAAGCTGTACCCCGTAAGCTTGCGAGCATGGCTAGTAGTTGGACGAACAAAAACAGTAACATAGTAGCACATATAAAATTTTTTGTCAATAGCAAGACTAAACTGTCAAGATATGAATAAAAATAGGTCTTTTTCAGCCAATCACGATTTTTATATAATAGCCCACAATATCAGAAGTTTATACAATATTGGTACTATATTTCGTACCGCTGATGCTTTGGGTGTGGACAAAATTTATTTGACCAGCTATTCTGGTCATCCGCCATCTTCTCAAATATCAAAAATAGCTTTGGGGTCAGAGAATTTCGTGCTTTGGGAGCATCACAAAAATATTTCTAGTTTATTTATCAAACTCAAAAAACAAAAGGTAAAAATAATTGGTTTAGAACTGGGGGCTGGTGCCATACCATATAATAAATTCAAACCGCAATTTCCTTTAGCACTGTTGCTTGGCAATGAAGTGCGTGGAGTATCAAAGGCATTACTAAAAAAGACCGACCAAATAATTTATTTGCCAATGTACGGCCAAAAAGAATCGCTCAATGTTGGTGTGGCCATGGGAGTAGCTGGGTATTATATTAGACAATACAAATAAAATTAATTTTTGTGTTATAATATAAGTATAAGTAAATAAAAATAAATATGTTAGGCAATCACATTACAGCCATTGGCAGCGCCGTGTATGACATTATGTTTTACGCTGACAATGTTTTGTTTTTGGATAATCGACAAGACTTGTTGAGGCAAAAATTAGTGGCCTTTGAATACGGCGCCAAAATTTATAGCGACAAAGTATATCTGGTCAATGGTGGTAGCGCGGCCAATGTGGCTGTGTCATTTGCCAATCTTGGTTTGAAAGCGCAAATTGTCTGTCGTCTGGGTTCGGACTTTTTAGGTAAAGATATTTTGGCTAATATTAAGGCAAAAAAAGTCAGCACCAAGCTTGTGCAATTTGATCACAAGCACAAGACCGGCCTGTCTTTTGTGGCTAATGTGGGGCAAGACAATGAACATGTTATTTTTGCTTATCGGGGAGCCAATGATTATGTTGATCTTAGTGCTGAAAAAGTAAATAAAATCAACACGCCTTGGATTTATTTGGCCTCTCTGCCAAAAAGTTACACCAAACAACCAGACATTTTATTTCATCATGTTGCTAGAAAGAAAATAAAGCTGGCTTGGAATCCCGGAGTTCAGCAGTTACAGCTACCAGCTAGCAGGTTGAAGGATTATTTATCAAAAACTCATGTTTTGATTGTCAATCGTGATGAGGCCTTGGAAATATTAGTCAAACATCAAGTAAAAAATAATATTCGTGACTTGATTAAGAATTTACATAAATTTGGACAAAAAATTACCGTGATTACCGATGGCCAAAAGGGCTCTTATGCTTTTGATGGTCAAGAATTACATTTTCGGCCAGTCAAAAAAGTAAAAGCATTGAACACTACTGGCGCGGGAGATTCTTTTGGTGCTGGTTTTGTGGCCGGCTGGATAAAATATAGGGATATAAAAAAAGCTTTGGCCTTGGGTACATATAATAGCGCCGCCGTAGTATCAAAAATAGGCGCTCAAACCGGCTTATTGCAAGCTGGTGATTTGAAAAAGTATAAATTATAATTTTTGTCACTCTGGAGCGTAGTCCCGTGTGGCGGGACGAAGCGATAGAGTCTACATTTTGTGGATTCTATCGCTCACTGCGTTCGCTCCAGAATGACGAGCAAAAGCATTTATGAAACCCCGTTTAGAAATTCACGAAAATTTGTAGTTAGTAAAATTATAACAATTGGTATTATTATTTTTATTTTATGCACAGCAAAAAAGAAAAGAAAATTTCTAACGGGGTGAAAACAATCATAGCCGAAGTATCAGCGCGACATATCCACTTGAACCAAAAAGATTTGGAAAAATTATTTGGTAAAAATTTTAAATTATCAAAATTTAAAGATTTGTCACAGCCCGAAGAATTTGCGGCCAAAGAAACACTGGTGGTTAAGGGTGGGCGTGATTATTTTCCCAAAGTGAGGATTGTGGGTCCGGTGCGACGCAAAACCCAAGTGGAACTGTCAATGACTGATTGCTATTTTTTGGGCATCAAGCCAGTCGTTCAGCTTTCTGGACAAGTACGCAAATCTAGCCAAGTCACTTTGCAGGGGCCACATGGTCATGTCGTAGCAGCGGCCATTGTGGCTCAGCGTCATTTGCATATTTCCAAAAAACAGGCCAAAGAATGGAAATACAAAAGTGGTAAAAAAATAGCCATCATGGTCAAGGGAGAGCGATCAGCTATTTTGGAGAATGTAGTGGTTAGAGTCGGAGACTTCAAAACCCATGTTCATCTTGATACTGATGAAGCTAATGCCGTGGGTTTAGTTAATAAGCAAAAAGTATATATTTATGAAAAATGAGAAAAAAAATTTACTCATTTTGAACAACGGCTCCAGTAGTTTGAAATTTGCTGTTTTTGAGTATGACAAAAAAGTTTTAGGCCGAATAATTTTGGAGGGCTCATATTCTGCTTACAATGCCAAGTCAATTTTGCTTTATTATAAAAATAATAAAAAAAATCAAGTTAATTATTCGGAAAAATACAGTTTGAAAAACGCTTGGCAAGCTATTCATGAAATGCTGGCCAAATTGGACATTCAAGCTGTTGGCTTGCGAGTGGTTCACGGTGGCGCGGAGTTTAAGAAAAGCTGTAAGCTGGATAAAAATATTTTACAAAAAATAAGCCAGTACAATCACTTGGCGCCATTACACAACGAACAAAGTTTGGAGTTGGTAAAAATAGTGCAAGCTACTTGGCCCAAAGTCAAAATAATTGCCAGTTTTGACACAGCTTGGTTTTCAGGGCTTGAGCCAGAAGCTTATTTATATTCTTTGCCCATAAAATATTACGAAAAGTTTGGCATTAGAAAATATGGTTTTCACGGGCTTAGTCATGAGATGGCTTGTTCTTGGGCTGCCAAAAAATTGAATATAGCTTGGAATAAATTATCAGCCATTACTATTCATCTGGGATCGGGATCAAGCATTGCTTGGCTGGAAGCGGGCAAGGTCAAAGACACTACCATGGGTTTTTCACCCAATGAGGGTTTGACTATGGCGACTCGTAGCGGTGATTTGCCAGCGGCCGTGGCCTTGTATCTAGCCAAAGAACAAAAAATGCCTTTAGAGCAAATTGACCAGTTAATCAATCAAGAGTCAGGGCTCTTGGGCTTGAGTGGTAGCGCTGATTTACGAGAAGTATTGCTGGCTTCGGGCTACAAAGTCAGTGGCTACAAGTCAAGTTTCAAATATTCAAGTATTCAGAAAAAATTAGCCAAGCAAGCTTTGGCTGTTTATGTTTATGATATCAAGCGCTATTTAGCTTCGTATTTGGGTATGAGTAAGAAACCGCAAGCCATTGTGTTTACTGGCGTGGTAGGTACCAACTCGGCGGTAATTCGCAGTTTAGTTTTAAAAAATTTAAATTTACCAAAGGGCTGTCGCGTTTTGATTGCCCCAGAAGGTGAGATGAAAAATATAGCAACAAAAACATGGCAATATTTACATCAGTAATTTTGCTGGCGCAAAACGCTAGTAGCACGGTCAACGAAAATTTGCAGGTGACAGAAGGTCAATTGCAAAATGCCAATCAAGAGTTGGACTTGTTGAAGGAGCAATACAACACCATGCTGACCACCAGTCCAGAAACATCATTTTTTAATTTTAGCAATATGTATTTTTGGTTTGTGTTGGTTGGTTTGTTGCTTTTGGCTTTTGGTTTACTTTTTTTATTGGCCGAATTGCAGAATAAAGACCGCAGTAAAAAGTCTCGCCCACAGGGCGACCACCCCGTGGGTGGGAAAGTTGAAAGTATAAAGAAGGATGAAGAAATAGAGGAATCGGTTGATGAAAAGGAGGGCATTGAGGAAGAGGAGCCGGAATTAGCCAAAGAATCAGAAGTAGAGAAAGTGGAGGAAGAGTTGCTTGAAGAGGAAGGTGACGATGAGGACGAGGAAGATAAAAAGTCCGCAAAGAAAATGGATAAACCCATTAAAATAAAAGTGGAGAAGATAAAGTAATTACATGAAATTAAATAATTTTTTTAAAGATTTGAGGTTGTCAATAATATTGACCGTGCCGTTATTTTTATTTTTTATTATATTTTATTGGTGGCCGACTATTGTTAGACTAAAAGATGGTTCATTTTTTTGGAGTACATTATTTTTAATTTTATTAGTTTACTTGGCATTAATTTTAATAGGTTTCTTGAGGAAAATTTTAGGTCCCAAGGCAATTTTAAAAAGCCAACCTAAAAAAATCTCGTTTTCTGTAAAAAATAAAATTTTTAGAATTTTTTTTAATATTATTACAGTCACAGTTTACTTGGCTTATTTTGTATTTACTATTGAATCCTATGATTTATTTCCGCCGAAATTTATGATTACCTGGAATGGTTCTTTAATTTTAACCATGATGATTGGTGGGTTATTTTTATATTTGGTGCTAATTATTTTTATTATTATTAGAGTAATAAAATATGGTAATTATAAATATCTACTGTTTGGTTTAATATTATTTTTTAGTTTTTATTTTTGGTTTTATTATTGGTCTCACAAGTGTTATAGCGAGTATCTTGATAAAACTACTTTATATTATAAAAAGAATAACCTTACCTTGCCAGAAAATATTACTCGGCCAGATTATTTTAAATATCAGGGGATTTATATACTTTGTATGGATAGAGGGGGCCTCGCAGACTAGAAATATTTCCCAAAATTATTAATTATTGCTACAATAATCACACAATTACTACCGTCATTCCTGCGCAGGCAGGAATCTAGCCATTTTTTAACTAGATTCCGGAATAAATCCGGAATGACAGTAACGATAGTGTGATTATTTATTTTTATTAAAATGCCCTATATTTGGCAGATAAAAGAAAAAGCTCCCCAAGAACTTACGGAAAAGTTTCCAGAATTGCCACCAATAGTGACTCAGCTTTTGTTTTCTCGTAATTTGCAAAATCAAGAGGTAGTAGATGAATTTTTATTACCTGATTATAGTCAAGACATTCATGATCCTTTTTTGTTCAAAGACATGGAAAAAGCTTGTCAACGCATCTACCAAGCTATTGAGCAAAAAGAATTAATCACTGTCTATGCTGACTATGATGCTGATGGCGTGAGTTCGGCAGTGATCTTGAATAGTGTGCTCACTGATTTGGGAGCCAAGGTTGCGGTCTATTTACCACACCGCGAAAAAGAGGGCTATGGTTTGAATTTGATTTCAGTGGAAGAGATTGCCAGCAACGGTACAAAATTAATAATTACTTGCGACTGTGGAGTCAGTAACAATGAAGAAGTGGCCTTAGCCAACAGCAAAAATGTTGATGTGATCATCACTGACCATCATGCCATGCCGGAAAAATTGCCAGAGGCCTACGCCATTATTCATCCGCAAGCACCCGGGGAAACTTATCCTTTCAAATTTTTGTGTGGTGGCGGAGTGTCTTTCAAATTAGCACAAGCGCTACTTAAGCATGCTAGTAATAAATTTGAGCTCAAAGACAGAGAATCCAAAGAAAAATGGCTTTTGGACATGGTGGCTATTTCTACTGTGGCTGACATGGTGCCTATTATTGGAGAAAATAGAACCCTACTTAAGCACGGACTCATTGTCTTGCGGAAGACGCGGCGCGTCGGCTTGCAGATGATGTTCAAAGTGGCGGGTTTGGAACCCAAAGAAATTGATGCTACGAATATTGCTTTTGCCATAGCGCCGCGAATTAACACAGCCGGACGCATGGACCATGCCAACCAAGCTTATTTTTTATTGATTGAAACAGACGAAGCCAAAGCCGCTGAAATGGCTGCAGCTTTGAATCAAAATAATAGTGAAAGGCAAAAAATCACTGAAAATATTTTTCGTGAGGCCAAGACTTTAGATATAAGCGCTACTGACAAATTGTTGGTTTTCTATAAAGCGGACTGGCCAGCTGGTCTAGTAAGTTTGGCTGCCAACAAACTGCTCAGGGAGTATAATCGTCCTTGCCTAGTGATTTGCGGTCAAGGCGACAAGATTGTGGGTTCAGCCCGTAGTTTGGAGGGATTCAATATTACTGAAGCACTGACCAAGAACAAAGATTTGTTGCTTAGATTTGGTGGACATCCGCAGGCCGCTGGTTTTACCACAACTCAAGCAAATTATGAAACTTTAATAAAAAATCTTAAAGCATTAGCTGAAGATCAGTTAAAAGATTCGCTTTTTCAAAGTAAATTGGAAATTGAGAAAAAAATTGATTTGGAGCAAATAAACTGGGAGTTGGTTGATTGGTTGCAGAAATTTGAGCCACACGGCCAAGGCAATCCCGAGCCATATTTTGTCAGTGAAAATGTTATGATCAGCCAAGCGCGTAAAGTTGGTTCTGATGGCAAACATTTGAAATTAGAATTAGCGCAAAACAACAAAAAAATTGGTGGCATTGGTTTTGGTCTCGGAAATATTGATTTGGCAGTTGGCCACAATGTCGACATCGTTTATAATATAAATATCAACGAATGGAATGGTAATCGTGAAATACAATTAAAAATTAAAGATATTCACGTTAAGTAAAATAGACTTGTCATTCTGGAGGCCATGAGCACGGGCGAATGGCCGATAGAATCCATATCCTTAATTTATACTTGTAGATTCTATCGTTTTGTCCTTCGGACGAAACGATAGAATGACAGAATTTAGCGTAAGTTTAATAAAAATAAAGTTATAAATAATGATTAAAGCAAAATTATTTACTGATGGGGGTTCAAGAGGCAATCCCGGACCAGCCGCTATTGGCGGGGTACTTTATGCGGAGGAAAAAGAGATTGACCGCTTTGGAATCACCATTGGCTCTACCACCAACAACCAAGCCGAATATCAGGCCTTGTTGCACGGCATTAGTTTAGCCATCAAGCATAAAATTAAATTTTTAGATTGTTATCTGGATAGTGAGCTAGTAGTCAAACAGCTCAATCAAGAATATCGCGTCAAAGACAAAGAGCTAGCCAAAATTTTTGTAAAAGTTTGGAATTTACTAACACAATTTGATCACATCAAGTTTCACCACATTGTCAGAGAGAAAAATAAAGTGGCTGATCAGATGGTCAATTTGGCTCTAGACAAAGAGTTATAAAGCATCAAGTGACAAGTAAAAAGTAGAAAGTATTTAAAAAGTATAATTTTTAATTACTTTCTTTTTTTGTAAAGAAAAAGCCCGTCGCGTGTGCAACGGGCTTCGAGCAGTTTTGATGACAGACATGCTCCAGTCTGTATGCCCCTAGTGTTTCAGAACACTCTAAGGGTGAGCCAGACCAGTGTTACCACTAGCCATGTTCCGACATTAGATGACTCGCCCAGCATTAGTGCTTTGGTCGGTCTGTCCCAGCCACCGTGCTTGCCTTGCAGATAGACCTGCACCAGCCGAGGCATGGCTGTAGCATTGGTGGCCAGTAGTGAAATGGTCGGTAGCCATTCAGCACTACCTTGGTGCCACATGGTATAAGCCATCCAGAGTTGGGGGATGCCCTTACACCAAACTGCTAGCCAGCCACGAGTGATGGGGTTCTTGAGTCCATGGCGAGAAATAGTGAAGATGGATAGCACTACAACAGCTATGCATACTGCCGTGTCACCGTTTGACCAATGGACTGATCCAATGCACATGATGAACAGTGCAGAGATAAAGACGACCCATTGGGCAAAGATGATGATGGTGTAGAGCCTAATCCGCTCCCTCTTCTCTTTCCAGGCCATGACTGATAACGAGAGGCTGACGAAGAGGTAGCCCATGAAAATGAGCCACATCGCCAGCGTCAGACCACCGGTCTTACCATGCAGGATGCCGATCACCTGCGGAATCATGTAGATCCAGGCCATGATGACCTGAAAGGCGAACAACAGAATCGCTGCCATCACGACCTCCTAGGGAATGTTTAGAGTACTTACCAGTGGCTGGAATTAGCCATTTTGGTTTACTTTATAATATATCACATTTTATAGATTTTGTCAATGTTGTAGACACATTCAAATTAATGTTGATTTATTGAGCAAAATACTATTTTTCACTGTTGATTTTTTACCTGAAAAATGGTATTTTTTATTCAATGTCGGACAAATATCATTGGCCAATTTTTGGTCATAAACAAGCCATTCAGTTTTTACAAAATTCTATTGAGCAAGAGAAGTTAGCTCATGCTTATTTGTTTTACGGCTCAAAGGGCTTGGGCAAGAAAATGATTGCTAATTATTTTGCCAGTAGTATTTTCTGCGCCAGTGCTGACAAAAAGCCCTGCGGACAGTGCCAGCCCTGCAAACTGGTGGCCAAAAATGCCTATCTTGACCTTTACACTTTAGGTAAAGACGATCAAGAGTTGTCTGTGGAAAATGTTCGCGAGTTTATGCATAGCTTGCAGATGGCCAACATTTATGGCAACAAAAAAATCGCCATTGTTTACAATGTGGAAAAAATAAATATTTTTGGGGCTAATGCATTATTGAAAACCTTAGAAGAACCACCCGCTAATACGCTTATTATTTTATTATCGGATAATATTAATTTATTGCCAGCCACCGTGGTTTCTCGTTGTCAGCTCATCAAATTTCAGGCTTTGAAAAAAGAAGAAATGGAGGAGTGGATTTCCAAGTTTGATTTTGATGACAGTGAACGCCAGACCATTATGAATTTATCTTTTGGCAAACCCGGACTAGCCAAACAACTGATGCAAGAAAATTTAGATCCTTGGAAGAAAAATTGCAATTTTATTATCAAATTATTATCCAGCAATACTTTCAACATAATGCAGATTATTGAAAAATGGTTTGCTTTGTTGAAAAAAGAAAATCCCGAAGCTCGTGTTTCAGATCTTGGTCAAAATACTAAGGTGTATATAGATTATTTGGAGGTGATGATGCGCGATTTGCTGTGGATAAAATTAGACAAGCCCATTGTCAATCAAGTTTTTCAGAGTGAGTTAAATAATATTTCTTCTAGTTATTCATCCGAGCAATTATTACAAAACTTAACTCGTCTGACGGATTATAAACAAAAATTAAATAACAATGTTAACCCGCAATTATTGTGGGAAAATATTTTTTTAAATTTAAAGTAAAAACATGAAAAACAAAAAAACGATTTTTAGAGCAGTTAGTTTATTAATCTTGGCCTTTTTTGTTTCGGGTTGTACTATTTTTCCCACCACTTCTTCCAAGAAAGCGGCCGTACCAGTCACTTACAAAGGCGGTATTTTTAGGACAGCTGATTTTTCCGTGCAAGCCAACACTTTGAATTGGCAAAAAGTATCTGATGTCTATGCTACGGGCGGTAAAGTAAGAACACTAGACACAGCTTCTATAGTATCATATGCCCTGGACCCCAATGATCCGGCGGCTTTGTATATTGGTTCGCAAAATGAAGGTATCTACTACACCTATAATTATGGTCAAGCTTGGTTGCAGACTTTGGCTGACAAGGGTGCGGTCAATGCTATTGCCGTTAGTCCGGATCCAGCCACCAACAAATGCACTATTTATGCCGCGGCCAATAATTATATTTATATGAGTAAGGATTGTGGTCGCACTTGGGTTCCAGTTTATTTTGAAGCGCGGACAAAAATAATAGTAACGGCCTTGGCCATTCGCAAAGACAACCCCAAAATAATTTACGCTGGCACTAGCGAGGGTAATTTTATCCGCAGTTTTGATGGCGGAGTGACTTGGGATTCAATCTATCGTTTTAACAATAATATTGTTAACATCATTATCCAGAATCATGTTGATAGCAAAATAATTTATGTAGTCACGCAGTCAGCTGGTATTTGGCGCAGTCCTGATGGCGCGGAAAATCCCGCCAATTGGGTGGATTTGATGACAACGCAGGTTGATCAGTCAGAGGTTGCTGATGAGGGTAATTTCAAAGAATTTGGTAAAGTCAGCGGTTCTAAGAGCTATTTGGCTATTAGTGCTGACAAAAGCGTTGGCGATGGCTTGATTTATGTTAATACGGTTGGTATTTATCGTCTCAAATTTGGCGACATGTGGCGTCAGTTGAAATTGATTCCACCCAAGAAAAAAGAAACCATTACGGCTGTCGGAGTTAATCCGGACAATACCAACGAAGTGCTGTACGCTAGCACCGGCGCGTTTTATCGCACTTTTGACGCCGGAGTGAACTGGAACATCACACCGCTACCAAATAGTGGCAAACCAGTTTGGTCAGTATTTTCCGATGACAGCAAATTTTTTTACTTAGCAAATTATTATTATCCAACGAAAAAATAAACTATATGCACCAATTTATTTTGGCCAACAAGAATCAGTTTGAAAAGACCATAGAGTTTTTGAAAACCGATATTAATACTTTACGCACCGGACGCATTTCTCCTAGTGTGGTGGAAAAGATAAAAGTCGAAGTCTACGGTACAGTTTCGGAGTTGTTGCAATTGGCTTCCATCACCAGTCCTGAGCCACAGACCATTGCTATCAAACCCTGGGACAAAAGTATCTTGAAAGACATTGAGCGGGCGATACAGACTTCAGACCTTAGCATCAATCCTGTGGTTGATAGCGATTTGATTAGACTGAATTTCCCACCCCTATCTGAGGAGCGTCGCAAAGAGCTGGTCAAGGTTTTGCATAAAAAATTGGAAGAGGGACGCGTCATCTTGCGCGGTCAGCGAGAAAAAATCCGCGAAGAAGTAATGGCCATGGAAAAAAATAAAGACATACCCGAAGACGAAAAATTTGTGGCTTTGAAAGACCTCGATCTTTTGATCAAAGAATACAATGACAAGATCAAAGAAATTGGCGACAAAAAAGAGCAAGAAATAATGACTATTTAATTTATGACCACAATTATCGTATTTATTTTAGTTTTGGGTTTATTGGTTTTTGTCCACGAGTTGGGTCATTTTGTTAGTGCTAGAAAATTAGGAGTAGGCGTGGAGGAGTTTGGCTTTGGCTATCCGCCGAGAATTTTTGGCGTATTGGTCACCAAAAAAAAGATATTACAGCCGATTGTAAAAACCGACGAAATAAGCATTGAATTGCAAGATACTAAAATTGATGAGTCAACTGAGCTAGTCAAAGAAACAGTCACTGAAGTAATAAGAGAAATTGATGAACCAAAAACAATCAAGAAGTGGAAATGGTTTTGGGGCAACAAAATAACTCCGTCGGAATTAAAGGAAGATGTGGATGACGCTATGGTCTATTCTTTGAACTTGTTGCCTTTGGGTGGCTTTGTGAAAATTATCGGAGAAAATGGCGGACAAGATAGCAATCCCAAAAATTTTGCCAATCAGCCAGCTTGGAAAAGATCAGTTGTTTTGTCAGCCGGAGTGATCATGAATTTTGTTTTTGCTTTTGTTTTATTGTCCATTGGTTTTTTACTTGGCTTGCCGCAGACTATTGACCAAAACACAGCACCAGACAAAATATCCAAACAAAATGTAGTAATTGTAGAAATTTTTCCGCAGAGCCCAGCCGAGGAGCAGGGTTTGAAAACAAATGATATCATTGTGGCTATTGATGGCGCTAAAGTCAAAAATACTGATGAAGTTTTTAGTAAGCTAAAAGTCAATCAGTCGGTGACTTTTACTATTGAAAGAAACAAGCAACAACAAGAAATAAAATTATCACCAAAATTAATGCCGGATCATAAGGATCCCATAATTGGCATTGCCATGGTCGATACTGGAATCATAAAATATGGTTTTTTCGGTAGTATTTGGCAGGGCTTAAGCGCTACCGCTGTTTTGTCCTATCGCGTTTTGGAAGCTCTATATTCCTTGCTTTTCAACTTAATCACTCAGGGCAAAGTGTCAGCTGATTTGTCTGGGCCAATTGGCGTGGCCGTGATCACTGGCCAGGTGGCGCAAATGGGTTTTATTTATTTATTACAGTTTGCCGCTATATTATCTATCAATTTGGGAATTATCAATATTCTTCCTTTTCCGGCTTTAGATGGTGGCCGTTTATTATTTATTCTCATTGAGAAAATTCGCCGCAAAAAAATCAGTGAAAAAATAGAAGGTATTGTGCACAATAGCGGTTTTGCTTTATTGATGCTTTTGATAGTAGTCATTACTTATCGCGACTTGATGCGCTATGGCGGTGGCTTTTTAGAAAAAATTAAAGGTTTATTTTAAAATGAATTTTTCTGTAAAAAATGTTTTTGGCAATCACTTGTTGCTGTTTCGGCAACTGGGCTATCATCCCAGTCCACACAGCGATAGTTTTATTCGTCGCTTGGGTACTGGTCTTTATCCGCGTTATCATGCCTATGTTCGATCAGAGCCAGATCGATTGATTATTGACTTACATCTTGATCAAAAAAAAGTTTCTTATGAAGGGCAAAAAGCCCACAGCGGAGAATACGGGGGAGAATTATTGCTTCAAGAAAAATTAAGAATTCAACAATATATAGATAGTAAATAATATGAGTAAACAAAACAATGTAATTACAAAAAGAGCGGAGGATCATTCCAAATGGTATTTGGATGTTATAGGAGCGGCTGATCTGGCAGAGTATGGTCCAGTAAAAGGAACTATGATTATCAAGCCCTATGGTTATGCTATTTGGGAAAATATTCAGAAATTACTTGATAAAAAAATAAAGGATACTGGGCACAAGAATATGTATTTTCCACTGCTTATACCAAAATCTTTTTTTGCTAAAGAAGCCAGTCATGTGGCGGGTTTTGCTAAGGAGTGTGCTGTGGTTACTCATTATCGTTTAAAAACTAATACTAATGGAGAAATTGTGGTTGATGATGAGGCAAAGCTGGAAGAAGAATTGATTGTTCGTCCAACTTCAGAAACTATTATTAATAATAGTTTTTCTCAGTGGGTAAAATCTTGGCGTGATTTGCCAATTTTGATAAATCAGTGGGCCAATATTATGCGTTGGGAAATGCGTACCCGTCCATTTTTACGGACTTCAGAATTTTTATGGCAAGAAGGTCATACGGCTCACGCTAGTAAAGCCGAAGCTGAAAAAGAAGCCAAAAAAATGTTGAAAGTTTACAAAGACTTGGTGGAAAAGAAATTGGCTATGAGTGTAGTGGCTGGTCGCAAATCGGAAAGTGAAAAATTTGCTGGCGCTTTATATACTTATACTATTGAAGCTATGATGCAGGACGGCAAGGCCTTACAGTCTGCTACTTCCCATAATTTAGGACAAAATTTTGCCAAAGCTTTTGATACAAAATATTTGGATCAGAACAATAAATTTCAATACGTCTGGCAAACTAGTTGGGGCATGAGCACGCGTATTATTGGCGGTTTAGTCATGACTCATAGTGATGATCTGGGCTTGGTCTTGCCTCCCGAAATCGCCCCTATCAAAGTAGTGGTAGTGCCTATTTTAAAAAATAATGAAGACAATTCTTTAATTTTAAACTTTGTAAAAAAATTAAAATATGGCGTCAAAGAAGTGGAAATTGATAAAAGAACAGATCTTAGCACTGGCGCTAAATTCAATGAATGGGAGAAAAAAGGAGTGCCAATTCGTTTGGAAGTAGGCAACAAAGAAATTGAAAGTAATTCCGTTGTTTTACTGCGTCGTGATAAGATGAGTAAAGAAAATGTCAATTTGGATAATTTGCCGACAATTATCAAAAAAACTCTAAAGGATATTCAGAACTCAATGTTTAAACAAGCGGAAAATTTTAGATTACACAAAACAGTGTCAGTAGATAATTGGGAAGATTTTGTAAAAGAAATAAATAATAATAATTTTGTTTTGGCTCACTGGTCAGGGGACAGTGAGGTTGAAGAGAAAATTAAGCAAGAAACAAGCGCTACTATAAGATGCATACCGTTTGAGCAAAAGCCCGAAGTCGGTAAGTGCGTTTATAGTGGTAAGCCGTCTAAAAAACGTGTTTTATTTGCCAAAGCTTATTAATTTTGTAGTTTGCTAATTTAGTCAAAAAATGGTAAGAACTAAAGAGGCTATCAGGTAAAAAAATTCTATAATGTTTAAGAAATTATTCAGAAAATTTTCCAAGGACATGGGTATTGACCTTGGCACCTCAAGCACCTTGGTCTATGTCAAAGACCAGGGTATTGTGATCAATGAACCCAGTGTGGTAGCTATCAACAATCGCACCGAAAAAATAATTGCGGTTGGTGATGACGCCAAGACTATGTTGGGCAAGACCCCTCAGCACATTACTGTCACCAAACCAATGGTGGATGGCGTAATTTCTGATTTTGAAGTAACGGAAAAAATGATTAAGTATTTTATTGAAAAAGTGCATCGTGAGTCAATGACTTTTATGCCTCGACCGCGCGTAGTGATCGGCATCCCACTTGATGTCACTGAAGTAGAAAGAAAGGCTGTGGAAGACGCTGTCTTGCGAGCTGGCGCTTCTGAAGTCTGGTTGATAGAAGAGCCAATAGCCGCGGCTATTGGCGCTGGGTTACCCATCCAAGAGGCCAGTGGCAGTATGGTGGTGGATTTGGGGGGCGGTACGACGGAGATTGCCGTGATTTCACTTTCGGGTATTGTGTCTTGGAAATCATTAAAAATTGCCGGCGACAAACTTGACGAAGCTATTATTCAATATGCTCGAGACAAATTTAATTTATTGTTAGGACAGCGCACAGCCGAAAGAATAAAAATTCAAGTTGGCTCTGTTTTGCCACTAAACCAAACTTTAGAAACAATCATGCGCGGACGTGATTTGATCACGGGCTTACCCAAAGAAGTTCACATTACCGATGCCAATGTTCGTGAGGCCATCATTAAGCCAATGAAAATAATCATTGACAACATAAAAGCCACCATTGAAAATTCACCACCAGAACTGGTTTCTGATTTGTATGAAAAAGGCATGGTCTTGACTGGCGGTGGAGCATTGATTCGTGGCTTGGATGAATTGATTTCCAAAGAAACAAAAATGCCAGTGTATATTACTGATGAGCCGTTGACAGCTGTAGTCAGAGGAGCTGGTAAAATACTGGATGATTTGGAGCATCTAAAAGAAATATTATTGCCACCAACTAAAGATTTAAACTAGGGCTAATATGCTGAGGTTAAATTTAAAATTATTCGGCTTGTGTTTGGTGGCTATTTTTTTATTAATCTTATTGAAGAATAGCCAAATTTTTGATTTTGGCGTGTTTGTCAGAACGATTTTTGTGCCAAAAGATTCGGTTAATAGCTTGCTAGCCCCGGGTGATAATTTGCAGCAAGATTATCAAAAATTGTTGGTGGCCAATGCCAAGCTACTGGCCTTGAAGTCGGAAAATGAGCAATTGAGAAATTTATTAAATTTTCGTGAAGAAAAAAGATATAATTTGGAGTTAGCCAATATTTTGAGTCGCGATCCAATCAATAAAAATTTACTACTAATCAACGCCGGATCAAACAAGGGTGTAAATTTTGGACAAGCGGTAGTTGTAAACAATGGCATTATGGTTGGCAAAATATCAGCCGTCAATGCGGACTCGGCTGTGGTCAGATTAGTGATTGATAATGGCAGTAAAATCGCGGTGCGAGTAGGGGACGAGCAGTCGGTGTCTGGTGTTTTGACTGGTTCATTTGGCTTGGGCATGAGTTTGAGCTTTATACCTCAGTCCCAAGAAATCAAAAAAAACGATTTGGTCTATACCTCGGATTTAAATCCTGACATACCGGCTGGGCTAGTTGTGGGACGTATTGGCGAAATAAAAGCCGAAGCTGAGGAGCTATTCAAAGTATCGACAGTGGATCCAATAATTGATTTGAACACCTTAACGGTTGTAGCAATAATAAAATAATATGAGATATATTACGGCGCTGATATTATTTTTAGTATCATTGTATTTTCATCTGGTGCTAAATTTTTATGGTAATGGTTGGCAGTATGTTCAACCATTTTTGATCAGCTTATTGTTGGTATATTTTAATATCAAGGAAGAGTGGGTGGCTTATGCTTTTGCTCTAACGGCCGGTGTTTTGCTAGATTCAATTTCGGCTCAGTTTGGTTTTCATGCAATAGTTTTTGTTTTTATTATTTTTATTTTAAAAAACTTACAACTAACTACTTTTACTTCAAAAAATATATTAACAGTTTTAGCGCTCACGAGTTTTTCTTTTATTTTATACTGGCTGTTCGTATTTTTGGCGCACAGTGTATTTAATGTAGTGATCTACCACATTGACTCACGTTATTTAGGAGCTATTTTAAAGGGCGCGGCTATTAATATTTTTGTGGTTATATTTTGGCATGTTTGGCACTATAATTTTTGGATAAAAAAGCATGAAAAACAATCCTTTTAAAATACAAGAAGGAGAAGTCAAAGATGCTCGAGTCAAGGATTTTTTTGTTGATAAAAAAGCTGGCGATTATTTGAATTTTGAATTTGTGTCACGTGGTCAAAATTTGGGTAAATTTGCCAGCGATCAAAAAATAAAAAATGCTCTAATTATTTTTTTTAGCTGTGTTTGCATCTTGCTTTTGCGAGCCACTTATTTGCAAATATTGAAAGGTAGCTACTATCGGGGCATAGCCGAGGGCAATAGGATTAGGACCGAAGTTATTACGGCTAATCGTGGTTTGATTTATGATAGATTTGGTAATCTGCTGGTGCGCAATATTTCTTATTTTTTTCTTTATATAGATAAAGCCATTTGGGATAGCAATCAAAGCCAACAGTCAGAAATCAGTAGCTTGGTGGAAAAAAGATTGTCCTTGAATCAAGATGAATTTCAAAAGCGCCTGACGAATGCTGGTGAAAATAATAAGATTCTTATTTACGAAAATGTACCTTACGATCAGGCCATGGCCCTGATGGTGGTCAGTGAAAAGTATCCAGCTCTAAAAGTTTCCTATGAACCGCGTCGGCAGTATTTATCGTCTGGGCAATTTTCTCATATCTTGGGCTATTTGAGCGTGGTCAATGATCAAGATTTAGTCAGTCATCCAGACTACACTTTTCTTGATAGAATTGGTCGCACTGGTGTAGAAAGTATTTACGAAAAAGAATTAAAAGGAGTTGACGGCAAAAGACAAACCGAGGTTGATGCTTTGTTTAATGAAAAAAGTTTGGTTTCATATATTGAGCCAATTGCCGGTCATGATATAGTTTTGACTATTGATGCCAAGGCCCAAAATAAGTTGGCTGAGATAATGGAACAAAATGCTACGCGCACCGGAAAAAATAAAATGGCGGCCGTTGTTTTAGATCCTAATGATGGCGGTGTCATTGCCATGAATAGTTTGCCACTCTATGACAATAATATATTTACTACAATTTTAAACAATGATTCTTACTCCAAAATAGTTCAGGATCCTAATCTGCCTTTGCTCAACCGGGCTGTCAGCGGAGAGTATCCACTTGGTTCGGTGTTCAAATTGGTGATGGGTTCGGCTGGCTTACAAGAGAAGATAATTGATGATAAATTTACGGTTTTAAGCACCGGAGGCATCAATGTTGGTGGTAGTTTTTTTCCTGATTGGAGACCGGGCGGTCATGGTAAGACAAATATATATTGGGCCATTGCTGATTCGGTTAATACCTTTTTTTATTCTGTAGGTGGAGGCAACAACCAGTGGATCAATGAGGGCTTGGGCGTGGATCGTATTATTAACTACGCCAAAAAATTTGGGCTAGGTGTCAAAACTGGCCTTGATTTGCCAGCTGAAGCCAATGGTTTTTTACCCAGCAAAGAGTGGAAAGAAGCCACCACGAAGGAGAGGTGGTACTTGGGTGATACTTATAACTTATCAATTGGTCAGGGTTATCTCTTGACTACGCCTATACAGGCGGCTTCTTTGGTGTCATATTTTGCCAATCACGGTAAAATATTTGTGCCGCACATTATTAAGGAGGTAAAAAATGGCGAAGTAAGCGTTAATTATGAGCCAAAAATTGCTTTGACTAATGTGGTGGATTCTGCTAATTTAGAGATAATTCGTAAAGCTTTGCGTGAAACTGTGGTCCGTGGCACTGCTCAGAGCTTACAATCAGTGTCAGTCGAAGTAGCTGGCAAAACAGGCACGGCCCAGTTTAATCGCAATAAAACTCCACATTCTTGGTTTGTGGCCTTTGCGCCATATGATCAGCCAAAGATTGCCATGTCAGTACTGGTCGAAGAGGGCGGTGATACAGGATTAGCGGTCACTGTGGCTAGACAATTTATGGAGTGGTATTTTTCGCAATAATTTGTTAAGATGAAAGTAATAATCAATATATAATAAAATATGGAAGAAAAAGAGGAAAAAAAAGTTTTTACACAAGAAGGTTTAAATAATTTAATTCGTGAATTAGATGAATTAAAGAATTTTAAGCGCAAAGAAGTGGCTGATCGCATCAAGTCGGCCAAGGAGTTTGGCGATCTCTCGGAAAATGCTGAATACCAAGAAGCCAAAGAGCAACAGGGTTTTATTGAGGGGCGGATTATGCAATTGGAAGCATTGATTAAAACAGCCGTAGTGGCCGAGACTAGTGGACACGGACAGTTGATTGGCATTGGTTCACACGTAGAGGTGGAGAAAAATAATCAAAAAATGAGTTTTACCATTGTTGGTAGTACCGAAGCTGATCCAGTAAATAAAAAAATTTCACATGAATCACCCATGGGCCAGGCCTTGCTTGGTCACAAGGTCGGTGATGAGATTGAAGTCAAACTGCCTAATGGTTTGGCACAGTATAAAATAGTTACTATTAAATGATTTTTGTAAAAAAAATTGGAATAGACCTAGGCACTACCTATACTTTGGTTTATGTGCCAAAAAGAGGCATTGTCATCAATGAGCCCAGCGTGGTTGCTATTTCAGTTTTTGATAAAAAAGTTTTAGCCGTGGGCGATGAAGCCAGAGAAATGATTGGTCGCACACCTGATTCTATAATTGCCACGCGTCCTTTGAAAAATGGCGTAATAGCTGACTACAAAACCACCGAGAGCATGTTGCGTTATTTTATCAACAAAGCCGTAGGTGGCATAAAAATATTCCGGCCCGAAGTAATGATTGCCGTGCCGGCTGGCATCACTTCTACGGAGCGCCGAGCAGTGATTGACGCGACGCTAGCTGCTGGAGCCAAGGCAGCTTTTATTATCAAAGAGCCGATTGCCGCTGCCATCGGCGCGGACATTCCTATTGGCTCGGCTTCCGGACACATGATAGTAGATATGGGTGGCGGTACCAGTGAAATTGCTGTCATATCTTTGGGTGGCATAGTGGCCAATACTTCAGTGCGCATCGGTGGCAATAAATACGATGCCGCTATTGGTGAATATGTAAAAAAGAAATATAATTTGGCTATTGGTGAAAGATCAGCCGAAGAAGTAAAAATTAAAATTGGTTCAGCGCAATATTTACCCAAAGGTGAGAAACTATACATGGATGTCAAAGGACGCGATATGCTGACTGGTTTGCCACGGACTATTATGGTCAGCTCGGATGATGTCACAGAGGCCTTACAAAATGAATTACAGGGCCTGATAACCGCTGTGAAATCTGTGCTTTATCAGACGCCTCCAGAACTATCGGCTGATATTATGGATAAGGGCATGGTCTTATCTGGTGGTACAGCTTTGCTTCGAAATATGGACAAATTATTATCGCAAGCCACTGGTGTGCCAGCCTATGTAGCTGAGGATTCACTATTGTGTGTGGCTCGCGGTACTGGTATTGCTTTGGAAAATTTAGAGTCATACAAAAGAAGCATTTTATCGGCTAAATAATATGATTATTGGTTTAGAAGCAACTCGCGCTAATCACCGGCACAAAACTGGAACCGAGTGGTATGCTTGGCATATTATTCAAGAATTTAAAAAAATAAACACTCCCCACAAGTTTGTTTTGTATTATAATCAGGAATTAGAGTCGGCGCTGTCTGAGGGCGCTGATAATTTTATTTTTAGACGCTTGCAGTGGCCTTTCAAAAAATTATGGACCAATTTGCGTTTGGGCTTAGAGCTAGTAATCAAACCAGTGGATATTTTTTTTGCTACTAATGCTGTGCCATTTTTTCATCGCGGGAAAATGGTTTATACAGTTCATGATTTGGGATTCTTGCGCAACCCCAAATTATATCATCCACTTGCCTTGCCCTATCACAAGTTAGCGCATTACTTTGGTGTCCGGCAGGCGCAGAAAATCATAGTGCCATCAGAAGCTACCAAAAAAGATTTGATTTATTATTTTCCCCAAGCCAAGGATAAAATCAAAGTAATATATTTGGGATTTGATGATCAGCAGTTCAAAATTTTGCCAGAAATAGAAAAAGAAGAAATTAAGCAAAAATTTGATTTACCAAAAAATTATATTTTGTATATTGGACGCCTAGAAACCAAAAAAAATATTCAGAATCTTTTACGGGCCTATAAGTTGAGCAATAAAAAATGGCATTTGGTTTTGGCCGGTTCTGCCGGTCGTCACGGCATTCAAGAAATAAATGAACTTTTGTCCGATCCGGAGCTGAAGTCAAGTGTTTCAGTTTTGGGTTATGTTAGCCAAAAAGATTATGTGCGTTTGATGGGCGCGGCCAGCGCTTTTGTTTTTCCTTCCAAGTTTGAGGGCTTTGGCATTCCACTTTTGGAGGCCATGGCTTGCGGTGTACCTATTATCTGCTCGGATTTGCCAGTCTTGCATGAGGTAGCCGGCGAGTGCGCCATATATTTTGATCCCAACAATATTACAGATATAGCCAAAGCCATTAATCGCCTGGCAGAAGACTCTGTATTGCAAGGACAGCTTATAAACACTGGCCTTGCTCGCGTCAAAAAATTCTCTTGGACAAAATGCGCCAGAGAGTCATTGGATTTTATTGTTGGCCATTCATTTAAAAAAACAATATGACCCATGAAAAACCATTACAAGTTTTATCATCACAACCTGACAGAGAAAACACACCCGAACACTCGGAAAACGAACTTCCACCAGAAACTATTGAGATGATAATGAAAAAGGTGCGAGATATTAATTCCGTCTGGACTGCATATCATGGAATTGGATTTCTCGGTAGCCCCAAATTTTTAAACTCAACTAGTGGTGATAATGATTTATTAGCATTAAAGTCAGTTTTAAACAGTGGTTTGTTGGCTTTTCCTTATGGCAACGATGATGCGCTTAATGCGAACAATGCGCAGGAAATGGCCAATATTTGGGCCAAAAATTATAAAGGCAATAGAAAAAAACATCGTCCTCTTTTGATAAATTTCAACGTTATGGGTAAATGTGTGTATAGCCACCTTTCCTCACCGCGCGAAGTAGTCAGCAGAATGGGTGACCCACGAAATTTTGGAACCTGCCCTCCTGAAAAAAAAATTGCAGAAAACTTTCCCAACATGGCCAGTCAGGATGGTCTGGTTATTTTATTTGATCTGGAGCATCTTCTGAAAAATAATCAAGTGCATAACATGCATACTGGAAAAACTACTGAAATTGGTGATGATCCCCAAGAATACCCAGAGACTACTGACGGATATTTTACCAAAGAAAGAATAGCGCCGAGATTTTTGCAAGGCGTAGTCTTTAAATTGAAGAGAAATATGAACGAGGCGGAATTAAAACAGGGTTTAGAGGCAATGTTGGGAGAAAAATATTCCGAGGAAGAAATTAAGAAGCTGAAAAATTTTATTGCCCTTGTAATTAAATTTTTTCAAGCGATAAATGACCACACTATTGACGGGCATTCGTACCTAAAGGAGAAACAAAAATTAATGGAAAATTGGCTAGATGATACTACACAAAATAATTTGCACGATAGAGATAAATTGCGAAAGGCATGCGAGATTATTTGGGACAATTGTTATGAGTTTTTTGTTTATGACGAAGACCCACAGAGAAACGCTGAACATGCTCAAAAACTCGCGCAAGTTGTTTTGGAAACAAGCCAGCAGACAAATCAAGATAGATTACTGCCCATTTATGATATTAAAGGTAATCTATATTGGCCTAAACAAATGACCCATGAAGAGGTGATGCGGTTTGTAGAAGAAAGGGATAAAGAAAAAGAGAAGAGTTAGGCGTATTTAAGGCGGATTTTATTGTTGACAAATAGTTAATTTTATTGTATTATAATAATCGTCTAAATAACCCAGATGATCGCCGTGAACCACTCGCTTTGCTCGGGTACACGGCTCACGCCGTAATAATGTAAAAGGGCTTCGGCCCTGATACCCGAACGGAGTGAGTGGTTCAGGGAGGAAAGTCCGAACACCAATGGCTCCGCTTGCGGGGCGGGTAGTTGATAACGTCAACTGGCTTGAGAGGTGACTCAAGAGTCAAGACAAGTACAACAGAAAATATTCCTCCCTGAGCGAAGCCGCAAGGCTGAGTCAAATGGGTAAGGGTGAAATTGTCAGATAATGAGCTGACACGTTACTTTGGTGACAAAGCAAAAGAGGTAAACTCTACTCGGTGAAAGGTTAAATAGGCCCTGAGAGAAATCAAGGGGCGGGTAAACCGCTTGAGCCCATGAGCAATCATGGGCCTAGATAGATGATCATCCTCGACAGAATTCGGCTTACAGGGTTATTTAGACATTTTAATATTTTACTATTTATCCTAATCTTGTTATTATAAAGTCAAGCTTCAAAATGTATGAAAAAAGCTGATTTTATAATAAATATTGCTTTAGTACCGATTGATTATGTCACCATTGTTTTGGCGGCAATTTCGGCTTACTATCTTCGTTTTTCAGCCGGAATTATTCAGATTCGACCAGCCACTTTTGAGTTGGCCTTTTTAGATTATTTTCACATAATTTTGCAAATCGCTCTGCTGGCGATTTTTGTTTTTGCTTGGTCTGGTTTTTATACCATGCGGTCAAAAAAGATTGTCAGTGAATTACCGCGGATAATTTCCGGAGTTTCCACCACGGTGATTTTTTTGATTTTAGCTATTTTCTTTCAGCGAGAATTATTTGCTTCCAGATTTATTATTATTTCGGCTTGGGTTTTGGCTATTGTATATTTGTTGCTGGTTCGTATCATAGTCATATTGGTCAAAAATTATTTTTTGAAATTGGGACGCGGATTGTCGGCAGTCATTATTGTTGGTCGCGCGGCTGATACTGATCTTATTATTGACGCCTACAACAAAAATAAGACATTGGGTTACAAAATTGTTGGCCAATATGACAATCTAGCGCAACTAAAAAATGCCGGTGATCCCAAAACCATTATCAAGGATCAACAAGTGGAATATATCATGCAGACTGATTCTTCTATGGACAAAGATGAAGCTCTTGATTTGCTGACTTTCTGCCAAGAAAATCATATCAATTTGAAATACATTGCCAATTTATTTCAAGCTCAGAGTTTGAACTTGGAACTCAATAGTATTTTTGGCTTGCCATTGATTGAGATCAAGGGCACACCGCTTGACGGTTGGCGGAGAGTGTACAAAAGAATTTTTGATTTGTGTTTAGCTTTTTTGTTTATGGTAGTTTTGTCGCCATTTTTAGTTATTATTGCTATGAGTGTGGCCTTGTCTTCTTCTGGTCCAATTATTGTGCGCCTCAAGAGAGTGGGGCAAAAAGGAAAAGTTTTTGAAATATATAAGTTTAGGTCTATGGTCAAGGATGCCCATCTTCTTAAGGATGAAGTTAAGCCACTTAATGAGCGAGTTGATGGCCCTTTGTTTAAGATGAAAAATGATCCGCGAGTGACTAAACTTGGCAAATTTTTACGTCGCACCAGCTTAGATGAATTGCCTCAGCTTTATAATGTACTCAAGGGCCAAATGAGTTTGGTTGGTCCAAGACCACATGAACCCGAGGAGGTTTCCCAATATCAACGAGGATATCGTAAATTGCTGACCATCAAACCAGGTATTACTGGTATGGCCCAAGTTTCTGGTCGTTCTAATTTGTTGTTTAGCGATGAAGCTAAGCTAGATATATTTTATATTGAAAATTGGTCAATATTATTGGATTTGATAATTTTATTAAAAACACCCAAAGCTCTTTTCAAAAAAGATGAGGCCTGTTAATAAAATTAATCTAAAAATGTCTCTAGCCCACGATCATTTATTTCAAATAGGTGGTGCTGAGCGCGTGCTAACTGTTTTGGCATCCATGTATCCAACGGCGCCAATTTATACTTTGGTTAATATAAAAAAAATTACTCAAAGCTTATTGCCTCAGGATAGAATATTGACTTCATCATTGCAGAAAATTCCAGGCATTGAGCATTTTTTTAAATACTACTTGCCCTTGATGCCAAAAATATGGGAGCAGACCAAAGTTCAAGATGTTGATTTATTAATTAGCTCTTGTTCGGGTTTAGTAAAAGGCATTGCCACAAGCCAAAATCTTAGGCATGTTTGTTACTGCTATGCTCCGACTAGGTATTTGTGGGAGGACAAAGAAGAATATCTTGATAATTTGCCAGAAGGTCGCTTGCTTAAAATACTGTGGCCAGAATTGTTGGATAGTTTGAAAAAATGGGATTATGCTAAAGCTCAAAAAGTTGACCATTTTATAACTATCTCTCAGCACATTGCCGATAAAATAAAAAAACAATACAATCGCGAAGCGACAATCATATATCCGCCTGTTCGGACAAAAGATTTTCAGATAAGCTCTGAGGTGGGGGATTATTATTTGATAGTCAGTCGCTTGCGACCATATAAAAAAGTTGATTTGGCAATTCGGGCTTTTAATAATTTGAAGCTACCTTTAAAAATAATTGGCTCTGGTTCGGAATTGCGGAAATTAAAAAAAATGGCCAATAGTAATATTGAATTTTTAGGAGAATTGTCCGATAACAAAAGAAATTATTATTTATCTCACTGTCGGGCGTTTATTTATCCTCAAGTAGAGGATTTTGGCATTAGTGCCGTAGAAGCTATGGCTTCTGGGCGTCCAGTAATAGCCCTAAAAGCCGGTGGGGCAGTGGAAACTGTCAAAGAGGGGCTTTCGGGCGTGTTTTTCAATGAACAGACTTGGGAGTCTTTGGCTCACTGCGTTTTGAGGTTCAATGAGCATGATTTTGATCCAGCGCTTGTTCGCGCTCATGCTTTGCAATTTGATGAAGCGATTTTTATTTCTCGTTTGCAGGAATATATTGATAAGTTATGAAAATAGCGGTTGACATCAGATCGTTGGGGTCAAAAAATCTGACTGGCGTCGGCTATTATCTTTATAATTCACTTAATAATTTATTTAAGATAGACGAGTCAGTATCTTGGCAGTTGATAAATTCCGGTACAAAAGAAACAAATTCCGGTTTTGTGTTTAACGAAAGAGTAAAGTTATCACATCTAAAATTACCGAATAAGTTAATTAATATGGCCAGCATTTTTGGTTTTGGCCCATCAATCACCGATGTGATTGATCATGATGTTGACTTGCTATGGTTGCCAAATATAAACTTTTTTAAGCCCAAAAAAAACTTGCCCTTTGTACTTACGGTGCACGATCTTTCTTTTTTACATAGCCATTCTTTTTATTCACTAAAAATGAAAGTTTGGCATAGATTAATCAATGTAAAAAAATTAATAGATCAAGCCAGGGCCATAATTGTAGTCTCCGAAAATACCAAGCGAGATATTGTTAGATTTTTTTCTATTGCCGAAGACAAAATTTTTGTTGTTTATCCGGGGGTAGATTATCAAAAAATAACTAGCACTGAAGCAAAAGAGATTACTCAACATCTGAATTTGCCAGCCAAATATTTTTTGCATGTCGGCACCCTAGAGCCCAGAAAAAATATTTCCGGTCTAATCAAGGCCTTTGATCGTCTGCATAGCGAACACCCTGAGTACAAGTTGGTTTTAGTTGGTGATCGCGGTTGGATGTATTCCAAATTATTGCGTGATATAAAAAAGCGTGATTATATCAAATATTTGGGTTACCAAAAAACGCCAGTCAAAGACGCGATTTACAAGTTAAGTTATGCTTTTATTTGGCCGTCATTTTATGAAGGGTTTGGTTTTCCTCCTTTAGAAGCCCTGGCGCACAAAAAACCAGTAATTTCCAGTTTCAAAACCTCGCTACCAGAAACTTTGCGCAATCAAGCTATTTATGTGGATCCTTACAGCGTTTCGGATATGTATATGGCTATGAAGACACTGGTTGAGGATCAACAGCTATATTTATCTTTGACTACTGATAGCTTCGATTTGCCGGAGTGGCCAAATCAGGGGCTTGAGATTTTAAATATATTTAACAAAATTGTTAAACAAAAATGATTCCGGTTAGAAATTCACAAAATAATATTTAATAATATGTGTAAAAAATATTTATCAAAATTTTACCTTGGTAAGCAAAGATTTAATTATTTAAATTTCTAACCGGATGAAAATTATTTTAGATTTTAGAATTTTTGGGCCAGAGTGCGGCGGTTTAGGGCGCTACAATCAAAAATTGTTAGAAAATTTAGTAAAAATTGATCAGGAAAACGAGTACATAATTTTAAGGCGCGATTTTTCACCAAAAACTGATTTACCCAAAAATTTTACAATTAAGATCGTTAATATAAAGTGGTATAGTTTGAGCGAGCAACTTTTGTTGCCCTTGCTTATTTACAGCTTGAAGCCAGACCTAGTACACTTTCCGCATTTTAATGTCCCAATATTGTATCGTGGTAAATATGTCATTACTATACATGATCTTATTGTGTCGCATTTTCCTAGTATAAAAGCCAGCACTTTAGGACGCTTTACTTTTTATATCAAACGTTGGGCTTATAATCTGACAATAAAAAATGCTATCCATAAAGCTGACAAAATAATTGCTGTGTCAAAATTTACCAAGCAAGATATTGTGGAATATTTTAAATTATCAACTAAGCAGGCCGAGAAAATAAAAGTTATTTATGAGGGAGTTTCTTTCAAAAACACTGATCAGAATTTAGATATAAAATTACCAGCTAATTTTTTTCTGTATGTTGGCGTGGCTTATCCGCACAAAAATCTGGAATTTCTAGTTGATGCTTTTGCCGAGTATCTTAAGTATTATCCAGATTATTTTCTAATTTTAGTAGGCAAGCGAAATTATTTTTATAATCGTCTAGAGCAATATATTAAACAAAATCATAAAGATATTGCCGATAAAATTATTTATAAGGGTTTTGTGCCAGATTTAGAGCTGGCCTCATACTACAAGCAAGCCAGGGCCTTTGTTTTTCCTTCTTTATATGAAGGATTTGGTCTGCCACCACTAGAGTCTATGCAACACGGCACAGTCGTTGTTTCCAGCCGTTCCAGCTGCCTGCCAGAGGTCTTAGGAGACGCGGCCTTGTATTTTGATCCAACTAGCCAGCAAGACCTGGTGAACAAGTTAGAAATTATTGTCAAAAACCAAACACTTAAAGATAAATTGATATCAAAAGGGCATGATTTAGTAAAAAAATATAGTTGGGAAAAAATGGCTAGTGAGATCAAGGAAATCTATGATCAAAAATAATAAGCTTATTAGCAAAATAGAAAATTATTTACCTTATATACTTTTGGCGATTTTTGTTGCTATTGGGTTTTATTTGAGATTACACAATGTATTAAATTATAATACCTATTGGGCAGATGATGGGGGCGGTCACATCAAATACATGGAAACAATTTATTACCAGCATCGACTGCCTTTTTTTGCAGAAACGTATTTGGCTTGGCACGAGCCGTTTTACTATGCTTTGCTTTATCCTTGGTTAAAAATAAATGCGCTTTTTGGGGCCATCAACATGTCTTGGGCCGCTTCTTTGAATATTATAATATATGGCTTTTTTCTGTTGTTAGTTTGGAAGTTGAGTCGTTTGTTTTTCAAAAGTTCTTTAGTTAGCGCCATTAGCGTATCTTTGTTTTCCGTTATTTTTGTGGGAGTAAAATTAAGCGCTTACATAAACAACGAGCTTTTAGCCCAAACCTATATTTTGTTGTTAATTTATTTATTTATAAAATATGGTTTATTAGAAGATCAAAAAACAAAAAAAATAATTTTATGGTCTATTTTGTTAGCCATTGGTCTGTGGATAAAATTAACAATTTTTGTAGTTTTATTATCAGCGCTTGTATTTTTTATTTTTCATTTATTTAAACGAAAATATTTGTGGAAATATATTTTGCTTATAATAATTATTCCTCTGACACTCAATGTTCCGTGGTTGATCTACAAAAAAAATAATTTTGGGTCTTACTTTACGATAAATATTTATGACGCCAAACCCAGACAAAGTATTGTCAAAAGCCAGGCCTTGGCTTATATTTTCCGAATAAATAAAAATGTTTTCTTAGACTATCCTTATTGGTACAAATTACCGCATTCTTATTTTTCCATATTACTGAGCGATTCATTCGGCGATTATTATAATTTGTTTAATGATTATGTAAAAATGGAAGAGTTGCCCAAAGACAGTAAAATATTAGTTGGCAATGGCCGTTACACCACGCCTGAAGATTGGCGGGCTATGCTCAACACCAACCGGCTAGCTCTGATATTTTTTGTTAGCTGGTTGTTTGGTTTTTTGTCATACTTGTATTTATGGTTTAGAAAAAAAATTGCCAGAAATAATTACCAATTATTTTGGCTGATTGCTTTGTTTGGTGGTTGGTTGGCTTTGTTGTATCAGAATTTGAGATTGCCATATTTGGAAGCTGGAGTTTTGAAAGCGCATTTTATTTATTACACTTATCCACTATTTACTATTCCGGCCTACTTGGCCATCCAAGAAATTATCAAAAATAAATTAATTCTTTATGCGGTATTATTCTTGCCACTATTTTTTTATATCTACTACGCTTGGCGAATACTACTATGCTAAAACAACTTATCTAAAATGACGGCCAGAAACAAAATACTAGGGGGTTTGGGCGGGGCCACTTTGCTTGGCCTAGTTGCTTTTTTTGTAATTTACGGCAATCTTTTAAATTTTACTTATGATGCTTGGTTGTTGAGCGCTGGGCCTGACCAAGTTCAGCATTATGTTGGCTGGCTGATGTATCGTCAAGCTAATTGGTCTTGGCCCCTTGGCATAGTTAGCAATTATGCTTATCCCGGCGGTGTAGCTATAAGCTACACTGATTCTATTCCCTTGTTGGCCATATTTTTCAAGTTATTTTCTAATTTTTTACCAGCAGTTTTTCAATACACTGGCCTGTGGATAATGCTTTGTTTTGTTTTGCAGGCGATTTTTGCCTATTTATTGCTGAATAAATTTTTTAATAATATTATTTTGTCATTTTTGGGTAGTATATTTTTTATTCTTAGCCCGATTATGCTTTTTAGAATGGGCGGACACTTTGCTTTGGCTGGACACTGGTTGATTTTGGTTGCCTTGTGGCTCGTATTTGCCAATGATAAATTAGCTTGGAAATCTTGGCTGGCTTTGCTAGCTTTAGCACTGCTAGTTCATCCTTATTTATTGTTCATGATTTTTTTCCTGCTTTTGTATAAAATAATTGATTTATTTTTCATAAAGAAAACTCTCACTTTAAAAAAATTATTATTATTTTTGTTTAGCGCTTTACTTTTTATTTTTTCATTGGCTTATGTTTTTGGATTGTTTACGGCTAGCCAAGAAACAGCTCCTGGCTATGGAGATTTTTCCATGAATCTCAATGCCTTGATTAATCCTCTGGGCTGGTCCAGCATATTAGCGGATCGATCGCTTATTCGTTATCAAGCCGAGGGGTTCAATTATCTTGGCTTGGGTTTACTTGGCTTGCTTTGTTTGGCCATTATTAAGTTTGTCATAGAAAAAAATAAACTTTATTTATTAAAAAAATATTATTTATTAATATTATTTTGTTTGGTATTGATAGCCCTGTCGCTCAGCCACGTAGTGGCTTGGGATGATCACATTTTATTTACAATTAATTGGCCAAAGTTAGTTTTGGATAATTTTTTTGGCTTATTTAGATCATCAGGCAGATTTTTTTGGCCAGTTTATTATCTCTTGACTTTAGTCGCTATATTGTCAATAAAAAGTTTGAAATTTAATAAAGCAGTAATTATATTAATTTTGGCTTTGGCTCTACAAATTTATGATCTGACTCCCAAAGTAGTAGCCAGACACGAAGAGTATCAGAATAAAATTTTTGAGCCACCTGAGAACTCCGAAGTTTTTCAAAATTTATCGCCGTATAAACACTTAGTTTTTTTACCAGTCATTACTCACAAATATTTTGCCTTTTTTGCGCAAGAAGCAGCCAAGAATGGTTTGACTATCAATGATGGCTATTTTGCGCGGCCACCAAAAAATTTGGAAGATAACAAAGAAAAAGAGCTTGAACGAGTCGAGGAGGGTCTAGTGGATTATCAAACGATCTACATTTTTTCCAGAGACTTAGATGTGTTAATGAATAATTTAGATTTAAATAAGCACCTAGTTATTAATTTTGACAATAACATTATTCTCTTTCCTTACTATAAGCAGTAGTTGATTTTGATTTTTCGGTTAATTTTGTTATAATATACAGCATGACGTCGGAACACAACCGACCACTAGCCAATGACGTTGATAAAATTAAGCAGGAAATTTTGTCCGAGCTTGATACTTTTTTGTTAGACGCCAACAATATCAATACCGAATCAGCTCCCGCTGTTGAAAAAGCGCGTATTTTGGCTCTAAAAGAGCTTGATCGGCTTATAAAACAAGATTTAAGTTACGGTGAGATATTGCACAGGTTAAAATCGCGTCAAGAAACTAAGCCCATTAGCCGTACAGATAATACAGAAGTTTCGCCAGCTGATTTTTATTCATCTATACACGTGGTTGACTTGCGCCACGAGTTTGAAGCAAAAAAACCTAAAAAAAATAGTGGTTTAGTTAATTTTTTTAGTAAAAGCAAAAAACAAGAAGTAAGCGTTGATGCTAATGAAATAATAGCCGAAGTAAAAGCAGAGGCAGAGGAGCCAATTCAAGCAATTCCAGCGCCACTAAGCGAGGATCAGCAGACAGCAGAAGTTCCGGAAACAGAAAAAGTTGCTGAATTAGTTGATCAAATTCCCAGTCCAGCAGAAAACAATGAAGCAACAAATGAAGTAGTAGAGGAATTAAATGAAGCAGAGCCAAGTGAGCCAACAAATTTCCGCTTAGTTTTCAAAAAATCTATTTTAATTGCTCTTACTACATTAGTGATACTATTGCCAGTACAGGTATTTGTGTTTGTTGGCAAATGGCAACAAGATAAAAATAAATTGCTTAATTATGGTCAAAACGGTTTCTTGGCATTTAAGTCAGGAATTATCAAGGCCTCTTCCAATAATTATCAAGAGGCGGATATTGATTTTACCAAAGCTTTGGGTGAATTTGATGATGCTCAAAATATTTTGAGTAAATACGACCAACAGCTATTGAACATTGGAGATAAACTGCCACTGATTGGTGATACTTTGAAAAGCGGGGAAAATGTTTTGGCTATTAGCTCTAGCTTGTCAAAAGCAGCCAAAATTATCAGTCAAAAAAGAGAACAAGCTACAGATCTTACCGACTATATTACAGTTCTCAATCAGCAATTAGATGAGCTTTTGCCCTTGCTGGAAGATACTAATAAGAGATTAGACAAAGTTGTTGGTCTGCCTGACAATATTCAATCAGAGCTGACTAATTTAAAAAAAGAATTACCGCCAGTTATTAGCAATTTAAAAAATTTAAAAATTATTACCACCACACTGGAAAGTTTGCTGGGTAGTCAAAAAGAACAGCGCTACTTGTTGCTTTTCCAGAATAATAATGAAATACGAGCCACTGGTGGTTTTATTGGTAGCTATGCTTTGTTGGATGTGAACAAGGGGAAAATTGTTGGATTGGAAATTCCCCAAGGTGGCACTTATGATTTGACAGCTGGGCAAAAAAAGAAATGGCGTTCACCGCAAGCCCTATCTGTTGTGAATACTACTTTTAATATTTGGGATGCCAACTGGTGGCCTGATTTTCCGACTTCGGCCAAAAAAATTAGCCAGCTTTTTTCGGAAAGTAGCGGTTCTTCGGTCGATGGAGTGATAGCTATCAATGCCACTGTTTTACAAAAATTATTAGTGATTACCGGACCGCTTGATTTTCCAGAATACAACACCCAAATCACCGCTGACAATGTCATTGACGTTTTACAAACAGAAATAGAAGGCAAAAGAAATAGTGCCAACCCCAAGACAATAATATCTGATTTAGCACCAAAAGTTTTACAGAAAATTTTTGACACCAACAATGCTGTTGAAGATATGTTTGGCCTATTAGCCGAAGTATTGCAAAAAAAAGATTTGCAAGTTTACTCCACAGATCAAAATATTGATAAGCAGATTAGTGCTTTAGGTTGGCGCGGAGAAATAATGGAAACAGATCGCGATTATTTGTGGGTAGTTAGTACCAATATTGCTGGCGGAAAAACCGATCTAAAAGTTAATCAGTTGATCGATCATCAGGCCGAAGTTCAAGCCAATGGTGAGATTATAAACACTGTTAAAATTACCCGATCTTATGATGGTTCACTTGATGACCCTTTCTTGGGACTAGAAGGCAACAATGTGTCATATTTGCGCGTCTATGTACCTAAGGGCAGTAAATTATTGTCAGCCGAGGGTTTTGATGTCATTCCTCAGCATTATTTTCCAGACAACAAACAATATGATGTTGATCCGGATTTGGTTGAGGAAGAAAGCAAGCTAATTGACAATGAATCGCAGACCGAGATTTTTTCCAATCTCAATCGCACAGTTTTTGCTAATTGGCAGACACTAAAAGCCGGTGAAACAAAAACAGTGACTATAACATATAAGTTACCTTTTTCATTAGACCTGGGTAGCCAATTGACCAATGACTGGAAAAAAATATTTTTGGCTAGCAATCGCCATTTTGATCATTATAGTTTGTTGGTTCAATCTCAAAGCGGTCAGATAAAATCAATTTTAAATTCTAAAATAGTTTTTCCAATAGGCACTAAGATTATTTGGGAGGCGGCCAATTCTGACAATAGCGTCCAAGTGCAAGATAATCAAACGGTTTTTAGTCAAAATTTGGACAGTGATCAATATTTTGGCGTAGTAATAAACAGCCAATAATCATGCTCAAAAAAGTTTGGCAAAAATTAAATAATTCAGTAGCGGGCGGGGCGGTAATCATCGCCTTTTTTTCTCTATTAGCAAAAATTTTGGCCTTGGTGCGCGAGCGTTTGATTGCTGTAAATTTTGGCGCCAGCGCCATCTCTGATGTGTACTATGCTTCATTTCGCTTGCCAGACATGATTTTTAACACTTTGGTATTGGGCGCTTTGACCTCAGCTTTTATTCCTATTTTTCAAAAAACCTGGCACAAAGACAAAAACAGTGGCCTGAATCTAGCTAATTCGGTGATAAATTTATTTTTAATTATTATTGGGGCCTTTATTATTGTGGCGGCTATTTTTACCCCACAAATTACCAAGATTATTACTCCGGGTTTTAATGCTTGGCAACTAGCGCAAACTATTATTTTGTCCAGAATCATGTTGCTGGCTACTTTATTTTTTGTCTTTTCCAATGTCTTGGGAGGAGTGTTGAATTCTTGGAAAAGATTTTTTAGCTTTTCATTGGCGGCTTCTTTTTATAATATTGGTATTATTATCGGAATTGTTTATTTTTATCCAAAGTTTGGTCTGGCTGGATTAGCTTGGGGAGTTGTGCTGGGCGCGGCTATGCACTTGCTAGTTCAGATACCAGAGGCCAAGCGATATGGTTTTCAATATAAACTAAAACTTATTTTTGACGCCAATTTAAAAAAAGTTTTGAAGTTGATGGTACCGCGTACTTTGGGTCTGGCCGCTGGGCAGTTGAATCTAGTGTTGATTACCATGATGGCTTCGCATTTGAATGCTGGTAGTATTGCGGTTTTTAACTTGGCCAACAATATGCAGAGTTTGCCAGTTTCTCTTTTTGCTGTCTCACTGGCCATTGCCGTATTTCCCACTTTTTCCCAAGCTGTCTTAGAAAAAAATCATCAATTATTTGCCACGCATTTATCACAAAATATTAGGCGCTTATTGTTTTTACTTTTGCCAATATCCGTTTTGATTGTGGTGTTGCGAGCGCAGTTGGTCAGAGTTATTTTGGGGGCTGGTAATTTTACTTGGGAAAATACTTATGACACCGCTCAGACTTTGGGTTGGTTTAGTATTTCTATTTTTGCTCAAGGATTGATACCGCTGTTGGCTAGATCTTTTTATGCCTTAGAAGATACCAAGACGCCTACTAAAATTGCCTTTATATCTATTGTAGTAAATATTGTCTCGGCCTATTATCTGGCTAATATTTTTGGAGTTATTGGTTTGGCCATGGCTTTTTCTATCAGTAGCATTATAAATATGCTTTTGTTGTACCTAGTCCTATACACTAGAGTTGAATTTATGGACAATAACAAAATTTTTAATTCTTTATTAAAAATTACCTTTAATTCTTTAGTGGCTGGATTTGTAGCCAATCGTGTTTTGTATCTTGTGGCCCCTTTAGTCAATATGCGCACATTCTCCGGCATTTTTTTGCAAGGACTGCTGGCTGGTCTGCTTGGCTTGCTAATTTACCTAATATTAAGTATATTATTCAAACTTGAGGAAGTGGCCATTGTCAAGCAAAAATTATTACCAAGCTGGCGTTTATTAAAAAATGGAAAAAATTAGAAATTTTTGTATTATTGCTCATATTGATCACGGTAAGTCAACGCTGGCTGACCGTATGTTGGAAGTGACCAACACCATTGATGAGCGTAAGATGAAAAATCAAATATTGGACCAGATGGATTTGGAACGTGAAAGGGGCATCACCATCAAGCTCCAGCCAGCGCGTATGGCTTGGAAGGGCCACGAATTGAACTTGATTGACACTCCTGGTCACGTTGATTTCACCTATGAAGTATCTAGGTCATTGGCAGCTGTCGAAGGCGCTATTTTGTTGGTGGACGCTAGTCAGGGAGTCGAGGCCCAGACTCTGGCCAATTTGTATTTGGCCATGGAGCAGAATCTAGTGATCATTCCGGTTATAAACAAAATAGATTTGCCAGCAGCTGATGTGCCAGCCGTAAAAAAAGAATTAATAAATTTACTGGGTTGCCAAGAGGAAGATATTTTTTTGACTTCAGCCAAGACCGGACAAAATGTCGGGCAATTATTGGATGCCATAATTAAAAAAGTTCCAGTGCCATCCAATACTGACGCTGATTCTTTGCAAGCTTTGATTTTTGATTCTATCTACGATGAGTTTCGAGGAGTGGTGATTTTTGTCAGAGTGTTTGCTGGACAAGTGAAAAAAGGTGATAAAATAAAATTTGCTTTTAGTCTGGAAGAAAGCGAAGTTTTGGAAGTTGGTTTTTTTAAGCCCCAGTGGACAAAAGCCGACTCTTTAAATAACGGAGAAATTGGTTATATCATTACTGGTGTAAAAAATCTTGATAAAGCCAAAGTCGGAGACACAATTATTTTAAAAAATAGCCACACCAAAGCCCTGCCAGGGTATAAAAGTATCAAGCCCATGGTTTACGCTGGTATTTTTCCGCAAGAAGGCAGTGAGTACCAAAAACTGCGCGATGCCATCATGAAACTAAAGCTCAATGATGCTAGTTTAGTATTTGAGCCAGCTAGTTCGCAGGCTTTGGGTTTTGGGTTTCGCTGTGGTTTTTTGGGCCTATTACATTTAGAAATTTTTCAAGAAAGATTGAAACGGGAATTTAATCTTGACTTGATAGTGACCACTCCGACTGTTGCTTACAAAGTAAAATTGCAGAATGGCGAACAATTTGTCTTGACCACTCCTTCAGAAATGCCCGATCCATCAAGCATTGAATTTATTGAGGAGCCATATATGAATATAGAAGTGGTGACGCCAAAAAATTACATTGGCAATTTAATGTCGTATATTACTGAGGTGGGTGGCTTGCCCCAAAACAATGAGTACCTTGATGAACAACGCTTGATTTTACGCTACCAGGTTCCTTTGAGTAGTATCTTGGTGGATTTTTATGACAAAATGAAAAGTCTTTCCTCGGGCTATGCCTCGCTTAATTATGATTTTGCCGATTATCGAAAATGTGAATTAGTGAAGTTGGAGATTTTGGTGGCCGAGGAGCCAGTAGAAGCCCTGACTAGCTTGGTCTACAAAGATCAAGCGCATCGCGCTGGTAAAAATATAGTTAGCAAACTAAAAGACATAATTCCCCGCCAACAGTTTGTGGTCAAAATTCAAGCAGCCGTGGGTGGCAAAATAGTAGCCGGAGAAAAAATATCGGCCTTGCGTAAAGATGTGACTGCCAAGTTGTATGGTGGTGATGTTACTCGAAAAAGAAAGTTGTTAGAAAAACAGAAAAAAGGTAAAAAAAGAATGGCCCAAAGCGGCAAAGTAGAAATACCGCAAGAGGCCTACTTAGCTGTCTTGAGGCGAGATTAGCTCCAGGTCCAGGCGATCATGGACAATATCATAAAAATGGATAATATTATCCAAATTAATTTTTGAGTTTTTCTTTTCATAGTTTAGGTGGGTAAGCGGACTAAAATATTTAAGCAATTGCTTATGAATAAGTTTAGCAAATTTTTCCCAAATGATGAAGTGCTACTCGTAGTGGCAGCCAAAGAAAGCAAATATTTGTATGTTTGGTATTTGGCTTGGCTGGTAGCTATTTTTTTCTTTTTGTTTCCTTTGTGGCACTTGGGTCGCTATGGTGTGCTTTTGTGGCTGACAATACTGCTGATCTGCTTGATTTTTTTCGGCAATTATCTTTTACGGCGCAATACGCTGTATATTATTACGCACAGCAAAATTTGGCATGTCTTTTATATAAACGATAACAATATCAAGCTTCGCGGAGCTATCAATAGAGCTGACATTGAAAATATGCACAAAGTAGGGGATGATTTAGTCATAAATACAAGCACCTCTATTTATTATTTAAAAAATATCAAAAAAATAGAAGAAGTTTATAACTTATTAAACGAGTCGGACTTATCTAAAATTGAAAAATCTGGTATAATATAGCCATGAATGGCGACCTAAGGCCAGAAATAAAAATACCACCAGTTGAAAGCGCTAGTAACGCTGATTTTGTGGCGGGCAGAGAACAGGCCATGGAAAGAGCGGCTGAGAATATAGTTAGAGTGCCAGACCCTACGCCTGTCAATGATCAGATACTTAGTGCCCAACAAGCAGTCAGCGTGACACCGGTTGAAAATCAGCAGATTGTTTTGGAAAAAGTTGAGAAAATTTTGGCTGAAGACATGGATAATATTTTTTTGTCCTTGGATGTCAACCAACAAGCCGAATTTAAAAAGCGCGGTGAAGAAGTTTCGCGACAAATTACCAAGCTTTTGAGCAAGGGCTCGGTTTCTTTCAAAAAAATTGTAAATTTGATTGTTTCCTGGTTGCGTATCATCCCGCATGTCAATAGGTTTTATTTGGAGCAAGAAGCCAAAATAAAAACCGATAAAATTATGCGAATAAATTCTAAAAAATAAACATGGAGCTTAACCAAGAAAGTTTAATTTCAATAGGACTGTTGGCCTTATTTACTTTTATTATTTTGAGCGTCCTTATTCATAAAAACAAGACAAAAACCAACAAGAGTTTGCGTTTGTCAGTTTTTTTGATAAAAGTTCCCAAATATACTAAAGAAGAAAAAGAAGAATTATCCAAGCAATATATTGAGCAGACCTTGGGCAAAATTGAGAACTTTTTTTCGGCTCTGGCTGGATTAAAGGCAGAAAAATTATTTTTTGGACAACCGAAAGAAATTTTTTCACTTGATATTGTTTCTGAAAATGGTTTGATTAATTTTTACGCTACAGTACCGCAAAAATTTGCGGAGTTTTTTATTGGTCAATTACAGGCAGTCTACCCCAAGATCTACGCTGAAGAGGTGACGGATTACAATATTTTTCAGACCAATTCATTTATAATGGCCGGCTATTTGAAATTTACCAATGACTATACTTTGCCCATAAAAACCTACCGTAGTTTTGAAAATGATCCCCAAGAAGGGATTACTAATGCTTTGAGTAAATTAGTGCCCGGTGAAGGAGCGGCTATTCAATATGTTTTTCGCTCCGCACCCAAAAAATGGCACAAAAGAGGCCGTACCATAGCCCAAAAAATGCACAAGGGTTTTACTTATTCCCAAGCCATGAAAGAAACTGGTGGCACTGGTTTTGTGGCTGGCTTAGAAAAAACCTCCGGTTTTTTGGCTAGTTTCTTTAAGACAACTAAAAAGCCAGAAGAAGTAGCCAAAGAAATAGAGGATCACAAACAGCCCTTATCAGCCATGGAGCAGGAGCGAGCCAAGGGCTTGGAAGAGAAAACTTCCAAAGCTGGCCTGGAAGTCAATATTCGCATGGTAGTATCAAGCACTAGCCATGAGCGCTCCAAAGCAATTTTAGCTGATATTTTGAATAGTTATAATCAGTACAATATCTATGAATTTGGTAATCGTTTTCAGGCCGTGGTACCTAGACATTCAGATCGAATTGCTGAGCATTTGATTTATCATCATTTTGCTCCGGACTATCGTTTGTTATTAAACTCCGAGGAGATGGTTAGTGTCATTCATTTGCCACTACCGACTACCGAGACACCAAACATTGATTGGCTGGAAGCTACCAAAGCGGCACCGCCAGTAAATATGCCGACTGAAGGTGTAATTTTGGGGAAAAATATTTATCGTGGCAAAGAAACACTAGTGCGTATCAAAGAAGCAGATCGTCGTCGCCATATGTATGAGATTGGAATGACCGGTACTGGTAAATCAGTGTTTATGGAAAGTTTGATCAAGCAAGATATTGAGGCTGGTCATGGTTTGTGTGTCATAGATCCGCATGGTGAGCTAGCCGACAAGGCCTTGAGTCATGTGCCAAAATCACGAGCCGAAGATGTTATATATTTCAACCCCTCAGATATTGAACGGCCCTTGGCCATGAATATGTTGGAATACGACACCGAAGAACAAAAAGGTTTCGTGATCAATGAAATGATTGCTATTTTTGACAAGTTGTATGACTTGAAAGCCACTGGCGGACCAATGTTTGAGCAATACATGCGCAACGCCATGCTTTTGATTATGGACGACAAGGATTCGGGGGCTACTTTAGTAGAAGTGCCCCGGGTGCTGTCCGATGAGGCCTATCGCAAATTTAAATTATCAAAAGTAAAAAATCGGCTAGTCAAAGATTTTTGGGAAAAAGAAGCGCAAAAAGCTGGCGGTGAAGCATCACTGGCTAACATGGTGCCCTATATCACCAGCAAGCTGACGCCATTTATTTCCAACGACACTATCAGACCAATAATTGCTCAGCAAAAAAGTGCTTTCAATTTTCGCGAAGCCATGGATAGTAAAAAAATTATTATTATTAATTTATCCAAAGGTAAAATAGGGGAAATGAATAGTAATCTTTTGGGTATGATAGTAATTGGTAAATTATTATTTGCTTCCATGAGTAGAGTGGATATAGCCGAAGAACAGCGCAGTGATTTTTATTTGTACATTGATGAGTTCCAGAATTTTATGACCGAGACTATTGGTATTATTTTATCGGAAGCTAGAAAATATAGATTGGATTTGATTTTAGCGCACCAATATATTGCGCAATTAGTAAAAAACAACGACACCAGAATCAAAGATGCAATTTTTGGTAATGTCGGGACTTTGATTTCATATCGCATTGGAGTGGAGGATGCTGAGGTGATTGCTAAGCAAATGGCGCCAGTAGTTTCTGTCTATGATTTGGTGAACATGCCCAAATATACTTGTTATGCCAAACTGTTGATTGATAACGCTAATCCGCCGGCTTTTAATTTTACGCCCATTATGCCGGAAAAAGGCAACTTGGAGCTGGCTGAAGCTATTAAACAATTATCAAGGCTCAAGTATGGCCGTGATAGAAAAATTGTGGATGACGAGGTCATGCAAAGAATTATTGTTTAGTTGTCAGTATTTTGGCTAAAATCCTGCCTCGCCTTATTATTAAGGGTTAATTCTTATTTTTTGGCTAATATTAGGTAAAATATCTAATAATTTGATAGCTTGGCGAGTCAAGGCGGGTAGCCAAAATATTTGGTATTTTGATAAATATTTAGGAAAAATAAAATTATTGCCAAATAAATTTTTTTATGGTAATTTTATAGACGAAACAGAGATTTTTTCGGTAAACAAAAATAAAAATGTCCCAAGCAAAAAAAATAAAAGAATTAGAATCCTTAATATATTCGCTGGAATTGGAACTGAAGAAAACCAAGCTGATTATGGGCGAATTGACTGGCTCCAGTGGTAAGCAGGCGGTTGATTATAGCTTGAAAGCAGCTGGTGTTGGCAAAGAGGATGAGAATGAGACCGGTGTAGTGGTGGAAGGTATTTTCAATGGGCAGATCATGATCGGTCCTGATGGCAAACAATATTCTGTGCCAGCCAATTACGCTTCCAAATCCAAGCTGGTTGAGGGTGATATATTGAAGCTAACCATTGATCGTTCTGGCGCTTTTGTCTACAAGCAAATTTCACCAGTAGAACGCAGTCGCTTGGTGGGACGTTTGGTCAAGGACAAAAATTTGGGAGAATTTGTGGTTTTGGCTGGGGACAAAATTTATCGAGTTTTGATGGCCAGCGTCACCTACTTCAAAGGCGAAGAAGGCGATGAAATAGTTATTCTGGTGCCCAAGGATCATGACAGCACTTGGTCAGCCGTAGAAAATGTCATAAAAAATAAAAAAAATAAATTCGACGATATTGAAATAGATTTTTAGGCCTTTATGAATTCGGAAGTAATTTACAGAAAATATCGGCCAAAAACATTTAAGGAAGTTGTTGGCCAGAGGCCTATAAAAGTGACTCTCGAAAATGAGATAATCTCTGGTCAAATAGCGCATGCTTATTTGTTTGTTGGGCCAAGGGGCACGGGCAAAACCACTATTGCAAGGTTATTGGCCCGTTCTTTAAATTGTCTAAACAGAAAAGAAGCAAGTGCTGAGCCCTGCAATGAATGCAGTGTCTGCCGCCAGTTAAACAACAATCAGTCAATGGATGTGATAGAGATTGACGCCGCTTCACATACTGGGGTTGATAATGTTCGCGATAATATTATCAATAGCGCGCAAGTGCCGCCTTTTAGCAAAACTGGCTACAAAATATTTATCATCGATGAGGTGCACATGCTTTCCAAGTCGGCTTTCAATGCCTTATTGAAAACCTTAGAAGAGCCACCAGCTAGAATAGTTTTTGTTTTAGCCACTACCGAAATACACAAAGTACCGCAAACTATAATTTCCCGTTGTCAAAGATTTGATTTCAAAAAATTGACTCAAAGTGAAATATTGAGTCGTCTGAGTGAGATAGTAGAGTGGGAAAAAACAATAGTGCCGGATCATATTTTGACAGAAATTGCCAGACGAGCGGATGGTGGCATGAGAGACGCCGAGTCGCTCTTGGGTCAGATAATGTCATTGGGCCAAGGAAAGATAAGCGATGAATTGGCTTCTTTGGTATTGCCACGCAGTAATTGGAAAGAAATCAATGAATTGATTGAGGCCTTGAAAGTCCAAAATTTAGCCGCGGCACTCAATCAGATAAATAAATTAGTCAACGAAGGCATTGATTTAAAAATTTTTATTGCTGATCTGCTGGAGTATTTGCGACAGATAATGCTTTATAATATTGTGGGTAGTAGCTGGCAAATAGACGCCGCTGATGAAATAAAAGAAGCAATAATAAATCATGCGCGAGATTTTTCAGTACCGGATTTATCTAGGTTAATAAATATTATTTTGACCAAGCTGGCCATAAAAGATACTTTAGTGGAACAACTGCCTTTGGAATTGGCTTGCGTGGAATATTTATTAAAAAAATCACCAGAAATGACCAGTAGTCAGAATCTCGGCGAACCGGAATTGAAGAAAACAGCCACCACACCTATAAATACTGGTGGCTCAACTCAATATCAAGTTTGGCAACAGGTCATTGAAGAAACCAGAAAAATAAATAAATCATTAGCAGTCTTATTGCAGAATAGCCATCCGCTGACTTTGGATGAAAAACAGGTTTTGGTTGGCTTGCAGTACAATTTTCATCTAGAACAGCTCAACAAATCGTCAGTCAAAAGTACAATAAGCGACATAGTTTTTAAACTGACCAACAATAAATTGTTGCTGGATTTTATTATTGACGATGATTTTGTACAAAATCACCAAGTGTATAAAGGAAAAAACGAAAAAGAAGTTGAGGATATTATTGATACTTTTGGGGGAGAGTTGATTTGATTGACTAAGCAACAGAATTATTATATTATTTTTTAGTTATTTATAGCCATTCGGGGACCCGCCGTCACTCCTTCGGAGTTTTGGCGGGCAAGTCGTACCTTGTATAATTTATGTCTAAAGTTGTAAATAGTTTAAAATAAAAAGCCAGTTTTTATTTGTTCGGGGATCGTCTAATGGTAGGACGCTAGGTTCCCCGGCCCGCCTCGCGAGTCACCGTTGTTTTTTAAAAAACTAATTTAATTATTGCCGGATCGTCTAATGGTAGGACGCTAGGTTCTGGCCCTAGTAATCGGGGTTCGACTCCCTGTCCGGCAGCCAATATTTTTTTAATTTAATATAAGCGTTTAGTGCTCGGCGAGCGGGGCAGGCTGGCCCTGGTAATTGGGGTTCGAGTCCCTATCCGGCAGCCAAGTCATGTGAAATAAATTTAAATTTTTTCCCAGTTATTAAATACATGAAAGGGACTCGAACGGGCAGAAGCGAGATATGAGCGTAGCGAATAAATCGAGCGTCGCTCAAAGTGAGCTGGCGTAGCTTTGAGCGCTGCCCAGGACAAGGAGCGAACAACTTATTAAAATTAATGGGTGAGCGACGCGGAAGTCCCTATCCGGCAGCCAAAACATTTTTAGATTTAATATACAAAAATTATCTATAATTATAATGAAATTTGGTTTTGAAAATCCACTGGGTGTGGCGCGTGAGCGCATAAATAAAGTCATGAGCGAGTCTCGTTTGCCCAATCAAAACTATGAAAGCACTGTCGGTGTCTATGGTGGTCGCATCAAGCAAGACGAAGCTGGTCACATGATTTATGACATGGGTGGCCCTGTATCCAAGGTAGACCAGGCGGGCGATATTTTTTTGAGAAACTACGATGAACATGTCATGAAAGATCCTTGGGACATGCTCCGTCGACATCCAAAAATGTTTTTTAAGTTTTTTATGCCCGGCCCCAAACGCTATCGTGGTCGTCCCAATGAAATCATGAATAATGTGAGAAACTTGGGTCTGGAAGAATATTATGGCGAGCACGAAAAAGGTCTAGAAATACTCAAACCTGAACTCTACACTCAGGGTACGGCACTCCAAGATATTTATAAAGCCGACCTGATCGGCAATGAAGCATTGATGAATATTGACCGCTTTGAAGCAGTGCGTCGAGCTGGCGTTTATTTAGCTCAGATTCATGAGAAAACAGCCGTCGGTGAAGTCTTGGTGTCTGATGTGATCTTTATGTCTGAAGGCGAAGATAAATTAGCCAAGCCAGTACTCAATCTACCCGACATCGTCTACAACCAAGACAAGGAAACGGCGGAAATTGACAAAAGAGCAACTGACCTCTTGGATTTTATAGTCAACATTGGTATGGAAGAAGCTCGTCGCTCCGAAGGTGATGAGGCCTCGGTCAGTCGCGCTTTGGACGCCTTACTGACTGACTATAACGATTACAAAACTTTGATGATAGTCATTTCCTATATCAAGCGTGGCCGTCTGATGCTGGCTGGCGATCGTAAAAATGAAAATTTGGATTATCCTGAAGGATCACCTACAAAAGAAAACAGCTACCTATTTAGCCAACACAATGTTGCTCGCATGGGCAATCGCGATCAAAATCTTGACGTAATGATAAAAAATTTATCACTCCAAGCTTTGCAAAAGAAATGCGATATTCTTAAAAATTAAAAATATTATAATATTATTATGGAAAGACCAGAAGCGCCAAAAACTCCCGAACAAATTATAGAAGAGAAAAAAACGGAATTAATCAAAGCAGCAGAAAACATGATGGATTGGCAGGTGGCAAAAAGTTTAAAAGAAAGATTGCTACCGCCAGCCTTAGATGGCTTGACTATTGAAGAACTAGAATATTGCGAACAGCTTCTGCGTTTTATTGATCATCATCACTATCTTAAAAGCAAGCTTGCTTCAGCGGCAAAAGATTTACTCAGAGAAGACGAGGAGGCGCTTAATAGCATGGGAGCAAAAATTGGTCCAGAACGTGTTCAAGCTTTACGACAGATATTTCTCGGCAAGAAAAAAGAGGATTAAATATAATAATTAATTAATAAATAAAAAAATTATGAGTTTAGAAAAAAGACAAGAACAAGAAGGTATTAAGCCCGCCGATGAACTAAAGTGGGCTATGGAAGGTTTAAGTGGTGGTGATTATGGAGAGGTTGAAAACTGTCTTAATGCTTTTGCCACAAAAGTGTCAGAAAGTGGCCCTTCGGCTGAAGAAAGGGAAGCTCTCAAGAGCACTTTGGGTGCTTTAAAGGGCCAGATCGAGTCTGCTGATATTCCAGAAGTATCTAGAAGCAGGATAGCCAGAGCACTGGAGTCTGCTGAGAGTTCTTTGTAAGTTAAGACCTCTTAAAATATATAAGAATTTTTCAGGTGGCTTGCTGAAAAATAATTTTTTAGTTACACAATGAATTTTTTAAACAAAAATTGGATTAAAATTATTGGCGTGTTTATTTTATTACTACTCTTGTTTTGGTTATTTTTTATAAAATTTAATCAAAAAGTCACGGCGCCAAATAACGAAAATTTAAATATTAATACTAATGAAAATTTGCTGTCTACCACTACAGTTGTGGACACATCAGTAACACAAAAAACTATGCCAATTGTAAAAATCGAAACTAATAAAGGTGATATAACTATCGAGCTTTATGCTAGTGATGCGCCCAAGACCGTGGAGAATTTTCTGACTTTAGTTAATAAGGGCTTTTATGATAATGTGATTTTTCATCGAGTAATTTCTGGATTTATGATTCAAGGTGGCGATCCGACTGGCACGGGACGCGGTGGACCGGGCTATCAGTTTGCTGATGAACTGGATCCTAAAAACGCTTCCTACCAAGCTGGCTATGTGCGTGGCACAGTGGCCATGGCCAATTCTGGTCCCAATACCAATGGCAGTCAATTTTTCATTATGCACCAAGATTATCCTCTAGATCACAACTATACTATTTTTGGCCGAGTAGTGAGTGGTCTGGAGGTGGTAGATGCTATTGCCACTAGCAAAACAGATGCTACGGACAGACCACTAGAAGAAATAAAGATAAAAAAAGCGGAAGTAATAGAGTAATTAAAAAAATAGTTATATAAAAAAACGGTCTAAGGCCGTTTTTTTGTTCATAAATTTTTGCAAAAAGAATAGAGAGTTGACCAGACTCTCTATCCCCGGTGTTGGGGGTGTTTTTTTTCTTGGGTCAGCACCGAATGGTGCTAGGATTTCGGCGGAAAGGTCGCCAGAACAAAATCACGGCGGGCATCGTAGGAGAAAAGACGTTCCTGGGCTGCCTCGAGTTGACTCTGAGCCTTGGCGACCTGGTCGGCCAGTAGTCGTCGACGTTCTTGCAGATAGCTGCGGACATCTTCCTCGGAAGCCAGTCGCAGACCTTCGCTGAGAAGCATCTCGCTGGAAGCCAAATGAACCCACTCAACGCGAAAATCGTCCATCACTATCATGCCAAAAGCGTCTTCTTTCACCTCAGCTACGACACAGGGGATGAGTCCCGTTGTACTTCCGAGTGGATTCCTCTGTTCCCACAGCATCAGAAGTCCTTGACGCAATTGACGGATATCGATCATGACGCACCATCCTTTATTGGGTTGGGGGTGTACGAAATAATAAAATACATTAGCATTTATTGTAAATTCTGTCAATGTTTTGCGCGCAAGCTATTTTATTGGGCTCTAAACCTTGCCAAAACATTATAATTCTGGTATTATTGGCACTTATGGAAATTAGAAACATCGCAATTATCGCCCACGTTGACCATGGAAAGACTGCTTTGACTGATGCTATTTTGAAGCAAACCGGCATGTTGGCAGACGAAGGTGTGGGTATGGACTCCAATACGCTAGAAAAAGAGCGTGGTATTACGATTTATTCCAAAAATGCTTCAGTGTTTTACAAAGACACCAAAATAAATATTGTCGATACCCCCGGACACGCTGATTTTGGTTCAGAAGTAGAGCGGGTTTTGCGCTCCATTGACAGCGTCTTGTTGGTTGTTGACGCACAAGAAGGTCCTATGCCCCAGACCAGATTTGTTTTGAAAAAATCTTTGGAATTGGGTTTGAAGCCAATCGTGGTGCTCAACAAAATTGACAAACCAGCGGCCAATCCTAATTTAGCGCATGAACAAGTTTTTGAATTATTTTTGGACTTAGGCGCCACTGATGAGCAACTGGATTTTACCACTGTTTATGCCATTGCCAAATCCGGAATTGCCAAGCGTTATTTGACTGACGATTCTCAAGACATCATGCCACTGCTTGATGCGATATTAGAAAAAGTTCCACCAGCCGCTTCCTTGGTAGATTTGCCTTTACGTTTTCAACCATTCAATCTTGGCTATGATAATTTTTTGGGACGACTAGCTATTGGTCGGATTTATGAAGGGTGTTTGAAAAATAAAGGCAATTTGGTTTTGAAAAAATCTAATGGTGAAAATAAAACTGGTCGTATTACAAAAATATTTACCTTTCATGGATTAGAAAGGAAGGAAGTAGAGGAAGCTGTGGCTGGCGATATAGTAATGGTGGCTGGTTTTCCCGATATTGATATTGGGGAAACTGTTTGTTTGTCAGCTGACCAAGAAGCGCTACCAGCTATTACTGTGGATGAACCCACCATATCTTTGGATTTTTTAGTGAACAGTTCTCCTTTTGCTGGACGCGAAGGAAAATATGTTACTAGCAAGCAACTGCGCGAGCGTTTGGAAAAAGAATTGGAAATTAATGTCGGCTTGAAAATTGATTTTTCCAACGACACTTGCAAAGTGTATGGTCGCGGTGAATTACATATTGCTATTTTGATTGAGACCATGCGTCGCGAGGGTTATGAACTGCAAGTATCACAACCCCAAGTAATTATCAAAGAAAAAGATGGTAAAAAACTGGAGCCCTTTGAAGAGGTGACTATAGATGTGCCAGAAAATCGTTCTGGAGTAGTCATGGAAAAAATCGGCAAGCGCAAGGGGATTGTCACTAGTATGAAAAGTCATGGCAGTCAAACGCGTTTGATATTTGAAATGCCGACTCGGGGCTTGCTGGGTTATCGGGGAGAATTTATTATTGATACTCGTGGCGAAGGCATCTTGTGTGCGCGAGTCATTGGCTATCGTCCTTATACTGGTGAGATCAAAAAGCGTGATGTTGGCTCTATGGTCTCCATGGCCACTGGCAAGGCCTTAGGATTTTCTTTATACAATCTACAAGATAGAGGGGTGCTGTATATCGGACCAGGCGTGGAAGTCTACGAGGGTATGGTCATCGGCAATGCCGCCAAAGGCATGGATATGAATGTCAATCCCACCAAGGGCAAGCAATTGACCAATATGCGCAGTAAAGCTTCAGATGAAGCTATTGCCTTGGTGCCACCGAATATTTTGAGTATTGAAAAGGGTTTGGAAATAATAGCTGATGATGAATACTTGGAAATAACCCCAAAAAGCGTGCGTTTGCGCAAAATGGCTTTAACTGATAATGACCGTCGTAAAGCCAATCGTCAAGCATTGAATAACGAAGAATAAATTTTAAAAAGCGGCTTATTTAATAGACCGCTTTTTTGTTTTGTTAAAAAAATTATTTATTTATAACAAATAATATCCGGGTACAAAATATTGACAAAAGATAAATATAATGATATATTATGTTGTTGAAAGTTATTTGAACAAACATCAAAGGAGGCAGGTCATGCAGTGTTTTGTGCTTGTAGGATGTGGCTCTAGTGAAATACTAGAGGTAGAAATTCGTCATAGTTATGAAGGTGATCGCAGTGGTGTCATCTTTGGACCATTCAAGAACGAGCAAGAAGCTACCGTTGCCCTACAGACAGCAGGTTTTGTTTTGGAAACAGATGACCAGCTTGCCTGGAAACGTATCTGGTGTGATGCCCAAACGCGTTCTCATCGGGCACAATTGATACCATTGCGTTTTTTTATTCTTGAAAAGAAACGCCTCGCCCGTTGGTTCAAACACAAAGTGCGTTGATGCTGGCCATTACCCCCCTTAAGCAGAGCTTGAGGGGGGGGCTTTATTTTTTTAGCACCCTTTTCAAGCAGATTTTATATTGCTATAATAAAAAAATGAATTCAAAAGATATAATAGTGCCGAATCACATCGGAATTATAATTGATGGCAATAGGCGTTGGGCCAAAGCGCATAATTTACCCACCTTAGAAGGGCACAGAGTTGGTTCTGATAAGGTAAAAGAAATTGCTGAATATGCTTTGGCCAAAGGCGTCAAAATTTTGACTATTTTTGCTTTTTCTACGGAAAACTGGAAGCGCAGTGAGGAGGAAGTAAATTATTTATTTAAATTGTTCAGTACTTTTTTAGATAAAGAAACAAATAATTTAGCTGAAAAGGGGATTAAATTACAAATATTAGGTGACAAGACTAGATTTAGCACTGATTTGCAAAGAGCCATAGCTAATTCCGAAGAAAAAACCACTGAAGTCAAAAAAGGCATTTTGAATCTATGCGTTAATTATGGTGGTCGTGATGAAATTATCAATGCTGTAAAAAATATAATTAAAAATAAAATACCAGCGTCAGAAATTACTGAAGAGTTGTTTAGTAAAAATTTATACACCAGTAATTTGCCTGACCCAGATTTTATTATTAGAACATCAGGCGAACAAAGACTGTCTGGCTTTTTGACTTGGCAATCAGTCTACAGCGAATTATATTTTGTCAAAAAAATGTGGCCAGAATTTACCAAAGATGATTTTGATGAAGCTTTGTTGGAGTTCAGTAATCGCCAAAGAAGGTTTGGCGGTGGCTAGTGTTTTGTGCTATAATTATAATTTATAAGTAATAAAAATATATGAAAATAGACAAAAAGAAAAATTCTAAAAAACAAAAAAAATTAATCAACAATATTCTTAATCACTACGGAAACATGAAAGCATCTTTAGTGATTGTTTTATTTTTGTTGGTTATTGGGGTCGGCTTGCTTTTATTAGCTAACAATATTAATGATCGCCAGAAAAAACTGCCACCAATTAATAATAACAACGGTACAAGTAACTATGATTTTAGTACTGAAGTGGCTAAATTCAAATCAGTCGATGAATTCAAAGATTATCTCACACAAGGTCAGCTGCTGGCTAGCTCCGATTACTATGGTGGCATGAATACTATTTCAAGAGATGTTATGGTGAACGCTCCGATGATGGCGGAGGATAGCATCAAGACCACGCCTAGTGGAAGCGGATCAGCTAACGCCGAAAGATTTTCTGAAACCAATGTGCAAGTGGCTGGTATTGATGAGCCCGATGTTTTAAAGACTGATGGTCAAAATATTTTCTATGCCAAGCAAGGAAATTATTATGCTTATGAGAGAATGATGGTCCCAGTTCCAGTGGATAGCTATTATCCCCAACAACAAGTAACAGCTGAAACCGATATTATTAAATCTTGGCCATTGACTGACATGAAATTATTATCCCAGATTGATAAGGCGGGCGAGTTATTGGTCAAAGATAATATGTTGGTGGTATTTTCTGGTAATGAAATAAATGGCTATGATATTAGCAATCGAGCCAAACCAGAAAAAAAGTGGACCATCAAGCTAGATTCCAACTCCCAAACAGTATTTGATCAGGCCAGATTGTATAATGATAATATTTATTTAGTGACCCACACTTATATCAATGGGACTGAGCCCTGCCCTATTCAGCCACTGACTTATAATGACGAAAAACTTAGCATTGCTTGCAATGATATTTATCATCCAGTTTCTCCAATCCCGGCTGATTCAACTTATGTGGCCATGAAGATTGACATCAAGTCTGGTAAAGTAGGTGACACTACTTCTTTTGTGGCCAGTGCGGGGCAATCAGTGGTCTATATGTCAACGGATAATTTGTATATTACTTATCCGCAGTCAATTGATATGTTCACTTTTTATTCGGATTTTATTAATAAAGAGGCGACTGATCTACTGACTGCTAGTGTTCAAGAAAAAGTGAACAAACTAAAATCTTATGATTTGAGTAATTACACCAAGATGATGGAGCTACAGATTATCATTGAGAATTGGCAAAAAAGTTTGGGTAAAGACGAACAACTTCGAGTGCAAACTGAATTACAAAATCGTTTTCAAAATTATTATAAAAATAATAAAAGAAATTTAGCTAATACGGGAATTGTAAAAATTGGCATCGACAATTTGAAGGTCAAAGCTAGCGGTGGTATTCCTGGTTCGCCACTAAATCAATGGTCGCTAGACGAATACAAAGGCAATTTGAGAATCGCTACTACTTTGGGCGGTATGTGGGATTCGTCTTTTGGTAGCAACGGTGAAAGCGCCAATGATCTGTATGTGTTGGGTGATGATCTCAAAATCGTTGGTAAATTATTAGACATGGGTTTGACTGAACGCATATACAGCGCCAGATTTATTGAAGACAAAGCTTACATAGTGACTTTTAGGCAGACGGATCCATTTTATGTGATTGATTTGAGTGATGCCAAGAATCCAATTAAAAAAGGCGAGTTGAAAATACCCGGCTATTCTTCCTATTTGCATCCCATAAATAAAGATAGAATTATTGGTGTTGGTGAGGAAGCCAACAAAGTAAAAATTTCTTTGTTTGATGTTTCCAATGCTTCTGATCCAAAAGAATTATATAAATATTCTTTAGATGAATATTATACTGAAGTCAATAGTAATTCTCGAGCTTTTATGATGGACCAAAAGTATAAAGTTTTCTTTATACCGGGTAGTAAAGGCGGATATGTGTTGAGCTATGACAATGATAAATTATCTTTGGTCAAGGCCGCTCAAATGACTCAAGTCAAACGCGCTATCTTTGTCAACGACTCTTTCTATATAATTGGTGAGAATGAAATCAAGGTTTATGATGAAAAGAGCTGGGAAGAGCAAAAAACTTTTGATCTAGCCACTGCTGAATCAGAAAAAAAATAATTTAATATTATTTTATAATAAAAAACACTCAAACTCATTTGAGTGTTTTTTATCTGAAATTTTTATTTTAGATATTGACAGAATTGGTAGATTATTATAGGGTAACTTGAAAACTAAAAATTGGGCATTTCAGCCCATTAGTTTTGTTCCATGACATGAAAGGAGATTGTGATGAAGAAGATGATCGTGCAGCAACTGGTCACCACAATCACGGCTTTGGTGGCGTTTTTTGTTGTCCTGGGCCTTACGAATAATAACGGCTTCGCCCTCATTGCTGTGGTTGCAACCGCTGTGATCGCCTGTTGCATTTTTGGCGTCGACAAAAATGAGTCCTTCGTTGCTTTTTTTGCTCTTGTCCTCGCTACCGGTATGACTGCTTTTACCGCGTTTGCTATCAACGTCGGCAGGCCCATATCAATTTTTTTTAATCTCTTTCTTGACTTTGTTTTGGTCATTGCCCTTATTGTCGTTTTAGTTATTGGCATGGCCACTGATCCCAATGTCAGTAAGAGGGCAAGAATCATTATCCATTCCTGTCAATTCTTACTCGTCTTTCTTTTGACGCTTTATGGCGTCTATAAGTAAGACATGCATCTTGGTCTTCGGATCAACCCATTGAGACCCGGGTTAGAATAGGGTCTTTCTTTTTTTACCCAAAAAGACCTTTTAAACCCTGTGCTAAGGCAGGGGTTTTTCTATACTTGTCAAAATTGTTATTTGTGTTAAAATGAGTTGGTTATTTATTTAAAAACTTGGAAATTATGAATAAATATAGTTATCCACAGCAACACAAGCTTATTAGCAAAAATCGGCTCAGATGGACAGGGATATTTATAGCTATTTTGACAATAATGGCTATACTTTTTGTTCTGCCAAATGTGTCTTTTTTACCCAAAGATCATTGGGTAAATAAGGTCAAAATGCATCTGGGTCTTGATTTACAGGGTGGCACCCATCTTGTTTATCAGGCCGATGTTACCAACGTGCCTAATAGCGAGCGTCGTGACCGTGTGGAAGCCCTACGGGACGTCATTGAAAGACGGGTCAATGCCTACGGTGTTTCTGAGCCACTGGTCCAGACCAACTACAGTGGAGAAAATTATCGTATTATTGTAGAATTAGCCGGCGTTACTGATGTCAATGAAGCTATAAAAATCATTGATAAGACACCGCTATTAGAATTCAAAACTCAAGGAGCAGATACAAGTTCAACTGATAATGACGCTACTCGTTTGAAAGCCGAAGAAGTCTTGAAGCGCGCCCTAAAAAATGAGGATTTTGCCAAGCTAGCCAAAGAATTCAGCGAAGATCCGGGCTCAAAAGACGCTGGCGGTGATTTGGGCTGGGCCAAAAAAGATACTTTTGTACCCGAGTTTGACAAAGCTATTTTTGAAGATTTAAAATCCGGACAAATCAGTAAGCAATTAGTGGAATCTCAGTTTGGCTATCATATTATAAAAAAAATAGAGGAGCGCACTACAGTTGATGGTGTACTAGAAGTGCATGCCGCGCATATTTTATTTGCCAAAGCAAACGCTGATTTGAATAATAATTGGCTGGATACTACCTTGGGTGGTAAAAATATAAAAAAAGCGCAACTACAATTTGACCCCAATACCCAAGATCCAATGGTTTTACTTGATTTTGATGAAGAAGGCACAACTGTTTTTGCCTCTTTGACTGAAGCTAATGTTGGAAAACCAATTGGTATATTTTTGGATGGATCATTGCGCTCCAGTCCAGTAGTTCAAGAAGCCATCAAAGATGGTTCAGCTCAGATCTCTGGCAAGTTTACTATTGCCGAAGCCAAGCAATTAGTCAAAGATTTGAACTTGGGTGCTTTACCAGTGCCGATTAGCTTGCTCACCCAACAGACTATTGGACCGACTTTAGGTAAGATTTCTTTGACCCAGAGTTTGTTGGCTGGCATTATTGGTTTCTTGGCCGCCGCTTTGTTTATGTTGCTGTTTTATCGCTTGCCGGGTTTCTTGGCTGTCATTGCTTTGGGTATCTATACCGTAGTCAGTTTATCAATATTTGAATTAATACCAGTGACTATGACTATGGCCGGTATTGCTGGTTTTATTCTATCTATTGGTATGGCCGTTGATGCCAATGTTTTGATATTTGAGCGCACCAAAGAAGAGCTTTACAATGGCAAAAATTTAGTTACAGCCATTGAAGATGGATTTGAGAGAGCTTGGCCATCAATTAGAGATTCAAACTTTTCGTCAATTATCACTTGTGTGATTCTGGCTTGGTTTGGCACTTCGATTATCAAAGGTTTTGCTATAACTTTGGGTATTGGTATTTTGGTATCCATGTTTTCCGCTCTTACTGTGACTCACACCATTATGCGTTTGGTGGTTAATAAAAAACTAGAAAATAAACTCGGCTGGTTTGGTGTAAAATTAGAAAAAACTGAGGAATAAAAAATATGTTCAAAATCATTCAAACAAGAAAAATTTGGTACACCGTTTCAATAGTGCTTGTTTCTATTTCAATACTTGGTTGGTTTCTTTGGGGACTAAAATACGGTTTGGATTTTACTGGTGGAAGCTTGATGGACGTCACTTACTCACAACAGCGACCTAGCGCAGATGAGGTTAAGACAGTTTTCAGTCAGGTAAATATAGCTGATGTTATAGTTCAGCCATCTGGAGAAAAAGATTATATTTTCCGTTTCCAAAATATTGACGAAACTCGTCATCAGGAAATTGTCAAAGCTTTGTCTGGAATAAAAGTAGCCAATACTGACAATAATACTTTTTCAGAAAATAAGTTTGAGTCTATTGGACCATCTTTAGGCAAAGAATTAAAAACCAAAGCCATTCAGGCGATTGTTATTGTTTTGGTTTTTATAGTTTTATATATTGCTTACGCTTTTAGAAAAGTATCCAAACCAGTAGAATCATGGAAGTATGGAGTTTCAGCTATCATTGCTTTGATTCATGATGTCTTGGTGGTGACTGGCGTCTTTGTTTTCTTAGGTAGATTTGCTGGAGTAGAAGTAGATAGTTTGTTTGTGACCGCTTTATTAACCTTGTTGGGCTTCTCAGTCCATGATACCATCGTTACTTTTGATCGTATTCGAGAAAATCTTTTCAAAAGTCGCAGTTATGACAACTTTGAAGAAATTATTAACATCAGCATCAACCAAACTATAGTCCGCTCTTTAAATACCTCCTTGACGACCTTTTTGGCCCTGCTAGCCATACTACTTTTTGGCGGAGAAAGCACCAGATATCTGGCCCTAGCTTTGTTGATTGGTGTGGTAGTGGGAACTTACTCATCAATATTTATTGCCTCACCGCTATTATTATTGTTTAATAAAAAGCGCTAAAATCCTGCCTCGCCTTAGGTGATATTTTGTCTTATTTTTAGCTAATATTAGCTAAAAAAATAGTTTACTATAAAAGTAGGCGAGTCAAGGCGGGTAGCCAAAATATTATCTTTTTTGTCAACCCCTGTTTTTTACTAAATTGGGGTTGACTTATTTTAATAAATGTGTTATGCTATGGGGGATATTAAAAAACATCGAATATTTATTGATTTAAATAAATAATATGGAATCAATTTTAGACCAAGTAATTACAGCCAAACATTTATCAAATTTAGCTAGTTTCAATCCTCATGAAACGCTAGACGGCATTTTGACTGCTCTGACTGATCGTGAACGCGAGATTATCAAGCTCCGCCACGGCTTGTCTGGCTATGACAAAAAAACTTTAGAAGACATCGGCAAAGAATATGCTATTACCCGTGAACGTGTCAGGCAGATTGAAAACAGTTCACTGAAGAAAATCATCAAGAATTTTGATGAAACTTATTTACAGGAGATTGAAGATGTTACTAATGGCATTTTGTCAGAACATGGCGGCTTAATGGCCGAAGCTAATTTGATTAAAGAATTATTGACTTCTTCTGGCTATAACAACGACAATCATTCAGCTGTGGTTTTTATCTTAGGTCAATTACTAAAACACCGTTTTCAATTTATCAGAGAAACAAAAGAAAATTTTGATTACTGGAAATCTCCCGAGTCTTCTGTGGATTTTTATGACCAAGCCATTGATAAAGTGTTAGAGATTGTGGAGAAACACAGTGCGCCTTTGCCATTAGACACTCTATTGAGCCGAGTGCAAGATACTGACTACTACAAGCAAAATGAAAATTTGACTGATAAAGTTGTGTTGAATTTTATTTATATTACCAAAAAGTTAAAATCAAATCCTTACGAAGAATGGGGTTTGACTCATTGGCCAGATATTTCTCCCAAGAGAATGAATGATAAAATCTATTTGATTTTGAAGAAAGAAAACAGGCCAATGCATTTCAACGAAATTGCCGAGACTATCAACAAGATGAATTTTGATCATCGCCAAGCTTATCCAGCCACTATTCACAATGAATTGATTTTGGATGACAAATATGTTTTGGTTGGTCGCGGTATTTATGCCCTAAAAGAATGGGGCTACAAACCAGGCGTGGTTTCTGATGTAATCGAAGAAATATTACGCCAGAGCGATAGACCATTGAATAAAAAAGAAATTGTGGAAGAGGTCTTGAAGCATCGCATGATCAAAGAAACAACTGTCGCCTTAGCTTTAATGAACAAAGATAGATTTATTAAAAACGAAAACGGAAAATACTCTTTGAAAAATGCCTAATTTTATAAGAAAACAACTCTACTAAGCTAGTGGGTTGTTTTTTTATTTTATTTGACCGTTGACTAGCAAAAAATGTTAATAAATTGTATAATATAGACAAATAGAGCTATATGGATCTGACTTCTTTTTTAATAGACTGGAATGCTGTGGCTGAGGTTGGCTCACTGCCAGCCGACGAGCTAATGATCTATGCCTTTACTCATGGTGTGGGTTTGATTTATGCTTTTGTTGTTGTCTTGATGGCTTATGATGTCTGGCACAATTATAAGCAAGTAAAATGGTTCAATAAAATAAAATGGATTTTTTTGGCTATTGACATACCGCGCGATTCCGAACAAACTCCCAAAGCTGTCGAGCAATTATTTGCCACACTTTCTGGTGCTCATACACCCATTAGTTTTAAAGAAAAAATGGAAGGAGTTTTTCAATTAGCTTTTTCTTTTGAAATCATTAGTATTGATGGTTATGTGCAGTTTCTCATTAGAACACCCGACTATTGGCGAGACCTAGTGGAAAGCTCAATTTATTCACAGTATCCGGACGCGGAAATAACCGAAGTCAACGACTATACCACCGATGTTTCATCCAAGTTTCCCAATGATGATTATAATATGTGGGGCACAGAAGTGGTGCCAGTAGCTTCGGAAATTTACCCCATACGCACTTACACCGAATTTGAGGATTCAGTCAGTGGTGAATTCAAAGATCCCATGGCTTCGGTAATAGAAACCATGAGTAAAATAAGAAATGGTGAGCGTGTTTGGTTGCAGTTGTTGATTCGTCCTTGCTATGGTGAAAAATGGCAAAAAAAAGCTAAAGAAGCAGCCATGAAATTGGCGGGTAAAAAAGCGCCAGAATCAAAAAAATCATGGTACGCAAATATTTTACCGTCAATATTTGGCCTTTTCACCTTGGAGAATGGCCAGTCAATGTTTTGGTGGAATGATGTACCAGGTGATAAGTCAAGAAAAGATGTTAAAAAAGACGACTTGCCTAGCATCATGTTGCATTTGACACCCGGAGAAAAAGACGCCTTGGAAGCGATACAGAAGAAGGCCGCAAAAATTGGCTTTGAATGTAAGATCAGATTAATTTATCTTTCACCACACGATCAATATAATCCCGGCCGTGTTATTTCCCCAGTTTTTGGCTCTTTGAAACAATTCAGCACTATGAATTTGAACGCCTTCAAGCCAGATTCCAAGACCAAAACTAAAGTAGAATGGTTTTTTGTCAAATATAGATTGGCCAAAAGACGAGAAAGACTGATTAAGGCCTATAAATTTAGGAGCAACTTGGCTGGTCACTCACATTTTATTTTAAACACCGAAGAGCTGGCTAGTCTTTGGCATTTTCCCAGTAGAGAAATTCGTACTCCTTTACTGCAAAAGACTGTCAGTAAGAAAAATGAACCGCCATTTTCATTGCCAATTTTTCACGAAGATACTGGTGCGTCTGGCATTGAAGATGATTTAAGAAAACAATTGAGTACTGCCAAGCCATTTGATGTCAAACTTGATAATAAATATTTTGAAAATAAATTTGCTAAAAAAATTGATTCAACGAGTGACGATAAAAAAGCCGTGGCTCCAAAAAATCTGCCCATAAAATAATATGCCCGAAATAAGTGAAATTACATCTTTTGCGGAAACTGATTACCGCAACCAAAGTGTAAAATTTGGAATAAAAACCGATGATAGGCGTCGGCATATGTATGTGATTGGCAAAACTGGTATGGGTAAATCCACTTTGCTGGAAAATATGATTATTCAGGATATTCAGGCCGGTCGTGGTGTTTGTGTGGTCGATCCGCACGGTGAATTGGTAGAAAAAATTATTAATTTTATTCCTTCTAGCCGTGTAAATGAGGTGGTGTATTTCAACCCAGCTGATTTGGAATATCCTATTGCTTTCAATTTTTTGGAAAAAGTAGGTCCGGAACAGCGACATCTAGTAGTCTCTGGTTTGATTGGCGTTTTCAAAAAAATATGGGCTGATTCTTGGGGACCTCGTTTGGAATATGTTTTGCATCACGCTATTTCGGCTTTGCTTGAGTATCCTGGCTCTACTTTGTTAGGGATAATGCGCATATTAACTGACAAAAATTTTCGCAATAGAGTGGTTGATAAAATATCCGATCCTGTAGTGCGATCATTTTGGATTGACGAATATTCCAAATATCCCGATAGATTTCAAGCTGAAGCCATAGCTCCAATCCAAAATAAAGTCGGCCGATTTTTATCATCTTCATTGATTAGAAATATGGTTGGCCAAGTGCAGTCATCTTTTGATGTGCGAGAAATAATGGACAATCAGAAGATTTTGCTAATCAATCTGGCCAAAGGCCGGGTCGGTGAGGACAACTCAGCCTTGTTGGGCGCCATGTTGATTACCAAAATTCAATTAGCGGCCATGAGTCGTATTGATACGCCAGAAAATGAAAGAAAAGATTTTTATCTCTATGTTGATGAGTTTCAAAATTTTGCCACTGAGTCTTTTGCTAATATTTTATCAGAAGCCAGAAAATATCGCTTGAACCTTATTATTGCTCATCAGTATATCGAGCAAGTGGAAGAAGAAATAGCCGCCGCTGTTTTTGGCAATGTCGGAACTATTATTGCTTTTAGAGTCGGAGCGACTGATGCCGAATACTTAGAAAAAGAATTTTTTCCAATTTTTGTTCAGGAAAATTTAGTGAATCTGCCGAAGTTTCAAATTTATCTTAAATTAATGATTGACGGGGTGGCTTCAGAGGCCTTTTCGGCTAGAACTTTCCCTCCAGTTAAGCTTGATATCAGCATACCGGCAGATGTCAAAGACAAGGTCATCAAGGTGACCAGAGAAAGATACGGCAAGTCTCGAGCAGTGGTTGAGGATAAAATCAGTCGTTGGAGTGAAAACCGCGAAGAAGACGCTAAGATCAATGGAAAAGAAACTGTTAGTAAAAATCCTAAAGATAAAAAAGTTAATAAACCAGCTAAAACTGGCAAAATATATAGCTGTACCTACTGCGGTAAAGACACTGAGCTAAATTTTATTCCCGATCTTTCTAAAGCCATATATTGCGAGGATTGCCTCAAAAAGTCTCGGGCTGGTAAAATTCCTTCACCAACTAGCATCAAGGTGGTCAATAATTCCAAGCCAGCCAAAGAACCACTGGACATACCTTTGGGTCCTGATGAGGAAGGATTTATTTCTTTGGCCGATGCCTTGAAAATGGACAAAGATAAACTTTATCAAAAATTAAACATAAATAATAAAAATCAAAAAACCTCCAGCACTGCAAAAAATATAAGTCCCGGAGAAATAATAAAATTTTAATATGGCCTATTACCTTAAAATAAAAAAAATTGATATAGAAACAGGGCAGTCCAATATCGCTCTGCTAAATTCCATAGAAGCTCTACACTATGGAATACACGCCGGTGATAAAATAAGAATCACTTGGCACCAAAAAGAATTAATAGCTGAAGCCAACACCAGCGAACACCGAGTCAAACCGGGCTATATTGGTTTGTTTAGAGATATTTGGGAAAAGAATGAAATTCCACACAACACTATTGTTGGGATAGAGGTTTTAGAAAGAGCTAAATCCGTTCAAGCCATAAAAAAGCGTCTCTTGGGTAAACATTTGAGCTATCAAGATTTTTATCAAATATTTCAAGATATTGCTAGCGGTGTTTTGACGAGGACTGAAACAACCTATTTTGTGGCTTCTAGTTTTATGCATGGTTACACAAATGAAGAGTTGTACTATATGGTCAAAGCCATGGCTGAAACTGGTCAAGTACTCAAATTTCCTGGCTTAGTGGCAGACAAGCATTCAGTAGGTGGTTTGGCTGGTAATAGAACCACCATGGTAGCCATACCAATTTTGGCTTCTTTGGGACTGACTATTCCCAAAACTTCATCACGAGCTATTACCTCACCAGCCGGTACAGCTGACACTATGGAAGTTTTGTCGCCAGTCGCATTTTCAGATGAAGAAATAAAAAAAATAGTGAAAAAAACTGGCGCTTGTTTGGTTTGGGGCGGGGGCTTGAATTTGGCTCCGGCTGATGACAAAATCTTAAGTGTTACTTACCCACTTTCTTTGGAGCCCTACGATAAAATGCTGGTCAGTATCATGGCCAAAAAAGTAGCCATGGGTGTGACTCATTTGATCATCGATATGCCCCTTGGTCCTACTACTAAAATACCAAATTTACGCACAGCCAAAAAATTAGAAAAAAAGTTTAAATATTTAGCCCATCGTTTTGGCATCAAGATAAAAGTCATTATGATCAAGACTGAAGATCCGGTTGGGCGAGGAGTGGGACCGGCTTTGGAAGCTAGGGATGTCTTGCGTGTTTTACAACAAAGAGATAATTATCCAACTGATTTAGCCAACAAAGCCATACACTTGGCTGGTGAGCTCTTAGAGCTTACCGGCAAAGCCAAAAAAGGCCATGGTGCTAAAATGGCTTGGGCTACTTTGGAATCAGGCGCGGCTTGGCACAAGATGCAGGAGATTATAAAAGCGCAAGGTGGCAATCCCAATATAAATCCCGACGATATTACTATTGGCGCTTGCAAGAAATATATCTTGGCCGAAAAAACTGGTCGCATTACTTTTACCGACAACAAAGCTATTAATGTTATTGCCAGAATCTTAGGTGCGCCAGTGGATAAGTTGGCTGGCGTCTACTTAAACAAAGAATTTGGCGATCCAGTCAAAAAAGGCGAACGCCTCTTTACTATGTACGCTCGCAATCGACAGAGAATCAGCTTGGCTATGAAAGCCGTTGAAACTATGTCAATATTTAAAATAGGTAGATAGTTATGAAACATATTATTATCGCCTCGGGGCCAGTCATTGTCGAAAATAATAAAGTCCTGCTAAATCAGCATGGCGATGATAATTTTTGAAAATTTTGTGGTGGCCGAGTAGAGGATTTTGAAAAAAATTTGATTGAGGCGGCAAAACGTGAAGCCAAAGAAGAAATGGGAATTGAATTAGAAATTTTAAACACCGAACCATTTGTTGTTTGGACCAGCAAAGATTTAAATGACGATAGACTAGATATTTTATTGGTCCACTATTTAGCCAAAAAAATAGGGGAAATTAAACCGGGCTCAGATATCAGGGCTTGGGATTGGTTTGATTTGAATAACTTACCCGACAATCTGGCGCCAAATATTGTGTCCGTACTCAAACACTTTGGTTTCATTAAATAAAAAACTAGGGCCAGTCGTGTTGACTGGCCCTGTGCCTAGGTGTGATCAAGCAGACCAACCCCGAGAAGACTGAAGATCTTCTTGATGTGGGTGATGCACTCGCACTGTTGCCTGACGGCGACTCGAATGTGGATGTGCAGACCATCTTGGCCGATGCCCCTGATAGCGTAGCCCAGGTCTTCCTGGTACTGTGGCATTTCGACAAACATCTTGTCTAGGGCAGCCTTGGCCCTGACCGCATCAACTGAAGGAACATGGATCTCGATGATGACGCAACGGGTCATTTCCGCTGTGGCATCTTTGGACGTATCTGGCTGGCTCATGGTTGCCCTCCTTTCGTGGTATTGCCAGAGCTGGTCGATATTTACATACAAATTACTCTCAAAAAGGGTAAATGTCAATATTAAAATAATTGACAAAACAAGCTATTTTTTATAGTATAATTTGAAGTGATTTAATTTGATATGCGAAAAAAAGATAAAATTCTAGTAGCATTATCTGGTGGCGTGGACAGCGCTGTTGCTTTGTATTTATTAAAAAAACAAGGTTATGATGTTGAGGCCGCTTTTATGAAAAATTTTTCCGAGAGAGTTAATCTAAAAGGTAATTGCCCTTGGAAAGAAGACAGAATCATGGCTTATCGTATTGCCGCGCAATTACAGGTGCCAATCCGAACTTTTAATTTTGAAAAAGAATATTACCAAAAAATTGTTAAATATATTTTTGCTACTTACCAAAAAGGCCAGACACCCAACCCAGACATATTGTGCAACAGTGAAATTAAATTTAAGCTTTTTTTAGACAAAGCCATGCTTTTGGGTTTTGATAAAATTGCCACTGGTCATTACGCTAAAATTACAAAAACTGGCCAAGTATATCATCTACTAAAAGCTACTGATAAAAATAAAGACCAATCTTACTTTTTATCTGGCCTGAGTCAAAAACAGTTGGCCAAAACCATTTTTCCTATAGGTCATTTGACCAAACCAAAGGTCAGGGCAATAGCTAAAAAAGCAAAATTAATAAATTCCGAACGACCCGATAGTCAGGGCATCTGTTTTATCGGCAAGATCAATCTCAAAACTTTTTTACAGCAAAAAATAAAACCCAAAAAAGGAAGCATCTTAAATACTCAAGGAGTAAAACTGGGCCAGCACGATGGTGTTTGGTATTATACTATTGGCCAGAGAAAGGGTTTGGATTTGCCCAATGGTCCGTGGTTTGTGTCAAAGAAAGATGTCAGAAATAATGTTTTATATGTGGCCAAAGAAGGGGAGCTTGATCTTTACCAAAAATCTGTAAAAATATCTAAGATTGCGTGGCTGGGAAAACCTAAAAAACTACCCTTTTCAGCCAAAGCAAAAATTCGCTATCGACAGACAGATCAAAATATCATTCTTTATCCTGATAGAGTCCTCTTTAAGCAAAAACAAAAAGGCGTGGCTTCTGGTCAGTCAATTGTGGTCTACTTAAAAAATGATTTGATCGCTAGCGCAACCATATTGTAGTTAGTGATTAGGGTTTAGAAATTTCGCACCCGGTCTTTTGGCCGGCTTTTTGACTTGACAAAAATAATAAAATAATATATTGTAACCACCTATCTTGTTCTTGTCTTAAGATCCCAGGGTCTGATGGGCTCCAAGATGGCGCAGAAATGGTCCGATATTAATTCGGGCGACACCTTTCTGTAAGAGCTAGGAAAAGGGGAATTTTCACCTTGCCAAGGACTGAGGCGTAACTGCCCGAAGGACTCGGCCCCCCAAAGTACCGGCTCAAAACTAGCCATTTGGACCTGATTGGTACCTGGGATCGATTTTGGGCCTCGCCGGTGTTTACACTTGCGGGGCTCTATTTTTTTTGCTAACATAAATATAAATTACTGTACATGTTTAAGGGGGGGATTGTTCTTGGAACAAGAGCCACTGGAGCGAAGCAGAGCGGAGAGCCGGTACGATCCCGGCATACAAGCTGGTAAGATCCCAGCGACAAATGTGGCCAACAAGACAATCCCCCTCCAAAAACAGGGGATCCATAGAAATGTGGGTCCCTTTAACTTTACCCCTTGACCCCATAAGCGACCCCGTAATGTGGGGTCGCTACGGGGCGAGACGTGGTGCTAGTCTGCCTTGGGTAATATAAGCAAGCATCAGTGCCCTAAGTACTGGGGTCTGCCTACCCCTTGACAGAATCAATATATAGTGTATAATGTCATCTCGAACATTTCGGACCGCTGTAGGTAGCCAGTTGGGGAGGCATGGAGGCCCACTTTCACTCGTTGAAGGTGCCTACCTACTTTCGCACTTAGGTGCCAGGCGGCGGTCCTCAAATTGATGGGGTCTTGGGCGATGTCAGCTTCAAAAAGGACAGCAAAATACCCAAAAGACGAGGGGTAACGGGGGTTTTACCCTCAACACCTCGACTGCTCTGCGGAGCTCGTCTCACCGGGTGTTAGTCATCGCCCAAACCCCTCCAGTTCCATAGGCCTCGTAGCACGCGCTGCGAGGTCTTTTTTTGCTGTTATATTTTGGCTTGATAGCCGTCTTTATATTGTATAGACAACAATATGGCCAACAGGAGAAGATTAAAAATAATATATCGACTAATATATAGCTATAAAAGTGCTAATTTTGAGCGTTTTTATAAAAATAGCTTTTTTGCCAAGTATTCAAAATTATATTTATAGACTTGACAAATTTATAGAATGTGCTATAATATAGTCAGACTGCTAGAAAGCTTGATGGCAGTAGATGGAGTATGGGTGTTGATTCCGCTGTTATGGCAAATTACATTGGCCCTGACAGCGGAGTCATCACCCTCTCATAAAACATCTACTTTAAGCCCATCGGGCAACCCACTAATTTCTAGCGGTCTTCTTTTTTTATATAAAGCTTAAAATATCTCTAGAATACAAAATACCTTTTTAATTGACCGGTTTTTTGTGACGTGATAAAGTATCTCAGTCGATTTTGTTCGTTGACACCATGTCTTACCATATGGGGGGGTCGATGATATGAAACAGAATCAGGAAGAAACACACCTTGAACTCTGGGAAGCATATAGGATAAGAGGGGATCCTCAAGCTAGGATGGAGCTGTACAAGTTGTACAGCCACTTCGTCAGGATCCTATTCTACAAGATAAGGAGGAATTTTCCAACCAACAAGGATCTGAGCTACACACTTGAAGATGCGCTGGCCAGTGGAAATTTGGCCATGCTTGAGCAGATGGCCAAATTTGACTACCGAAGAGGCATCAGATTCGAAACTTTTGCCAGTAAAAGAATAGTTGGTGCTATGATAGACGAACTGCGGAGACAGGATTGGCTACCGCGTAAAGCTCGTACCAAAAAAAAGAAAATCGAGAGAGTGACAGGGGTTCTCCAAGTTAAACTCGGTCGTATGCCAACGGACTATGATATAGCAAAATTCCTGGACGTAGACGTAGACACCATAAGAAACTGGCAGACACTGGCCGGAATGGAAATCGTATTCCTAGACGACGACTCCAACGGCTTGTCAGAGAAAATAGAAGACAGTCGCCAAGACCAATATATCGCCCTTGCTAGAAGTGGCATCGGCGAGCTATTCCATATCAAGCTACAAGAGCTCCCCTCAGCGGAACGCACCGTGATAATGATGCATTACTACGAAAACCGCGTTATGGAAGAAATAGGCAAACACCTCGGCCTTACTAACAGCAGAGTATACCAAATTAGGGAAAAAGCTCTGAAGCGCCTCAGGAAAGCGCTTGCCTGGAAAGGTATAGACTCCAGAGCTATAAAGTAAGGACAAAGACGAGGAAAGCGGGGCAGACAAAGTCCCGCTTTCTGTTTTTAAAGATTTTTTGCCTTTGTTTCATAATAAAAAATTAACAAGCCCCTAGGGTGTTCCCTTAGGGGCTTGTGCTTTGGACTTTGCTGTCCTAGAAGTGGGAAATGATTTCCCCCGGTTTTTCCAGTTGAACTATGACGAGCTTGATCTTGGCGACAAGATCTTCATTTCTTACCACCTGACTGGGGTAAAAAGCGCGGATAAGCAATTCGGTCAGAGAATCACTGATATTTTCCGAACGAAGACGTTTGTCCATCACTTCTGTGATCACGCTGTGGCAGAAGTTTTCAGCTACTCGCAGATAAACAGTAGTATGCCGAACTTCTGTTTGGCCATTGCCCAAGGGGTCTATCAGTATCAGGGCTTCATAGATCCTGTTCCAGAGATTGGTACGTTTCCGTGAAAAGTTCAAAGCGCGGTCGTCCATGAGAGCTCCTTTGATGAGATTAGGGTGGATCAAACATCGCACTAACTCAGCTAAAATAGTATAATTTAGCCTGTTTGTCAATAGAGCAGAAATGTTGACTTTTTGTCCAAAAATAGGTATATTTTAGTATATTATTCAATAAAAGTAGACATAAAATATGCCAATTTTTAGTGCCCAAGATTTGAGAGAAAAATTTTTAAAATATTTTCAGTCTAAAGACCATAAAATTATTCCATCAGCGTCATTGATCCCTGACAATGACCCGACTGTTTTGTTTACTACAGCTGGCATGCACCCGCTAGTGCCGTATTTGATGGGTGAGAAGCATCCCCAAGGGTCAAGGTTGGTTAGTGTTCAAAAATGTGTGCGCACTAGCGATATTGATGAAGTAGGTGATAACACACACCATACTTTTTTTGAAATGCTTGGGAATTGGTCATTGGGTGACTACGGAAAAAAAGAAGCCATTGAATATTCTTGGGAATTTCTTACTAAGATTTTAAAACTAGATGAAAAAAAATTAGCTATTACAATATTTGGTGGCAATGAAGATGTTAAACAATACGATCAAGAAGCGGAAAAAATATGGCTTGATATTGGAGTACCAGCCAACAGAATTGCTAAAATAAGTGATAATTGGTGGGGACCAGCTGGCCTTAGCGGTCCTTGTGGTCCAGATACCGAAATGTTTTATTGGGTGGGTCAAGGAAATCCAACATCATTTGATCCAGAAGACAAAAATTTGGTAGAAATCTGGAATGATGTTTTCATGGAGTACAATAAAACTTCTGATAAAAAATTTGAACCACTAAAACAAAAAAACATTGACACTGGCATGGGCTTTGAACGCACTCTGGCAGTGCTCAATAATGTGGATGATAACTATCGCACCGAATTATTTTGGACATTGATTCAGACGCTTGAAAAATTAGCTGGCCAGAAATACGAAGAAAATAAAAAAAGTTTTCGAATAATTGCTGATCATATCAGAAGCGCTGTTTTTATCATGGGTGATGAAAGGGGTATTAGCCCAAGTAATAAAGATCAGGGTTATGTTGTACGGCGTTTGGTTAGACGGGCTATTCGTTTTGGCAAAGAATTAGGTATTGAAAATAATTTTACTGTTGATTTAGCAAAAGTGATTATTAACCAGTATCAAGATATTTATTCAGAATTAAATAAAAATTCAAAGTTTATTTTGGATGAATTACAAAAAGAAGAAAATAAATTCAAACAGACATTGGAAAAGGGTTTAAAAGAATTTAATAAATTTACGAGCAATTACAAGGGCTCTATTAAAGAATTTTCAATTAGTGTGAAAGACCTAGTGGCATTATATCAAACATACGGTTTCCCTATCGAAATGTCCTTTGAAGAATTGGACAGTTTAAGAATTTCTAATGGTGGCATTGCTATACAACAGGATGTCAAGGATAGTTTTGCTAAACTGTTTAAGGATGAGATGTTAAAGCACCAAGATTTATCGCGCACTGCTTCAGCTGGCATGTTCAAAGGCGGTTTGGCTGATGACAAAGAAAATACCAAAAAACATCACACAGCCGCTCATTTATTACTACAAGCTTTGCGACAAGTATTAAAAGCTGACATTGCACAAAAAGGCAGTAATATTAACGAAGAAAGGGTGCGTTTTGATTTTTCTTATGCCGACAAATTAACGCCTGAACAAATAAAACAAGTAGAGGACTTAGTCAATGAGCAAATTCAGAAAAAATTGACTGTCACTTGCCAAGAAATGACTCTAGCCGAAGCCAAAAAATACGGGGCTTTGGGCTCTTTTGAAGAAAAATATGGCGATAAGGTAAAAGTTTATACTGTCGAGGGTTTTTCAAAGGAGATCTGTGGCGGACCACATGTTAGCAATACCAGCGAACTTGGTGAATTTAAAATTATAAAAGAAGAGTCATCTTCGGCTGGTGTCAGACGCATTAAAGCAGTATTAAAATAATTAAAAAATAAAAACATGAATCCCGTTAGAAATTTACGTATATTAGCGGGATTAATATAAAAATATAAAAAATTTAATTAACCTAATTTCTAACGGGATGAACATCCAAATTTATAAAAACAATTTTGATTTAACTGAACCATTTGAACAATATTTGCGTGAAAAATTTTCTAGCTTAGATAAATTTCAAGCGGAAATTACTGATTTTAAAGTAGAACTATTTCGCGACCAGCGTCACAACAAAGGTGATGTCTTTACAGTGGAAGTGCATATCAGTATGCCACAACAACGCAGTATCATGGCCAAAGAAAGCAATGCTGATGCTCGGGCGGCAGTGGATCTAGCGCAAGAAAATCTAGCTAGACAATTAAAAAAAATGAAAGAAAGAAATATTTCATTAATGCGTCGGGGAAATCGTCTTTTTAAATCACTAAAGTTCTGGGGAAAGAATGATTAATTTTTATGGGAATACTACAAAAAATATTTGGCGACGCCAATAAAAAATACATTGACTCGCTGACCGGGCTAGTGACTGAGATTAATAAACTAGAGCCGGATTTGGAGAAATTAAGCGATCAGGAAATCAAAGCCAAAAGTCTTGAGCTAAAAAAACAAGTCCAAGTTGGTAAAAGCTTGGATGATGTTTTGGTTTTGGCTTTTGCCTTAGTCAGAGAAGCAGGTAAACGCACTCTTAAAATGCGACATTTTGATGTTCAACTTTTAGGCGCCATAGTCTTGCATCGTGGTCAAATTGCAGAAATGAAAACTGGTGAGGGCAAGACTCTGGTGGCCACCCTAGCAGTCTATCTAAATGCTTTAAGTGGCAAGGGTGTGCATCTGATTACGGTTAATGATTATTTGGCCAAAAGAGACGCTGTTTGGATGGGACAAATATATGATTTTTTAGGTTTGACAGTGGGAACTATCCAACACGAAGCATCATTTGTCTATGATGCTAGCCATGTTTCCGAGGAGGATAAAAAATTACAAGATCAAGGGATTAAGGTAATTAAGGATTTTTTACGTCCAGTAACCAGAAAAGAAGCTTACGCGGCTGACATTACTTATGGCACCAATAATGAATTTGGTTTTGATTATCTGCGCGATAATATGGCCCAAGATGCCAAGGATCAGGTACAAAGGGGCTCAAATTACGCCATTGTTGATGAAGTCGATAGTATTTTGATTGATGAAGCTCGCACACCACTTATTATTTCCGCGCCAGCTGAGGAGTCAACCGAAAAATATCGACAATTTTCCCAGCTAGTAAGTGTCTTGGAAGAAAACACTGACTACAATATTGATGAAAAAATGAAGGCCTGCACCTTGAGTGAAGAAGGCATAAAAAAGATGGAAAAAATGCTTGGCGTGGACAACATCTACGAAAGCCATGGCATGCAAACAGTTCACCACTTAGAACAAGCTCTGCGAGCCAGAACTTTATATACTTTGGACCGCGACTATATTGTCAGCGATGGTGAAGTAGTTATTATTGATGAATTTACTGGTCGCATGATGCCGGGACGCCGGTACTCTGAGGGTTTGCATCAAGCCATTGAAGCCAAAGAAAATGTGGAAGTGCAACGCGAAAGTATGACTTTGGCTACTATTACTTTTCAAAATTATTTTAGGATGTACGAAAAGTTGGCTGGCATGACAGGCACTGCCGCTACTGAAGCCGAAGAAATGGCCAAAATTTATTCTTTGGAAGTGACCGTGATTCCTACTAATCGGAATTTTGCCAGAGCTGATCTAAAAGATAAAATTTTTAAAAATGAAAAAGGCAAATATAAAGCTATTGTCCAAAGCATCAAAGAAATGAACCAAAAAGGCCAACCAGTTTTGGTGGGTACTATTTCTATTGATAAGAACGAGCACTTAGGAAGATTATTGGAAAAAGAAGGTGTACCTTTCCAGTTATTGAATGCCAAATTCCACGAAAAAGAAGCGGAAATTATCGCTCAGGCCGGACGCCGTGGTGCTGTGACTATTGCCACCAACATGGCTGGTCGTGGTGTTGATATTATTTTGGGTGGCCAACCATTTGAAAAATCCAAGCACGATGAGATAAAATCTTTAGGTGGCTTGCATGTCTTGGGTACCGAGCGTCATGAGTCCAGACGCATTGACAATCAGCTGAGAGGCCGTTCTGGTCGCCAAGGCGATCCTGGCTCATCGCAATTTTATATTTCCATGGAAGATGACCTGATGCGTATTTTTGGCTCTGACCGTATGAAAACCATGATGGATAAATTGGGTATTCCCGATGATATGCCCATAGAAAACAAATTGATTTCCAACTCCATTGAATCAGCCCAAAAAAAAGTAGAAGGCCACAACTTTGATATTCGCAAACATTTGGTAGAGTATGATGATGTGATCAACAAACATCGCCAAGTAATTTATAAAACTCGACAAAATATTATTACGCTTTTTGCTGAACAAAGCGCCTCGGCTGAAAATAAAAGCAGTCGGGATTTGGTCTTGGAATATGTGCACAAAGAATTGGAGCAAGTGATTTCTTTCCATACCTTGACCCAAAAAAATGTTGGCGATTTCAACCCCCAAGAAATAATTGAAACTTTACTGACCATATTTCCGCTGACAACCGAAGAAGAAGCCAAAGTCAACGAATATTTATCACAAAATAAAATAAATAATGGTCATGGTGAGCGCACCAGCTTGATTGATTATCTCGGTGATTTGGCCACCAAAAAATATGAGGCCGTGGCTTCAGAAGTCAACCAATCCATAAAATTGGATGATGACAAGTGGACCGCCATGCAGTTCATTGAACGCGGTATTATTTTAAAAAGCATTGACTCGCTATGGGTGGAGCATTTGACCTCCATGGACAAACTGCGCACCGGCATTGGTCTACAGGGCTATGGACAGCGTGATCCACTGGTAGAATACAAACGCCAAGCTTTTGAGTTGTTTAATAGCTTGATGACAGGTATTCGCAAACAAATTGTTTATACTATTTTCAAAGTCAGTGTAGCCAAAAAAATGGCTGTTCCAGAAACGCGTCAGCAACAAAAAGTTTTTACTGAAAAAAAAGTTGGCTACACGCCTTTTCAAAAAGAGGTAGAGGACCGAGAACAAGCCAATCAAGTCTTACCTTCCAAGCCAACAGATGAAACTGGTCACAAAATAGGCCGGAATGATTTGTGTTACTGCGGTTCAGGTAAGAAATATAAAAAATGTCATGGGAAATAAACAAAAATTTATACAAATTTCCACCACTGTTGCCAAAAAAAGTGATGCTGAAAAAATAGCCGCAATTTTATCAGATAAAAAATTATCTGCCTGCACGCAAATAATTGGTCCGATCACCAGTATCTATAGATGGAAAGGAAAATTAGAAAAATCTAAAGAATACTTATGTCTTGTTAAGACCAAAAAGGGCAAGTATAAGAAAATAGAAAAAACAATCAAAGAAATTCATCCCTATAAAATTCCGGAAATAATAGCTTTGCCAATTATTGAGGGAAGTGCTGATTATATGAAGTGGGCACAAAAGGAAATAGAAACATGAAAATTCTTCAAAAAGTTGATTTAGCCGAAGTGCTAAAGTCTTTTGATCAAAGCCATGTAGTCACTGACGGTACAAACGAGTGGGCCAGAGAAATGCTGGTTTGTGCCGACGAAAAATTCCATGGCCAGTGGCACAAAGTACGACTTTATAAGCAAGATGTGCTCAATACGCTACTTGTTTATCATCAAGATCCAGAAAAAGAAGGCGTGGGCATCCCACTTATACCTCGCCAAGGCGCTACTGTGCGTCAGGTGATTGCTCGCTGGCCAAAAATAAAAGAAGAATATAAAGAAAAAAATAACGCTTGTTTTGAAAAAATTATTAGATTTGGTAAAGCCGAATTCAGTCCGATTTTCTTAAGCACCAAGCCTTTGACCGGATATGATCAGCAAGTGTATGAAAAACTGGGGTACCACAATGAAGCTCTGGTGCACTTGGACGGAACACATCGATTAATTGCTTGGACCTTACTGGGGAGATTTAATTTTTTTAAATATTATTTTAGCAAGAAAAAATTAGAGGTCTTTGTAGCTGGGCCATTAGTTTAATTACAAAAACATGAAATATAACAAGCTCGTCAGGGACAAAATTCCAGAATATATAAAAACGATAAAAGAAGAATTAAACAGGACAAAAATATAAAAAATGTCATGGAAAATAATTAAATAATTCCATCTTTTTAACTTTATGGAACCCAAAGAACCACAGCTAGGAGCTAAAAAACTGGCGGAAATTGATCCGGAAATAAAAATTATTGATGGAAAAATTTACCGTGAAATTGATAGTGGTTATACTATCCGCGAATATTTTTCTCACGAAACGTCAAGCAAAGGGCCGGGTCCAGGCTGGGATACTAGATGGGATACGCTCAGACAATATGGCGTTTATGAACCCTCTGAATTACCCAATGAGCCGTATATTGAATTGGTAGAAATAAGAACCCAGGAACAGGTGCACGCTGATCTTATGAAAATTGAAAAACGAATAATGGATTTGAAAGCAGGTTCAAATCAAGTTGATAATGCCAACGCTATTGGGCTTTGTGAATTTCGTCGAGAACAATTTTTGGAGGAATTACGGGACTCAGAACAACAATATGGTAAAAAATAAAAATGAAAAATAAATATAAAACAGTAGCAGTTTCTGGCGGTTTTGATCCAGTGCATATCGGCCATGTTCGCATGTTTGAAGCAGCCAAAAAACTGGGTGACAAATTAGTGGTCATTTTAAATAATGACAATTGGCTAAAAAAGAAAAAGGGTTATGTCTTTATGCGTGAAAAAGAGCGTAAAGAAATAATAGAAGCTTTTGCGGTCGTAGATAAGGTCGTTATCACCAAGCACCCCAAAAATCCTAAAGATATGAGTGTCTGCACGGCCTTACGCCAAGTCAAGCCGGATATCTTTGCCAACGGCGGTGATAGAAAACTTGACAACATCCCCGAAGTCCAAGTATGTAAAGAAATAAAATGCCAGATGATATTTAATGTCGGCAAAGGTGGCAAGGTACAGTCTAGCTCTTGGCTAGTCAATAAACAGAAAATAAAATAATATATTAATAAACAATTAATAATTAATAAAAATTTTATGAATCTTTGGGAAAAATTTAAACAACCAGCAGCCGAAACTCCTCAACCGGAATTAGGCACTGAAGAAAAAGAAGCTAAAATCGCGGAAATAAGGGTGAGGCTTATTGAATTAAGGAGTGCAAGCCAGGGCGCCCACAGAACCGCCCGCCAATATCATCAGACTGGTGGTATTGGTTCAAGTATCTACAAAAAAGTAGGAGACGTTTCCCGACAAATCAGAAAGTTAGAGGAAGAGTTGGCCGAACTAACCGGAGAACCAATTGAGCCAGATGATGACCCGGATCAAGCTGCCTAAAAAAATGAAGACACTTAAATTTGACACTACTTTGGTCCCCTTGATTTTATCCGGTGAAAAAACTGCCACTTGGCGTTTGTTTGATGACAAAAATTTATCAGTCAATGATGAACTTGAATTTATCGAAAAACAGAGCGGACAAAAATTTGGCAAAGCAATAATTGTCGGTATTGATGAAAAGAAGTTGGGGGAAATTAGCGAATCTGATTTTGACGGACACGAAAAATTTGTTAGTCACGAAGAAATAATGCGAACCTATCAGAAATATTATGGTGATAAAGTAGGGGAAGATACAATTGTGAAAATGATTAAATTTAGAATTATAAAATAAGGTCCCACATGAACATTGGTCGTTATTTAAAAGATATTTTGCCTTTACTGATTTTTTTAGGCATTGTTTTGATTCTCTGGGTTTTGTGGGGCGTTTTGGGACTACCGGATAAAAACGAATTATTGTTCATTTTTAAAGATTATTTTAAACAATACGGATTAATTATTGTTTTTTTTGCCGCTATTCTTGAGGGCTTGTTGCTGATCGGCTGGTATTTGCCAGGTGGTACGGTCATGTTTTTGGGTGTAATATTAGCTGGCAAAAACATACCCCTAGTTTTACTAAACGGTCTACTAATCACCCTTGGCTTGCTATTGGCTTACACGTTTAATTATTTCATTGGCTATTATGGCTGGTATAAATTATTGAGAAAATTTAGTCAGCTTGATCATTTAGAAAAATACAAAATAAAAATACAAAAAAATCTTGGCACTGGCTTGTTTATGTCTTATTGGCATCCCAATGTGGCTGTTTGGGCCTCTACGGCAGCTGGTATTTTAAAAATAAATTTTAAACAATTTTTTTGGCGCTCTCTGCTATCCTTATTTGTCTGGAATTTGCTTTGGGGCTCACTGGTCTATGTTTTAGGAGAAAAAGCCCTAACCATCGCCAGTTTCAGGTTTATTTTTACTGTTTTACTAGTCTGGATATTTATCAAATTGCTAATTAGCTATAGATTGAGTAAAATAAAGACGATTAATAATTAAAATATTATGTCTAGAGAAATAGAGGTAAAAGCTAGAATAAAAAACTTTGATCAAGTAATTTCTAAATTACGTGATTTGGGCTGTGAAATAACAGAGCCGATTATTCAAGACGATAAAATATTTGTACACAAAGATTATGGTGATTATGTGAAGATGCACATTGGAGCAAATATTTTGCGAATACGTACGGTCAATGGCGAAAAATCATTTTTTACTTTGAAACAATCTGTCAATAATGAATTAGATTGCATAGAAAAACAAACTGAAATATTGAAGCCCCAAGAAATGCATGATGCCTTAATAATGATGGGCTATGAAAACGTTGTTTCAGTTTATAAAAAAAGACAAAAAATAAAATACAAAAATTACACTATTTGTCTAGATCAAGTCAGAGATTTAGGAAATTTTATTGAGGTAGAAAGATTATTTGAAGATGATAAAGAAATGAATGGGGTGCAAGAGGAAATAATAGAATTTTTAAAAACATTAGGTGTCGAAGAGCAAGACCGAGAAACACACGGTTACGACTCTTTAATGTATCTAAAATTAAATAAAAAAATAATTAACAATTAAATTAAAATACTATGTCCTATCAAAAAAACATTTTAGAAGCAACCAGAAACAATACAAATTTTCGCACAGTCTTGTTTACTGGTAAAAAAAGCCAATTAGTGGTCATGGATATAAAACCGGGCGAAGAAATTGGTCTAGAAACCCATGACAATGTGGAGCAAACTTTATTTTTCCTGTCAGGCATTGCTAAAGCCATCTTAGACGGGCAAGAATCAGAAGTCAATGCTGGTGATGTAGTCGTAGTCACTCCTGGTACAGTCCACAATTTTATCAACACCGGCACGGAAACCTTGAAGGTCTACACCATTTACGCCCCAGCCAACCACATTGACGGCCGTATTCACAAAACTCCCCAAGAAGCTATTGCTGATCAAGCAGACGAAGACTTTGGCCACCACGTTGTTTAATATGCTACAAACACTGACCCTTATCACCAAAGATGGGCAAATTCTACTGGGCTTGAAAAAGCGGGGCTTTGGTTTGAATCGTTGGAATGGTTTTGGTGGCAAGCTAGAGCCAGACGAAACTGTCGAGGAAGCAGCCAAGCGAGAGGTTTTTGAAGAAATTGGCCTAGGCATTTCCAAACTAGAAAAAGTTGGTCTTATGAATTTTTCTTGGACAAACAAAGATTTAAAAATTGAAATGCATGTTTTTAAGGCCACTGATTTTACTGGCCAGCCCGAAGAAGGCGAGGAAATGAAACCACAGTGGTTTGACCTAGATAAAATTCCTTACAAACAAATGTGGCCTGATGATCCATTTTGGTTACCACTTTTTTTGGAAGGAAAAAAATTTGAAGCCCGATTTTTGTTCGGCGATAAAGATGTTATTATTGAACATGAGGTAAAAATACTATAATGCTAGAAGCTTTAAACAAAAGAATAGAAACACCTAACGTGGAAGAACACGAAAAAGAATTAAGTGAGCAACTCAGCTATTTAATGCTTTCTTTTAGTGAAAAAAAATATCTAGAAGAAAAAGAAGCTGGCCATACCGTTACATTTGGTGAATGCCTAGAAAAATATACTAATTTTTTAAATTTACCGTTTTTTCCTACTGATGATGAATTGCGAATTGGACATGGCTATTTAGAAAGTGATATTGAGCAATGGAAACAAACTTTCAAAGAAGAATTGGATGTTATATATCAAGCCGGGGGTAATTGGCAAAATAATATACTTGAGCACTTTCATCAGCGTGGTTCCGAAAACAAAACAAATGAGAGGCCCGGTACCGCCAAAGTTTATGCTGGATTAATAAATTACAACTTGCGCAAGGGCTCACATAGTTTGGAGGATTATGGTTTTGATAGAGATTTAGATCAAGTGATGGAGGTTCACCTAGAAGAAATTTTTAAATCGGCTGATAGGAAAGTTTCTCCGCAAAAATTACGTGAGTCATTGCAAGAACTGGCCATAGTAATTGTCGATCAGTTTCCCCAAGTAAAGGCTCTTATAGCCGAATCGTGGCTGCTTGATCACCCTATAATGCAGAGGATGGGCTTTAAAGTAACTGATAAAACTAGCCAATTAAGTACTATGAACAATTGGATGCAGTTTGTCGATAAAGATGGCCAGATTGATAAAAAAAGAGCTCAAATTTTGTTAGAAACCGGAGAATTTCCGTTTAAATCTCGCGTTGGTTACTTCCCGATTATTGATTTTTTAAAAAAGTATTTACCAGCCGAAAGAAAAAAATCTCCGATTATTTTGCGAGACCTAAAGCCAGAATTTCGCACTTTTCATGAACAACTAGACGAGGATATAAAAAAATTAAACCAGAGTTGGTCATCATTCAAAGTAGAGGATATAGAGCCGTTTATTGAAACCCTGCCCTCCTTACTTAAATTATTGAATGACATGGGTATTTATAAAGAATTTATTGCTACCTTGTGTCGTATGAAAGAAAAACATAATGATTGGGTTCCTGGCCGAGAAGCAGAAATAGAAGCTTTTAAACAGCTTGAAGATAAATTAAAAGAATATTTAGATAAAAATGCTTTTACAAACAGGGAGGTGTTTCTAGACTAACATTTTATGACAACTGAACAAAAAAATTATTATTATTACCGCATTTTAGAAATAATTCCCGGCCTTTTGGTTTGGACTACATTTATAGTGGCCATTGTGCTATCGTTTTTGGCGCCTATCTGGGGTATTTACTTTATCATTGCTTTTGACTTGTACTGGGTTTTGCGTCTCTCTTATATGTGGATCCACTTGATAATTTCTTGGAGAAAATATAGACGCGCTATTAAAATTGATTGGCAAAAAACATTAAAAGATGAATGTCCGACCTGGAATGATTATTATCATATTATTTTTTTACCAACAGCCGGAGAACCGCAAGAAATCATTGATACTACTTTGTCCAAACTAAGCCAAGTCAAATACGACACCAAAAAATTTATTGTCGTCTTGGCTGGTGAGGGAAGATTTGCTGAGCATTTTCGACCTATTGCTGATTATGTTACCAAAAAATACGAGCCCTACTTTCATAAAATTATTATAACTTTACATCCTAGCAATATCGAGGGCGATGTTGTTGGTAAGGGCTCCAACCTTTATTATGCTGGACATGAAGTAAAAAAATATATTGATGCCAATAATTATGACTACAAAAAATTAATTGTTTCCACTTTTGATATTGACACTATCACACATCCCCAATATTTTTCTTACCTGACCTACTTATTTTTGACTCACCCTGATCCTTATCACGCCAGTTTTCAGCCCATGGCTTTTTATCACAACAATGTTTGGGAATCCGATATTGTCACCAGAGTAGTCGCCAACTCCACTACTTTTTGGCTGTTGACCGAGCTATCTCGCCCTAGTAGGTTATTTACTTTTTCTTCGCATAGCATGAGCTGGCAAGCACTGGTTGATATTGGTTTTTGGCAAAATAATATTGTCACCGAGGATTCCAGAATATTTCTACAATGTCTGATTCATTATGACGGCAACTACAAAGTAGAACCCATGCTCATACCAGTATCCATGAACACTGTTTATGTTGGTCACTTTTGGCGCAGTGTAAAAAATCAGTACAAACAAATGCGCCGTTGGGCTTATGGAGTAGAGCATTTTCCTTACATGGTTTGGCATTTTAAAAATAATAAAAAAATACCGCTAGCTGTAAAATTACGCTATACTTGGAACCAAACTGAGGGCGTGTATTCTTGGGCCACAGCGCCAGTGCTGATTACCCTGATGGGCTGGTTACCGTTAAAAATTGCCGAGCACCAAGCTTTGACCACAGTGACTGCCCAAAATGCGCCGTTTATCATGGAAAATTTGATGCGCTTAGGTTTATTTAGTGTCATTACCATTGCTTTGATGGGCGTGATTATTTTACCGCCCATGCCACTGCATTTAAAAAGTAAATTTTTAGCCAAGTATTTTCGCTATATTTTGATGCTTTTGCAGTGGTTTATTATCCCTTTTAGCATGATTCTTTTTGGTTCACTGCCGGCCATTGACGCTCAAACCAGATTGATGCTGGGAAAATATATGGGTTTTTGGGTAACAGAAAAAAAATTAAAAAAAGTTGATTAATAAAAAATATATGATTCCAGTTAGAAATTCACGATATTTATCTATTGTGATAAGGTATGATGGGATAGGATAATTTTACGATAATTTCTAACTGGATGAATCCCGCTAAAAATCAAACGTAATTTCTTTACTTTAATAAGTAATATATAATAAACTAAATTTCTAACTAGATGAAAAAAATTATTATTGTAACATTGTTTCTACTTTTAGCACCATTCATCTCTGCCAAGGCCATAACTCTAAAAGTGGTTGATGGTAGTTTTGTTGACCGCTATTTAGGCAGTATGATCTTGGAAGACAACATTTTCCAATCAAGAATTTGGTATCTTGATCCAAGTCTTAAACAACGCTATTCAGTCAACGATGTTGCTGATGTAAAATTATTGACTGACAAATTTGGCCAAAAAACAAAAACTTCTATTTTGAATAAAATCCCCAAAGCTGGTGACCAAAAAAATATTGACTACAATATTGCCAAAAAATACAGCGGACAATTTTTGGTTGATACCAGCCAAAACAACGAGGTGTGGTATGTGAACCCGCTTGATTTAGTGCGCTATCGTATCAGTATTGACGAGGCTGGGCTAAAAACTCTTACTAATTTAGCCATTGGTCTGCCTTTGGACAAATTAAGCATCATAACTATCGCTGATTTTAAACAAACGCCAACCCCAAAATCAACCATAGATTTTCAACAATATCAGGACATAATCGATGTTCTTAAAAATAGTTATTTCCAACCAGACAAAATAAATGATAAAGATTTATTTTATGGTTCTTTGGCTGGCTTGGCTAGTGGTTTGAATGATCCTTATACGGAATTTTTTTCACCCGAAGGCAAACAGCAGTTTGATGATAATATTGACAGCGCCGTAGAGGGTATCGGAGCCATAGTAGAATTAAAAAACAACATCTTTACAATTGTTACGCCAATTATTGGCTCACCAGCTATCAAAGCCGGCCTACTGCCCAATGACCAAGTCTTGGAAGTAAACCATGAAAGCATTCGTGGATTTACTTTGAAAAAAAGTATCTCTCTTATCAAAGGGCCAAAAGGCACAAATGTAACTCTAAAAATTTATCGCCAAGCGGAAAATAAGACTTTTGATGTGACGCTGATTAGAGATAGAGTAGAAATACCAAATGTAGTGGCTAAGCAATTGGATAATAATATCGTCTATTTTGGTATAAATGTTTTTTCACCAGACATGGTGTCTGACTTTAATAATTTGCGCAAGCAATTTGTCACTAGCTCAAGCCGAGGCATTATTATTGATTTGAGAAATAATCCCGGCGGTTATACTGACTCGGCTATCAAGCTAGCTGATATTTGGTTGCCAGCTGATATTTTGATACTGCAAGAAAAAACCCGCGATCATACAGAAAATTATTACACGCATACAGCTGAATCACTAAAAATACCGACTATAATATTGACAAATAATGGCACAGCTTCGGCCTCAGAAATTTTTTCCGCTGTTCTAAAAGAAGCCAATCTAGCCAAATTGGTTGGACAAACCACCTATGGCAAAGGCACCGGCCAAATGGTCAATGATTTTCCTGATGGATCAGCTCTAAAATACACCTATTTTGAGTGGCTGACTGGCATGGGCAACTCCGTTCAAAATCGCGGTTTAAAGCCCGATTATGAGGTGCTAAATGACAATATATACAATATTGACCAGCAACTAAATAAAGCTATTGAATTATTAAAATAAATAATATGAATGAAAAATTACCGGGAAGAGAATATGATTCTACTGTGCCAAAAAATGAATTAGTGGCTAAAATAGAAAACACTAACGATTTTATGCTGGCTATTGCTGCTGGCCAACTAGCCATGGCTGAAGAATTTTTATTGGCCGAAAAAGCTAAGCTAGAAGCACACACTGATTCGGGACTAATAGCTCATAACGAAAACTGGCTAAAAAATAATTTTAGCATTTTATTATCTGCTTATGAGCGACTTCATAAACAGGAAGAAATTGTTAGAATTATGAATTATTTACCCGATTATTTACGCCCCTAGATAAGATAATAATTTATTTTTGCCTAAAACCGCGGATAAAATCTTGCGCTGACATTATTTTTTTGCCAGCTGGTTGAAGCTCCAGTATTTCTAAAGCTGTGGTATCTGTACCTAAGTACAAATGATTTTGTTCGATAGACAATTCAGCTGGTTTTAATTTTTTTTGAGAAATTCGCGCTGACATTATTTTGATTTCCAAGCCAGATAGTTTTGTATAAGCCGATGGCCAAGGATTGTAAGCTCTGATTTTATTTTTAATAACATCGGCTGACTCGTTCCAATTTATTAAGCCATCTTCTTTTTGTATTAGTCCACAAATAGTTGCTTGAGTATCATCTTGAGCAACAACAATTGATTTTCCTTCTAAATAATCAATAATATTTTCTTTTAACAAAAGTGCGCCGGCTTTAGCTAATTTGTCGCTTAGGGTAATGAAGTTATCTTGCTCGCTTATTCTTACTTCAGACTGCTTAATGATTGGGCCGTGATCCATTTTTTCATCCAACTGCATTAGAGTCACGGCTGTTTTTTTCTCACCAGCCAAAAGAGTTGCCTGAATAGGCGAGGGACCACGGAACTCTGGTAATTTTGAAGGGTGGATATTGATAGCTGGCAATTCTGATAAATTTAAAATATCTTGTTTGATAATTTTTCCATAAGCCACTACTACAAAAGTAGCTGGCAAATATTTTTTTATTTCCTTGATAAAATTATCATCCAATTTTTGTAAAGCCAAAACTGGCAATTTTTCTTTATCAGCCCAGAGTTTGACCGGACTATCATTCATTTTGCGACCGCGACCAGCCGGCTTACTGACTTGAGTCACCACGGCTTGCACCAAGCCAAGCTTGTGTAGCTCTTCCAGACTGGGTAAAGAAAAAGAAGGTGTGCCCCAAAAAATAATTTTTTTATTACTAATCATTATTTTCTTAAACTATCCAAAATATCTTGGCCTTTGGTAATTTCTTCCGCGCGATCAATAAATAAAATGCCATTTAAGTGGTCCAACTCATGTTGCAAAACAACTGCTTCTAGACCAGACAATTTATCCTTATGAATTAAGCCGGTCAAATCTTGATATTTGACGTGAATTTTTTTTGCTCGGCTAACTAGCCCAAATATTTTTGGTAGAGACAAACAACCTTCTTCACCTACCTCTTTATTTTTGGAAAAAAAAGTTATTTCCGGATTTACGTAGGTTTTATAGTTTTTATTATCAGCTTGCCCAACGACAATCAAACGCTGGCCAATATTGACCTGAGGCGCAGCTAGCCCAATACCGTCATCTTGAAACATGACTTCGGCCATACTTTCAGATAATTTTTTCAATTCATCATCAAAAGCGGTGACCTTTTTGGCAGTCCGACGTAAAAATGTATCTGGATATTTAATAATTTTAATCATAAAACATACTATAACAATTTTATTTACTTTTGTCAAACAATATATACGTCTGCTATAATTATCTTATGGACTCCATCCAAGACATATTCAAGAATAAAAAGACAATAAAAGCTCCGGCTTTTGCTTGGCAAGAAATGGCCTTAAAAATCATTGCCGAGCTTAGTGTCCCACCATTCAAGCGGAGCTCGGTCTTTAAGGTTTGCAAAGAACTGGATCGCAACTTTGTTGAAAAATGTTTTGATGATACCAAGGAGCTAGCCAAAGAAGGGGAGCATTGGCGCTATTTTTTTAAACTAGTCAACCAAAAAAAAGATAAGCCCTAAACTTGGGGTTATTTTATAATAAAGTTTTCTACTAGATAGCCGATACCAAACGGGGCTTGGTAGCTTAATTTCTGGGGCTCGTAATTAATATTTTTTATGACCCCCATCAATAATAAGAGAGATCTCAAGGAACACTCCTTGGCTTCTTCAGCCAAAAATTTATCAAATTTTAGTAAAGAATCAAAATCTTTGTCGGCTAAAATTTTTATTATTTTTTGGTCAAACTCTTGCGCGCGTGGAGAATAGCCAGCCGGAGAATCTTGATGCAAGCGATGAGACAAGTCGCCAGCGGCAATAATCGCCACACGCTTGTTGTATCCTTCTAGTTGTTCTTTTACCATTTCTCCGAATTTGACATGCTGAGCATAGTCGAGTTCTTTGGCTGGATGCACTATGCAAACTTGGCAATTAGGCAAATGATTAGCCAGATAAAACAATGGCACTCCGGCACCATAATCAATATTTTGCTCAGAACTCAAAATAATAGGTATTTCGGTTTCAGTGGCTTCTTTTATTTTGTAACCCAGGGCAATATCGTTATTAAATTCTAATTGCGTCACTAAATCACCAAATCTTTTGAAATTTATAGCTACTTTTGGTTGCTGATTGATGCTGAATGACTGATGATTCGGACTATGAGAAGAAATGACCAACAAAACATCGGGCTTGCGCGCATAAAGCTCGGCCTCGATATTGTGGTAGGCCTCCAAAGTTTCTTTTAGGTGGTTGATATTGTCTTTACCCACCTCAGGAATTAGCAAGGGCGGATGGGGGACAAAACAAGCAAAAACAATCATTTTTTATATTTTAAGATTTTCACCAGCGTCATGCAAATTTAAAACCCGCTCGGAGACAGTTTTGATATTTGCCCAAGAATAGCCCAAGTTATTAAATGTCTCGGCATCACTAATCCAACGACGCTGACCATTGGCAATGACATAGACATTGGCTTCAGCTGTAGTTTTTACCAATGTGCCATCTTTCAACATTACTGGTAGATCATTATCATAAGTTTCCAAAATTGTTTGAGAAATACTAACTATTTTTAAGGTCGGGAAATTCAAACTAATAACCACTGGATCAATGATAGGGGATTTTATGTTGTCTTTTACATAATAGACTCCATTGGTTTTGGTACTGCGCAATAATTTTCCTAGCGGATATTTGGTGTCGGCGGTCAGTGCCTGTCCATCTGGTATAGCGTCCAAATCATTCTGTTTTACAACCACCACTTCATCGGCACTAAAGCCCAACTGTCTAAAGACTTCTTTGTTAGTGATCAATCTTTTGACCAAACCATCCACTAAGTATCTTTGACCTATGGGATTTTCCAAAATAGAATAATTAGGATATTTTATTTCCGGACCATCGGAAAATTTGGCAATTTCTTCCGGACTGATTTTCTGCACATCTTTAGGATTGTATCTAGAGACTAGAGCATTGGTATTAACAAAAAGCATTTTCCGTCCCTCATTAATCAAATAAATTGATTTCATGTCATCTCCAGTCTTGGCTTGCACTACTGCACCATGAGGAAGCAATCCTTTTACAACTTGGCCAGCCATTCCAAAGTCATATCTTTCCCAAATAGTGGCAAATAATAAATTACCATGCAAGTGAGGAGTGTAGACATACATGGCGGCTGTAATACGGTTGGCTGGGGTTACAATTTTTCCATCTATATTGGATGACACGCCCGGCTGAAATGGCCTAGTGTGAATATTGTCGATGTAGTCTCTAAACTGCAAAGCGGCCGCACGAACTTGTTTGCCAAATCCTTGCCATTGCGGATTGCAAGCTTGACCATCAAAACAATAATAGCCAGTAGCATAATCCAAGGCTCTTTGATCAAAATTAGCTTTTTCAATTACTCCTTGCTCTTTTTGCAAGGTAGTAATAATAAACTTAGGGTTTATTTTGGCCTCAATCGAGGCATTGTAGATAATTTCGGCTGCTGATCGAGCCCTGGTATAATCCAAACGCAGATTTTCGTCCATAGTTATCAACTCACCAGGTCCAGGATTGTAGCCAGTAAAAAAATAACTTTGCAAATAGCTATTTTTTGACCGCAAAAATTCTTGAATTTGAGCCAAGGTCATGGCATCATAATCTTGGGCTTCTTCATCAGAAATTATAGTATTGTAATCAAAATCAGCGTCGCTACTTGAAATCTGTGCCTGAGCAGGCAGGGAAACAAAAACAAGGGCCAATAAGCCAATTAAACCCAATATTTTGCGAGTATTTTTCTTGGTATTTTTCATTGGTTTATTATAGCAAAAAAAGCCAATATCACCAAATAAATGTTTGATTTTTGGCTTATTTTAGGTTAAAATAGGATTATGGAATATTTACGATTGTTTATAAGCGTGCCAGTGGATATTGGCTTGGCCAAAAAAATCCACAAGCAATTTACAGCTCTTGATCTGCCTTGGGATAGTATGCGCTTGGTTTTGCCCGAACAAATGCATATTACCCTAAAATTTTTTAGCGCTGTTCCCTTAGACAAGCTACCAGAAATTATTTCGACTTTGGAATCAATCAAAACTACTGGCCAAGGTCTTGATTTGACTTTGGAGCAGGTCATGGTCACACCTCTCAATCATCCCGAAGTGATTTCTATGCGCCTACAAGCCAACCAAGAGCTATCAAATCTTTATAATGCTATTGAGCAAGCTTTATTTTCAGCTGGACTTGCCAACCTGGAAAGTCGAAAATTTAATCCACACCTGACGCTAGCCAGAATAAAAAAAAGAGTAGAGCCAGCCGAATTAGCTTCTTTGGCTACTTGGAAAACAAACAATTTTTTCTCAGCTAGTTATTTTAGTTTAATGCAAAGTGAATTAACTCCTCGCGGACCAATTTATACCACCTTACAAGATTTTGAATTATGAATGTAGTAGATTACCAACTTTTCAACATCAAGGTTCAAAAAATTCCTGATCTAAAATTGCGGGAGCTTTTACAATCTTTTTTAAGCTCTGATACCCAGCACCAGATAGTCACTGTCAACCCCGAGTTTATCTTGACGGCCAAAAAAAATAATTTATTTGCCCAGATTATAAATGAAGCTAGTTTATCAACTATTGACGGCACTGGCATAATTCATGCTTTGCAATTTTTGGGTCATGATATTTCTATTGATGATCGGCTGACTGGCGCCAAATTGATTTACAAGCTAATTGATCTGGCTATTTTCAACGATGCTAAAGTATTATTTTGTCTTTATAGTCATGGTTTGACTAACGAAGAAAAATTAAGACCAGTTTTAGAGCGACAATTTCCCAAATTGCGTTTTAAAATAGGCGATGAAAATAATAGCGTCTTGTTGGCCAATATGTACAAGCCGACAATCATCCTGACTACCATGGGCGCACCCAAGCAAGATTTGTGGCTCTATGAAAATTTGAGCAAAATGCCCAGTGTCCGTCTGGCTGTCGGTGTAGGTGGCGCAGTAGATTTTGTATCAGGCGCTATTAAGAGAGCCCCCAAAATTATGCGCAGCTTGGGTTTGGAATGGCTCTGGCGCCTCCTGAAGCAACCCAAAAGAATAAAAAGAATTTATCGCTCGATTTTCGTTTTTTATTATAATGTTTTAAAATATAAATATGCCAAAACCCAAAAATAATATTAGAACTAGATTTGCGCCTAGCCCCACTGGCTATCTGCATATCGGTGGCCTACGCACGGCTTTGTTTGCCTATCTGACAGCCAAAAAGAATAAAGGCGTTTTTGTGTTACGCCTAGAGGATACTGATCAGACTCGCGAAGTCAAAGGAGCTATTGAAGGGCTGATCACTGTGCTCAATAAAGTTGGCCTAACACCTGACGAAGGAGTAATTTTGGATAAAAATAAACAAGTCCAAGATAGTGGCAAATACGGACCATACATTCAATCCCAGCGTTTGGATTTGTACCAAGCAACTGCTCAAGAATTGATCAAGCAAGATAAAGCTTATTATTGTTTTTGTTCACCAGAACGCTTGACCAAGTTGCGTGAAGATAAGCTGGCAAAAAAACAGGTGCCTAAATATGATGGCCATTGTCGAAGTTTAGACAAAACAGAAGCTTTGGCCAAAATCAAAGCCGGAGAATCTGCTGTTATAAGGTTTAAAATTCCCAATGACACAGTGGTGGAAGCCGACGATCTTATCTATGGCCACATCAAGGTCAAAAGTCAGGATTTGGATGATTTTGTTATTCTAAAATCCGACGGCTTTCCTACTTATCATCTTGCTCATCCCGTAGATGATCATACTATGAAAATTTCTCATGTCATCAGAGGAGAAGAGTGGCTACCATCATTGCCCAAGCACGTTTTGCTATTTCGATCTTTAGGCTATGATTTGCCGATCTATGTGCACTTGCCCTTGATACTCAATCCAGACAAATCAAAGCTCTCCAAGCGTCAAGGCGATGTCGCAGTCGAAGATTTTCTAGCCAAAGGATATCTAGTGGAGGCCTTGTTAAATTATGTGGCTCTCTTGGGTTGGAATCCTGGCACTGATCAAGAAATTTTTTCTTTAGATCAATTGGTCAAAAATTTCTCTTTAGAAAAAATAAATAAATCTGGAGCAGTTTTTGATCTCAAAAAATTACAATGGCTAAACAGTCATTATATAAAAAATATTGTTACTGAAAATAAAAAACGCTATCAGATATTAGTAGAGGAGACAAAAAAGTTTTTGCCTGATCATCAAGACAAAGTAGAGGATTTATTAAAACTTTTTAGCGCTCGACTAAATTATTTAGCGGAAATAAAAGATTTGAGTAGTTTTATTTTCACACTACCAGAGTATCCTCGTGATATGTTGATTTTCAAAAAAAGTGACCAAACAAAAACCAAACAAGGATTAGAAAGCGCCAAAAACTTACTAGAAGGCCTAAAAGCCAAGGATTGGACCACGAATACACTAAATAAGGCCCTAGAACAGCTTGTCAAAGCCCAAAATTTGGCTCCTGGTGATGTTTTCTGGCCTATCCGGGTATCTTTATCGGGCCTAGAAAAAAGCCCGTCTCCGGCTGAAATATTGGCAGTTCTTGGCAAAGAGGAGAGTTTGAGGAGAATTGGTTTGGGGATTGGGAGGGTGTAGATTGATATGCAAAAAAGAAACCTAATCTTCATCTTTAACGGTGGCACAATGAATGGTGTATTTGGCGCAGGCGTGGCTTCCGCATTACAAGAAGCCAATATTTACCATAAAATTGAAAGTGTCTACGGTATATCGGCCGGAGCCCATAATGCTGCCTTTTTTCTGACAAAAGACGCCCCCAGAGGATCGACTATCTACTATGAAGATTTAATTGAAAAAAAGTTTATTCATAAAAATAAATTTGGAATTTTTTTAAGACAATTAATCTTTAATGCCTTTAAAAAACAAAAAATTGAACACGTAATAGACATTGACTATTTAATTAATTTAGAAAAAACAACAAAAAAACTTAAAGTAGATTTAATTAACGATTCCGAAATTAATTTTTTCATAAAAGTTTTTAACCTTAAAAAAGATAAAGCCGAATATTTAAAGGGAGTTGAAAACACTTTGAAAAAAATTCAAGCTTCTTCGGCAATAATACCTTTTTATCCTAAAACTGTTAAAATTGGAGAGGAAATTTATGCTGATAATGACAGCTTATCAAATAAATTTGATAACTATCTAATAAAACAAATAGAATTACACCAAGACAAAATTTTTATATTAATATTTAATAAACCAATTAATTTTCGTGTGTATGCCAAAAGTATTTTTTCAAATTTTTTGTGGTCAATTTTATCAGCATTGTATCTAAAAAAATTCTCCATAATTTTTAACAAAAATGACATTTTGGAATACTATAAACTCAAAAAAATACTAAAAAATCCCAATGTGCTCTATATCGCTAGTGATATAGATATCCATAATTTATGTGATAGTAAAAACGAATTACTAAATTTATATAGACACGGCATAAAAAAGACTGAGGAATTCTTGTTAAAAAATAAAATTTATGAACAAATTTGAACAAAATTTTCCCACCAATGAACCTTCTCGAGAAAAAGAAAGGCCACCAATTTTGTATCATGCTTCAGTTCGACGTGATATTACCGAATTTGAGCCACGCGCCGAATCAGTCCGTGAGCCAAAAGAAGGACCAGTCATATTTGCTACTTCAGACCTCGGTAGATCAAGCATGTTCCTTGTGCCAGTTGATCATAGCTGGACACAAAAAAATACTATTAATGGTGTTCATTTAATGATTATTAGTGATCGAGAGCGTTTTCTTGCCGCTGACAAGGGTGGGGCTATCTATACATTACCACCGGAGGGTTTTAATGTTACCAATGAGGAACATAGGGATGAATGGACTAATAATGTTAAAGTTAAACCAAGTGACAAAATTGAATTCGATTCTGCACTTGAAGCCATGCTAAGCCATGGTGTTCAAGTTTATTTTGTCGACCCTGAAACCTTAGAAGCGATTCGCTCCTCAAGCGACCATGGTTTAGCTATACTGCGCAAACAAAAATCGGAGAATGAAAAACTCGGGAAAAATTTTATCAATCTGCCAAGTGCTGAGGAAAACTCATGACACATCGTCCAACTATATGAGCTACTACATTATAATCAGAGGCCCGCTAGGTTGTGGAAAATCCACAATTTCTAAAAAATTAGCAAAAATAATTGGTGCTAAATATTTTACCGTTGATAGAATTTTAGACGAATATAATCTCGCCTCAGACGAAGAGGGGGGTTATGTTTCACAAAAAAGTTTTAAAAAAGTAAACGAAATAATACTATATGAAAACACCAGAACAGATCACACAGAATCCAGAATTTAGGGAATTAAAACCAATAGATCATTGGTCTACTTCTATGCCTTTAGATGCCATACCAGATGGTGATTTTGATAATAAAATGAGAGAAACTGTAACTGAAACTGGACAAAATTTTTTAGGCTTCAAAATAACAGAAAAGACTCTTTACATAAGAACTAGGTACCCCCGAAAAAAATATGGCGTCCCCTCCATAGAAGAATGCCGAGCTAGTACTGATGTTCTAGCAAAAAAACTTGGTATCGAAACCAGCGAACAACAAAAAGTAGAAGAACCTCGTTTTAGGATAGTCCTTGGTTTACTAGAGGGTTATGGCAAGGATAACAAGATTCATACTATAGAAGAAGTAAAAAGTGAATTGGGTGGTGAGTTCGATTTATGCGAAGGAGAAATTTACTCTGCTGGTTTCTTATATAACGATGAATATACCGTGTATAGAGAACCGGTTGTAATCATTGAAGGAGATAAATCGAAAATTAACAAGGTTTATGCATTAGCAGAAAAATTTTGTCAGGAGAGATTCACGGTCGATGATTTAGAGGATTCAAAATCATATACTGTGGAAACAAAATATTGTAAAAATCCTGATCCAGAATAGATATTTTTATTACATCGCCCAACACTATATATAAGGCGAAGAAAAATACTTTCGTCCTTGCAAAAAATCATAAAATATGATATAATATAATAGTTGTCAACATAATAATGCTTGTCAAAACACCAAAACAAAAAAAATTAACCATATTTTTTATCGGCCTGAGCTTTTTGGGCTTGTTTTTGTTTATCAAGCATAGTATTGCTGTTGAGTATACCTTGGACAACTTGGACAAAGTAGATAGCTGGCAGATCAACCAAGACATCAATGACAAAAGAGCCCAGATTGATGAGCTGAAAAAGCAAATGACCATTTATGAAAAAAATGTGGCGGCCAAAAAAGATGAAATTGGTGAATTATCAGCTCAATTAAGTATTTTGAATTCCAATATTGCCAAAATTAACTTGGAAATCAAAGCCGCGGGTTTAGAAATAGAAACAGCTAACTTGAAAATCGAAAATACCGAGTTAAAAATTCAAGCCAAAGAGCGGGAGATTGCTGACCTCAAAGAAAATGTAGCTGAAATACTTCGTTCTCTGCACCAAGAACAACAGCAGAGTAGTCTCTTGGAAATTTTGGTAATCAATGAAAATTTCAGTGACTTCATGAATCAAGTTGATCAGCTAGAAAAAATGCAGGATCTAGTGGTGTTGCAAGTCAATGATTTGAAAACTGTCAAAATGGCCATGGTCAATGACCAGGCAGACCTAGAAAACAACCGCACTGAGCTGGATGCTTTAAAAAATATTTTGGATAATAAGAAGGGGGCATTGGACGAGCAAAAAAATACCAAAGCCCAATTAGTTAAATTAACTCAAGGACAGCAGGCCAAATTTGAAGAGCTCTTAAAGCAAGCCAAGGCCGAACAAAGCCAAGCCAATTCTGATATAGTCTACTTAGAAAAAATTGCCCGCGAAAAATTAAATAGGGAGTTGCAAAAAAAACAGGAAGACACAGCTTCTCCGGGGCTTTCTTGGCCAGTGGGCTCACGCACTATCACGGCTTACTTTCATGATCCTGATTATCCTTTCCGCTATGTATTTGAACACCCGGCCATTGATATTGCTGCGGCTCAAGGTACGCCTATCAAAGCTGTACAATCCGGCTATGTGGCCAAGGTCAAAGACGGTGGCAAAACTGGCTACAGCTATATTATGATCGTGCACGCTGACGGCTTGTCCAGTGTCTATGGCCACGTCAATCAAATCAGCGTTGAATCAGAACAATTTGTGACCAAGGGTCAAGTTATTGGCTATTCTGGTGGTATGCCTGGCACTCGTGGCGCAGGCCCCTTATCTACTGGTCCGCATTTGCACTTAGAAATCCGTCTCAATGGTGTGCCAGTCGATGCTTTAAATTATTTACCTTAATTACTATAAAAATACCCCCATCTGGGGGTATTTTTTTGTTCGAGCGAAGACCCCGAGCATGGCCGAGGGGTCGATGCTTTAAATTATTTACCTTAAATAAAAAAACCGCTAATTATTCCTTGTCATTGCGAGCCCCGTCGAGCTCGGCTCGACGGAGCGTGGCAATCTACCAGCTAGTGGATTGCTTCGTCGCCACCAGTTGGTGGCTCCTCGCAATGACGTTGGTGTTGGTGGTATTTTTTTGTTTGTTAGAAAATATTAAAAATAAAAAAAGGACCGTATCCACGAGGGAGACGGCCGGAGAAGGGGTGGGACAGAGTCCCGATTCGCCACCGCGAGGTATGCGAGGTGAAGGGGGTGTGCCTGTCCTGGCACCGGTTCTCGCAAACTAGGCCGAAGCTTCGTTTGCATATTCATAATATCATATATATAAATTGCGTCAAGTCATGCCTTGTGGATAAGTAAAAAAATATTCAATTTTTAAGTCAATTTTTCAGGGGGTGAAATTTAGTATGCACTTTTTCAGCGTATTTATCTGAAGCATGCACATAGCGCGTAGTAGTGTCCAATGACTCGTGGCCCAGTAGTATTTGGATGGCCGCTGGATTAGCGCCATTCTCAGCTAGATAGGTAGCAAAACCATGACGCAGTGAGTGCGCTGAAACTGGAATGTTGATAAACAACAACTCACGGTATCTTTTTATTTTGTATTGTAAATAATTGGCCGATAATTTTTTATTTTTCTGAGGATTGTTTCGGCCACGACCGGGGACAAACATAAAAACAGAATCATCCAATCTTTTGGCTAAATAATTTTTCAGATGTTTAGTAGCGCGTGGCGTCAGATAGACGAAGCGCTGTTTTTTGCCCTTGCCCATGATATAGATGCGACCAGTATTGTCTAGTTGCTCACGACGCAAAGATAATAATTCTGAAATACGCATGCCAGTAGCAAACAGAGTTTCCAACATGGCGCGATTGCGTAGTTTGATCAGTGGATCAGTTTCAAATCTGGCTGGTGCTTCAATTAATTTTATGAGCTCCAGCATCTCCGGTACTTGACTGCGTTTTTTTTCAGTCTTTAGAAGCTTGACTGCGTCAGCAGTGATCGGCGTCTTGTAATCCATGTCAATCAAAAATTTCAAATAAGATCTCAAAGCCGACAAAACACGATTGATGCTATAGCTGGATAATTTTTTTTCTCCTAAGCTCCGGGAGGCAGTCAGTCGGTCAATAGAAGAGAGGTAGGCCTTATATTTGATCAAATCCCGTTTATCCAATTTCAAGAAATCTTTTTTAATATCAGCTGACAAAAAATCTTCAAAAGTTTTTAAGTCGCGTTCGTAGTTGTAAACTGTCTCCGGAGAATAATTATTGGACTGGATATTTTCCAAGTACTCATCCAAGAGGGGAAGAGTGTATTTTTTTGTTTTAGCCATATATATATGATAGCAAGCACCAAAGCATATGTCAAATTGAGTGTAAGGGTTATTATACTCAGTTAGTATATTGGCTAATTAAAACATCAAAACCGTTCTGAGTACTAAACTCGCGCTATTCCTCTACTGAAAATATGCTTTTTCACCAAAGCGCAGATTAATATAGTTTATATCAGTACCCACTACATTCCCTTCTAGCAAGATGCGCCGATAATTTTCCAGCTGAGCATTTATATCATCTTGAGGGTTAATTTTGGCTATATAGCTCAAATTGGTCTTTATATCAAAAGTAGACCAATCGTCCCCTATATTTATGGCCTCTATTTTGACCATATTGGCTAGTTTTTCCTGCCACAGGGTAATTATGCCCTGAATCAGCTCAATTTCATCAGGACGAAAGATATTTTCATTGTTTTTGGGCTGATATGACCTGAAGTCTGCCAAAATTATATATTTATTATTAATCTCGTTTATTTGACCATTGAGCTGACCCTTGGCGTCCATCAAATAATAGCTGTCATTCTTTTTCCAGATAAACTGTGAGGTCTTTTCGATAAAATTTATACTGAGCTTGTTGGGAAAAGTTTTTTTGATGCTAACATCGCTAAGATTATATTGCTTGATTAATTGGTCCTTCAAAGACCCGGCTTTAAAAAGAAAGAAATTATTATTTTGGAAAAATAGCCACTTTTTCTCTTCCAAGGCAGTTTGAACGTATTGTTTTACCTCTTCGTCTTTATAGAAACTATTACCTCTTAATTCAACTTTGCGTAAACTTAAAAAAGGCGCTTGGAAAAAACTTTGCAAGATCAAAATAAAAATAATAATATAAATTATACGCTTAACACTACTACGTCTTTTTTTTACTAGCTCGTCATAATACAAGCCATATGGTTTATGTGCTTTGTAGCTACTATGTTTTTGCCAGGGTTTATTTGTTTTGATGCTGTTCGTCATCTTCCCTATTGTTTTATTTACTTATACCTTGTGTCGTATTATATATAATCAAACTATTATTCTCTTTAAATTTGGATTTAATCTGGCTAAGATTTCATAGTTGATAGACTGAGCGCGGATAGCCAGCTCCTCAGCGCCAATATGTTCGGAACCACTTTGACCAATAATCACTACCTCGTCCCCTACCTTGGCGTCTAAGCCCTTTGCTAATTCGACCATACTCAGATTCATGCAGATGTTGCCTCTGATCTGGCAACGCTGTCCCCTTATCAGCACTTGGCCATTGTTGGATAATAACCTAGGCAGGCCTTCGTAGTAGCCAATGGGCAAAACTGCTATCTTTAAATCACTATCCGCGACAAAAGTACGGTTGTAACCAATGCTTTCGCCAGCCACAATGTTTTTTATTTGAATAATTTTTGTTTTTAAAGATAGTATTGGCCTTAGATCCATTTTCTGCTCTTGACCACGAGTTTGACTGGAATGTGATGGCCATAGACCATAAAGTGCTAAGCCCAGACGCAAAATATCCAACCTAGTTTCTGGCAGGCCAATGGCTGCTGCTGAACAAGCCACGTGTAATTTTATCGTGGAATACTTTTTTTTATATTCCAAGAGTTGCTTTAATTGCTGTTGTGTAAAATCCAAATTACTGGCTTCTGATTCGGCAAAATGTGTATAGATGCTATGCACTTGAAAATATTTACTACTCATTATTTCTGAGACAAGGGGCTCATCCTCTTTTTTGAAACCCAGACGATTAGTACCGCTGTCTATTTTTACTGACACGGCAATTTGTTTGTTTAATTTTTTGGCTAACTGTTGTAAATATTCAAATGACTCAAAGTTATAAATAGGCAAAATAATTTTTTTCTCAATAGCTGATTTTAGTTGTTCATCGTCAAAATCAAAATAACTCAACACCATCAACGACTTCTGACTCAAAGTAGAAACAAACAAAGCTTCTTCCAGATTAACCACCAGCAAGCCAGACACTAATGGATTATTATTTAATAAGCCAACAATTTCTTTTAGGCCATGCCCGTAAGCATTGCTTTTGACTACTGGCCATAATTCGGACTGGGGCGCTATATTTTTAAACTGCCGTAAGTTGTGTTCCAAATTACGGCTATTTAATTCAATGAAGGTGCCAGCCATTTATTTTTTTATTTCTTTGAAGTCTAAATACTCGTGTAGTACTTTGGGCATCCTTATACTGCCATCTTTGGTTTGGTAATTTTCCATAATAGCAATCATGACCCTACCCAAAGCTATTACTGTGCCATTGAGCGTGTGGCAAAGTTCTTTTTTGCCGTCTTTAATATACTTGATATTTAGACGCCTAGACTGATAGTCAGTGGCATTGGTACAGGAAGTAATTTCTCGGTATTTATTTTGTCCGGGCATCCAAGCTTCCAAATCATACTTTTTGGCTGCGACCGCACCCAAATCGCCAGTGCAAATATTGACCACGTGATAGGGCAATTCTAAGGCCTGATAAATACTCTCCTCTAAGCTCAATATTTCTTGGTGCATACTTTCCGACTGCGCTGGCTCACAAAAAATCACCATCTCAATTTTATCAAACTGATGGCCCCGAAGTATGCCTTTGGTGTCTTGGCCATAGCTACCCGCTTCTCGCCTATAAGCTGGAGTAAAAGCAAAATACTTTTTGGCTTTACTCAAATCAAGTACCTCATCAGCATGATAATTTATCAAAGGCACTTCGGCTGTACCGATTAAAAATAAATCATCTTCTCCGGGATTTACTTTGTAAACTTCGTTCATTTCCGCTGGGAAAAAACCCGTACCAAACATAGCTCTTTCTCTGACCAAATGAGGCACAGCCATGGGGCTAAAACCCGCTTGACGCATTTTTTTCCAAGCAAAATGAATAAGCGCCATTTCCAAATCAACTAGTTCATTTTTCAAGTACCAAAATCTATTGCCTGATAAAGCTGTCCCCTTTTCGGCGTCAATCAAATCAAGACGTAGGCCAAGCTCACTATGATCCAAGGCCATAAAATCAAACTCGGGCATTTCCCCGACTGTCTTGATTATCTTATTGTCCTGATCTGAAGCGCCAATAGGAGTGTCTGTCCAGTTCATATTCGGTAACTGATAAAGCAAATTATTGAGCTCGTCTTCAGTAACTCGGATATTCATCTCCAAATTATTTAGCTCCTCACCCAAAGTTTTCATTTGTTCAATAATTTCTGGCGTTGGTTTGGTTTTAGAATTTTTATTTCTGGTATTTCTTTTCTGCTCTATCTCGGCCTGCTGTTCATTGCGCTGATCATAAAGACGCAAAAGTTTGTCCAAATCAACAGACACTCCCCGGCTTTTGTTGTTGGCCAAGACTTTGGCTTTGTTTTCTTTTATAAATTTTGGATCTATCATAAAATTGTTTTAATCTTTTTTAGGACGCATAGTGGGAAACATGATAACTTCTTTTATATTATCAACATTACCCAAAACCATAACCAAGCGATCAATACCTAACCCCAAGCCCGCTGTGGGTGGCAATCCGTATTTCAAAGCTTCCACAAAATCAACGTCGGCTTCAAAAGCTTCACTGTCTCCCTTGTCTTTTAGCAGAGTTTGCTCTTTGAATCTTTTCTCTTGATCCAGTGGGTCACTCAACTCGGAAAAAGCATTGCATAATTCCGCTCCTTTGACTACTAACTGAAAACGTTCAACGTAATTTGCCTTGTCGGGCAAGCGCTTGGCTAGTGGTGAAAGCTCGATGGGGTGATGAATAATAAAGGTCGGTTGAATAATAGTTTTGCGTACAAATTTTTTGTACAGCTCGTCTAAGACCTTGCCTCTGCCCCAATTTTTGTCCATGGTCAAGCCCGCTTGCTGACCAAGTTGGATGAGTTGGCTGGTGCTAGTTTTTTCCAAATCTACTTTGATTTCTTTTTCCAAAGCTTTCTTAAAGTCCAAAACCTTAAAGGGTGGTTTAAAGTTTAATTTATCATTGCCGTTTTTTATCACATAGCTCTTACTTATGCTCTTGACCAATTGAGCATAAAATTTTTCCATCCACTTCATCAGGCCCTGATAGTCTTGATAAGACCAATAAGCTTCCAACTGGGTAAACTCCGGATTATGTTGGTGGTCAATGCCTTCATTACGAAAACAACGCGCCAGCTCAAATACTTTGTCATAGCCACCGATAATCAGACGCTTGAGATAAAGCTCGGGCGCTACTCGCAAATATAAATCAATGTCTAATGACTTGTGGTGAGTGACAAAAGGCGTAGCGGCCGCTCCACCGGCCACGGTTTGCAAAACTGGAGTGTCGACTTCAATAAAACCAGCTTCTTCAAAATAACGCCGCGTAAATTTTATCACCTCACTGCGTAATAAAAATATTTTTTTGATTTCTGGGTTGGTCAATAAATCAAGATAGCGGCGCCTAAATCTAGTATCCGGATCTTTCAAGCCATAATAGGCGTCAGGAATTGGCAACAAGGCCTTGCTTAATAGCGCAAATTTTTTCACTAAAATAGTGGGCTCGTGGGTTTTGGTAATAAAAGCCGAACCAGAAAATTCCACAATATCTCCAGCATCCAAGCCATTTTTAAATAGCTGATAAGCATCCTCGCCCAAATTATCTTTCCGAACAAAAGCTTGTAAACTACCACTGTGATCCGTAAATTGCAAAAAACAAGAACCGCCTTGCAAACGCAGTGTTCTGATGCGTCCGGCCATTTTCAAAGATTTTTTAGCCCTTACCCAAGTTTTGTAATTCTTTAAAAACTCAGCAATTGAAACATATTGCTGGTTTTTACTTGGATAAGCATCAATCCCCTTTTCTTTAAAAAGACCAAGCTTTCTTAAGCGTTGTTGTTGCTCGTCATTGATATTGTTTTGGTCCATTTTATTTTCTAACATAATAAGTCATTTATACAATGTATTTTATCTAATTTTAGCTAATAAATCAAGAAAATAAGCAATTTTAGCCAACTTTTGGCAAGCCCTGGCCACGAAATTTCTGTAAATATTTGATAAAACTAATAATATGATTACGAGCTGAGCGGCTAAAAATTGATTTGGGCAGATTATCAGCGGCTGATTGCCGGCGATGCAGATGAATTACTTCGGCTGTGCCAATATAAGCCACCTTAAAACCCTTGTCCCAAAAACGCCTAGACCAGTCAAGATCTTCCATGTACATAAAATAGCGCTCATCCAAAAGCCCAACCGTTTCGATGGCGGAACGCCTGACAATCAAACAAGCGCCAAACAAAGCTGGCACAAAAAAATTTTGATTGTGATCTAAATTTTTCAATAAATATTTATCTAGCCAAGTTTGTCCGGCCTTGCTTTCGCTAAACATAGTGCGTCTATATATTGGTAAATGCCAATCAGGAAAATTTGTGCAAGAATATTGAATGCTCTTGTCGGCGTTGATTAAGCGCGGGCCAGCCAAGCCCACACTAGGATTGGCCTCCATATAGTCAACCATCTGGCTTGCCGCCTCGCTTAGTATAGCCAGATCAGGATTGCAGATCATTATATATTGCCCTACTGCCTGCTTGATGCCCAAATTATTGCCATAGGCAAAACCGCCATTTTTTTGGCTTTGGATAAATTTGACGCTGGGAAATTTTTCCTTGATAATAGAGTCTAAGCCGTCATAAGAAGCATTGTCAACTACAATAATCTCGTGCTCAAAGGGCAATTTTAAATCAAGCAAGTTTTTTAGTAATTCCTTGCTTAAATTTTTTGTTTTATAATTTAAAATTACTATCGATAAAACCATTTGTTTATGCTTTCTGCTTTAGCTTGATAATTGGACATGATGTATTTTCTTTTTTTAGCCATTTTGGAATAATATTTGAAAAAATCTGACCAAGCAGTCAATGTTGACCTTTCAAAAATAATTAAATAAATTAATTTCTTAAACTCGTACCAAAAAATAAAGCGACTATCATGAATAAGATCCTTAACAAACGAATTTTTAAATAATAACCACCATTGATTGCGATAGGATAATTTATTTACAAAACCACGATTCTGACTGCGCTTTTTTAAAGCCAGTCCAGAAGCCACACTACGATGGTGGTGAGCCCGTGTATCGGCCACTAGCCAATTTTCCCAAGCCCACAAGCGCAGTCGCCAAGCAATATCTACATCTTCCTTGTAGGCAAAAAAGTCTTCATCAAAGTATTCATAATCATCATCTTGGATACGGTATTTTATAGACTCCAAGGCCTGGCGACGATACATAACGACCGCCCCTGACAAACCAAATACTTCTTGAGTTTCCATTGGTGGATTGTCTTGACCCTGTAAGTAATCAACCACTGCCCGCCGACGATCAATCTTTAAACCAAACGAATCAACTGTCTCAGTCATCAAATTATTATCATAATCCCAATAGTACAATTTACCAGCTACGCTTCCGGCCTGTTTGTGCTTACTCATAAAATCCACCAGAACTTGCAAATAATTTTTATCCAAAACAACGTCTTGATTGACCACCAAAACATAATCTGACTTTGACCATTTGATTAACAAATTATTACCTTTGGCAAAACCAACATTTTGTTTTTGGCGGATAATTTTGGCTGGCGGATAATACTCGCTAACCACTGCCACGGAGTTATCAGCCGAAGCATTATCCAAAACCAAAAGTTCCCAATTTTTAAATGTTTGCTCCAACAAACTATTCAAAAACATGGGCAAATATTTTTCGCCATTCCAGGTCAGCAAACAGACAGTGACTGAAATATTTTTGGCCGCTATTTTAGACATAATTTTTTGTGTTGATAAGCCCCAAAATCAGTAAACCCAGGCCCAAAGGATGGTTGAGATAAGGCGTAAAAACATGAATTAAGGGCAGGGCCAAAAACATGGCCAACCAGGCAATAAATTCGGGCTTTGACCTAATTATAACATAAAGTGCCCTAATAATATAAACTAAGCTATAAACGAAGAATAGGGGCAATAGCAGGCCTCCTTTGAGCATAAAATCAAGCCAACCCCATTCAAAAGAAAAAGTGGTCCTCTGCCCGTTCGGATTTTGGGCATTTTTGCTACGCGGATCATTGCTCAAAAAAGTCAGCTCCTGCCCAAAACCATGACCAATAATCGGGCTGTCATAAATAGAGTCCAACATCACCGGCAATAATAATGTCCGGGTGGACAAGGCGGCTTCTTGACTGCTCAAACTACGATTATTCAATAAATTTATCTGGTGATATTTTGGAATATTAAATAATACTACTACTAAAGCATAAGTTGTTAGGCCAATAAAAAACAAATACCTTAAACTTACTAAGATTTTTTTATTTAAAATTAATAAAGTAATGATAATCAGCAATAAGCCCAGCCATAAACTTCTAGACAAAGAAATATAAATAGCGGTGGACAAAATCACTAAATAAAAAAACTTTTTGGCGTTTAATTTGCCGTCCAGTCCTCGACCCCGAGGCTCGGACCCGAGGGGAGGGCGGTCGCCCCGTGGGCGATACTTTATGACTCGATCAAAAATAATTGACCAAGCCAATAGTAAATATATTTGTGACTGAAAAAAAATCCGAGCAAAACCATTGTCTAATCTAGTAATTTCTCCGGTTCTAGTGTCTCTAACCCATTTGTATAAGCCCACTAAATCAAAACTACTTTGCGTAAATAAATAAAAAACAATAATAGTTTTGACAGCGATCACCAAACAACTAGCTAATAAAATATTTACTATTTTCTTGAAAACACTGCCATCATAATACTCCAGCCAAATTGGCAGATATAAGAAAAATAAATAAGCATTAGCGTCAAAGAAAATATTACTGAGTGAATGACGATTGATTATGGCTAGCAGTACCAAAAAAATCATCAAGCAGATGTAGATTACAAAAATTCTGCCTATTGCCTGATTTTGAAATATTTTTAAACTTTTATATTTTCCAAAATTAGCTATTAAAAAAAATAAAATGGTGATAATAAAAATCAACCAGCGCAAACTAAAAAAACCATATTCTATACTGCGCCCCATACTACCCCAAAACAATTCAAGAAGTGGTAATAATACTAGCCAGGATTTATTTTGACGATAAGCAAAAATTAAAATCCCGGTCAGCACAATAAAAAAAACAATGGCCAAAGGATTATAAAACCAAGCTAAGCCAGAGAGCAATTCTAAAAAAATTAAAATACCGCTCCAAAATAAAATGGGTTTATTGTTCTCTAATTCGTAAAAAGAGAGCATACAAAGCCGTTAATAATAAATTAATGGGCAAGATTATCATCAAAACCATGCTTTGCCACCAGGGCTGGTGTTTGAAAAAATAACGCAGCAAACTGCGGTTAAACATCATTTGCTTGTGCACAGTTGGGGCTTGTTCAAAACTGGCGCCTCCATAATGAGTGACTGAAAAATCTGGCACAAATTTTATACTCAAACCATGCTTCCTAGCTCGCTGGCAAAAATCCACTTCCTCAAACCAAATAAAATAACCCTGATCAAATAAACCTATTTGGTCAAAAACACTGCGTCTTATTATCATGGCCGCGCCCATTATCTGTTCAACAGCCGCTTCACGCTGATAATCAAACTCCGGATATAAATAATGTGCTAAAAATTTTTGCTGGGGAATAATGTTTTTTAGTTTTAATAAAATCAAAATATGCGAACGCCAATCAGGAAAACGCCTGACTGATTCTTGCACGCTAGCATCTTTATTTAGCAATAATGGGCCGACAATAGCCACACCTTGATTTTCAGCCATATACTTCATGCTCTTGACAAAAAAACCATCACCAATGACAGTATCGGGATTTAACAAAAATATAAGCTGACCATGCGCGATTTTTATTCCTAAATTATTAGCATAGGCAAAGCCCTTGTTTTGTGACAAGGCAATGGTCTTTACTTTGGGAAACTCCACCATTAGCATTTCCGAAGTGCCGTCCTGAGAATCATTGTCAACCACAATCACCTCCACTTCTTCGGGATCTATTTGTTTATAAATGCTACGCAAACATTGCTCCAGCAATTTTCGCACTCGCCAATGAACTATGACTACTGATACTTTTGGGTTCATATTTAAATTAATTTTTTATTAATAATATCAAGCATTTTTTCCACGGTATTGTACCATGAATATTTTTTGGCAAATTCTTGGCGTAAAACAATCTTCTCGCTTGAGTCGTTTTTTAATTCCAAGTTTACTTGCTGATTGAAATCCTCATAGCCACTAGCTACTTTTATTACGTCATTCATATTTTCCGTACCAACATTTTCTGTCGATACTACTGGTTTGCCACAAGCCAAATACTCATAGACTTTCATGGGATTGGTGCTGGCGCTGAATTCATTGGCTCGATGTGGCACAATACCAATGGTAAATTGCTGAATATACATTGGCGCTTCTTCATATGACTTGTGACCAAGCCAATAAATATTTTGGTAGCTACTAAGTTCTTTTTTTTGCAAAGTCTGCTCATCCCAAATCGGACCAACCAAAACAATAGACTTGTCTGGGTTTTTTTCAGCCAGATAATGAACAAGATCCAAATCAACTTTTTCCTGAATAATTCCAATGTAACCAATGATTGGTTTCTTTATATCGGAAATATCTCTATTGACTAGGGTGTATTGCTTATTGTAATGAATAAAATCTACACCATTGGGAATCCAATGCACATTGGGCTGATCTTCAAAAAAATTAAGCAGATTTTTGGAAACCGTGAAAATAATATCAGCTTCGCTTTTTACCAAATCGTAACATTTTTTTAATCTAGCTTGTAGTTTAGTATAGGATGAGTGGGAAAGCCAATTATCCACTGCGTCAAAAACCACTAGCTTAGCACCAAATTTTTGCCAAAAAGGAGCAATAAATGGATTAAGCGACCACAAAACTAAATCACCAAAATTTAATTTTAAGGAAAGTTTTTTTATGTTGTTGATAGTCAGCATGGGAGAAAAAACAAAACTAATATCAGTGTAAACAAACAATTTTTCTGACAACTTGGAAACTTTGAAAGTGGCACCACGACTAACTACTTGCGAATTTTTCAAATCAACAAAAATATCTTGCTTCAAAATACGCAGAGCTCTTTTCCAAGTCAAAGGCAAATAATCAACGTACAAAACCTTGTTGACTTCGGGCTTGTTAAGCAATTCTTTCAAAACATGATAATTGCGATTGGACACTCCTCTATCCCACTCGGAATAGTTTGACATGCCAAACATGATTACATCATACTGTGTCATATTTTTTTAACTTAAAATCTTTTCTAATAACTTAATACTTTCGGCTTGTTTGTTTTTAAACTTTTCACTGATTAAATATGCTTGCTGACCATAACTAGCTGCCTTTTTTTCATCAGTCAATAAATCTCTAATAGCTAGAGCAATATCTTGGGTGTTATCAGCGTAGCAAACATCTCCATTGCCTGTAAATATTTCTTTGACACCACCGCTAAACCCAGCAATAATCGGCAAGCCAAAGGTAGCCGCTTCCAAAAAAACCATACCGAAGCCCTCGACATCACTACCCAGCTCTTGATTGGGCATGACAAACAAATCTGCCGCTTGATAGAACAATGGTAATTGTTCGGTATCCACTCTCCCCAAAAAAAATACTTTGTCTGACAAATTATTATTCATAACTTGTTTTTCCAAATTAGCTCTATTGGGGCCATCACCCACTATCCAATATTTACAATCCAAATCCGCTAAGTTTTTCAAGGCCTCAATCACTAAAGCGTGCCCTTTTCTCTCTACTAATCTGCCAACAGTCAAAATCACTTTGGCGCTACCAACTTGATATTTTTCTTTTATTGACTTTATTTGCTCTGCCGAAATCTTTTCTGAATTAATACTAATGTTTGGATAAATAACGCTGACCTTATCAACTGGAACTAAGTCTTTGATCAATCCGGAAGTATATTGGGTATTGCAAACAATCGCTTGGGCTGATTGCAATATTTTCTTGGTCCAAGTTGGTTTGTTCTGTAAAGCTAAGTTAATATCCAAACCATGCAAAGAAATGACATAAGGTATACCGAATATTTTTTTTATTATATAAGCTATGGATCCCAAAGGTAAAATATTTGGTGTAAAAATTACCTTAATTTTATTTTTTCTGACTAATCGAACAACAGCCCATAAACCCGGTAACCAGTGTGGCCAAAGATAGGAAGATACTAATTTTATCTTAACATTATTATTTTGATTTTTTAGTTCTGGACAATCACTGGCGACCAGATAATTTTCGGCTGGAAAATTTTTGAATAAATTATAACAATACATGGCCACACCACCAGCAAAGGGAAAATATTCATGAGTAAGCACTAAAACTTTTTTCATTTTAACTCTTTTTTAAAGCCCGTCTAATATAAAAATAATCCTCTTTTCCCAAATTTTTAAATAATATTAAAAAGCCAAAATACACCAAAAAGCCAAAAATCATACACAGCCAAATATTTAATATTTTAGCCAAGAAAATTACTACTAAAGCCATCAATAAACTAGCCATAATAGCCCTAAGCAGGGGCCACCAATCTCTCAGTTTAATTTGCGTCACCTTGTAGACCGCAGTTAAATTCAGACAGAATAAGCTAATAGTGCTAATAGTGGACGCTAAACTGGCTCCCAAAGTGGACCACTGGGGAATAAGCACAACATTTAAAACAACATTCAAGATCATTACCAAACCCAAATTAAAAGTGTTGGTGCGCTGGCGATCGGTAGCATTCAAAAAATACGACAAAGCAAAATTGATAAATAAAAATGGCAAACTAGCAATCAAAATCTGTAAAGGTAAACTTGAACCACTATAATTGCTAGTATAAAGCTGACTAATAATATTTGGTGCCAGACACATAACACCAGCGGAAATTGGTAAAGCAATATAACCCAAATAATTTATGGCCCTGAGCAAAGTGTTTTCTAACTGACTTTTGTCATTCTGCCAATAATGAGAAAAAGCCGGATAAAGAGCGGCCACAAAAGCTAAAGGTATAAATTGAAAAGCAAAAGTTATTTTGTAGGCCACGCTATACAAGCCCATTTGGGAAGCGCCTTGCATCTGCTCTAAAATCAAACCATCAATGTAAGCATAAATCTTAGCAAACAAAGCTGACAAAGCAAAAGGCCAAGCTATAAAAAAAATACTGCGCACTAATTTTTTATCAAAATACCAACCCAATTTAACCTGATATTTCTTATTGATTAAAATCAGAGAATATAAAAAATTAAAACTGCTAGCCAAAAGTACCACTATAATAAAGAAAAACGGATCACGATTAAACTGCATCAAGATCAAGCCCAGAGTCAAAATAATAACTTGGAAAACTATTGTGCCAATTGATTCGTAATACAAATTTTGCTGACCGCGTAAAAAACCATAAAACAATAAAGTAAAACTATCAATAATAACTATAAAGCCAGTTAAAAAAATAAGGGGACGCACTGGGTTGTTGGCATAAAGTAGCAGATTACAAATTATGATAATAGCCAATGACAAAATGCTCAATAATAATTTGAGAGAAAATATTTGACGAAAAAGTTGCTTCTGGTCAATTTGCTTTCTGGCGGTTTCTCGAATCAAGACAGCTGACAAACCCAAATCAGCCAGAACCGAAAGCATCAAGGCAAAATTAAGCGCTAATTGGTATTGCCCATAATCATTTGGTCCCAAGAATCTGGCCAAGATTGTAAAATAGGCAAAAGATAATATTTTTTGGAAAATCAGAGCTAACAAATACCAGCTGGTATTTGAGGTGATTTTTTGGCCACTGGTCATATTTCGGCTTTGCTCCATGGGCTAATTATAACAAAAGAAAAGGTCTTTGAAAATAGCTAAAAAAAGCAAAAACCCCGTATTTTATAGGGGTTTTTGAGTATATAAAAATAATTTTTAACGTTTGCTCCATCTTTCGACCTTGCTCAACATGTCGCAAACTAGCGTTTGCTCCATTGCGGGGCGCGGCGGGCTTTTTTGAGACCCGGTTTCTTTCGTTCCTTGATACGAGAATCGCGGGTAAGGAGTCCTTCTTTTCTCAAAGCCGCGCGGAAATTTTCATCAATTTTTAGTAAAGCTTTGGCTAGGCCATTTACTATAGCGTCAACTTGCCCCTTGATACCGCCTCCTTTGACGCGGACCGAGATAACAATTTTATCTTGACCAGTGATTTTTAGCGGTGCCAATAAATCTTGTTGCCACTCAAAATATGGTAGATAGAGTTTGTAGTCTTTGTCATTGATGGTGATACTAATACCACTGCTTTTTTCAGACATAATCCTAACTCTAGCAATAGCTGATTTTCTTCTACCAACGGCAAAGGTTATTGACTTGGACTTGATTTCTTCTGACATAGTATTATTTGATAATTAAGCGCTTAAGCATCCTGGGTCTTAATCTGTTTTTTGGCAACATATTGTGCAATATCTGGATAAAAGCTTTTTCTGGATTTTTAGCCATCATGTCTTTCAACTTGGTGGTTTTCAAATTACCAGGATATTGACTGTGACGATAATAAAGTTTGCTATCTAGTTTATTGCCGGTAAATTTAATACCGCTGATGTTGCTGATTTCAACAATATCACCGCACTCTGTGTTGGCAGCATAATTTATCTTGTGCTTACCCATGAGTAGTATCGCTACCTGAGAAGCCAAGCGTCCAGCTATTTTTCCTGTAGCATCAATGTTGTGAACTTTTCTTTCCATATTTTTATACTAATTCAATCTGAGCGAGCAAAGCGCCATCTCCCACTCGCGGTGAAATTTTAATAATTCGGCAATATCCGCCTTTGCGATCCTTGTATCTAGGACCCAAAACATCCAATACTTTTTGGACGGCTTTTTTGTCTGGCAAAATACCACTCAAAATTTGCTTATTATGTATTGACTTGACTTTGCCTCTAGTTATCAAGCGCTCCACAAAAGGCCGGAGTGCTTTGGCTTTGGCTTCAGTGGTAACAATTTTTTCATACAAAATAATTGACGTGGCCAAGTTTTCCAAAAGTGCTCGGCGCACATCAGAGGTTCTGCTCAATTTAGTTATATTCTTTCGGTGCCTCATGGTATTGATTATTTACTCTTTTTTACTCTTTTTTTTAATAACTTTTTTCTTGGCTGGTTCCGGCTTTGTTTCCTCGGCTTCGTCAGCTGCTTCTGGGGTAGCTTCTTCGGCTACCAAAAAGCTAAAATTATCACGCAAAATTATAGACGCCTGAGAAACAGCCCCGCGCGCATCAATTGTGCCGTCAGTCAAAACATCCATTATTAATTTTTCGTAGTTGGTCATTTCACCAACCCGTACAAATTCAATATTAAAGCCAACATTCAAAGCTGGTGAAAAATTGGAATCAATAGCAATGCTACCGATTGGCAATTTAATTTTTTCATCTCTTTGTTCGACAGCCACATAGCCCAAGCCACGTTCGACCGTAATTTCCATATTTAGCTTGGCTTGCTTATCGGTCATGGTGGCAATCAATAGATCTTCATTCATTATTTCCACATTGGAATCTTTTTTGATGTCTTTGGCAGTGACAACTTTTTCACCCTTAGCTTCAATATTTAATATAACTGGTTCATCACTGAATAGTTTCAGTCTTAATTTTTTCAAATTCAACATTATTTCCACCAAATCTTCTTTGACGTGACTAACGGTATCAAACTCGTGTTGAACACCCTCAATTTTGAAAGAAGTAACCGCTGCCCCGGGCAACGAAGATAGCATTACGCGACGCAAGGCATTGCCAATAGTAACACCATAGCCAGGAGAGCAAGGCTCAATAATCACTTGGTAATGATTATTCTTTTGGTCAATGACGCTAATTTTTTCTGGTAAGCTAATCTTATTCATTGTTTTATAATTAAATTTTTATTTTAAAATTAATAGTTTATTAACGTGAATAAAAATCAACGATCAAGCTGGTGGTGATATTCTTAGGCAAATCGTTTTGGTTTGGTCGGCTGTTGACAGTCAAAGCCAAATTTTTCTTGTCTAGTGAAAGCCAACCGGCTGGCTCGGTTTTTTCAATCTTTTCGGCTAAGGCCAACCAATAACCTTTTTTGGCCTTATTTTCCTTGACTTTGATTATTTCACCTGGCTTGACTGTATAAGAAGGGATATTTACTTTGCCAGTGCCAATAGTAAAATGGCCGTGAGTGACTAATTGCCTAGCCAAACGTCTAGTTGGCGCTAGTCCTCCGCGAAAAACCACATTATCCAAACGACTTTCCAACAAAATCAACAAATTCTCGTTGACGTCACCAGTCATTTTTTGGGCGCGACCAAAAGTCAAGGCAAATTGTTTTTCCAACAAACCATAAATGGCTTTGGCTTTTTGCTTTTCCATTAATTGCTTGCCGTATTCGCTGACCTTTTTGAATGACTTCTTTGGTCCGTGTACGCCACTAGGATAATTCCTCTTGGCTAGCGGAGATTTTTGAGTCTCGGCCACATTTTCACCAAAGCGACGGCTAGCTTTATGTCTCGGTTTTAAATTTCTTCCCATAAATATTAGTATAAAGTTACAAGTATAAAGTATAAAGTGACGAACGTGCTTTTTAAAGCTTTCTACTTTATGCTTTCTACTTTTTACTCATTAGACTCTTCTTGGTTTCTTAGGACGACAACCATTATGTGGAATTGGCGTCATATCTTTGATTGAGGAAACATTGATACCACTGCTGTGTAATGAGCGGATAGCCGCTTCACGACCAGCGCCAACACCTTTGACAAAAACCTCAACATCGGTCAAACCAAAATCTTTGGTTTTTTCTACGGCATTTCTGACAATAATACCAGCGGCATAAGGCGTAGATTTTTTGGCGCCCTTGAAGCCATTGACACCAGCCGAAGACCAAGCCAAGACATTGCCTTGCTGATCAGTCAGGGTGATAATGGTATTATTGTAAGTGGCCTGGATGTGGGCCTGGCCTTTTTTTACAACTTTCTTAACTTTTTTTCTAGATTTTACAGCTTTCATAAATATTAGTATAAAGTTACAAGTTTAAGGTATAAAGTGACGAACGTTATTTTTTAAAGCTTTCCACTTTGTACTTTAAACTTTTTACTCGTTTTATGTCTTTTGAGCGGCTGAGACACGACCACTACCCATGGTCACACGTTTGTTTCCACGAACCGAGCGACTATTGGTTTTGGTGCGTTGCCCATGTACTGGCAAACCTTTGGTGTGCCTAGTGCCACGGTAACATTTGATTTCTTTCAAACGCTTGATGTTGGTCATTCTTTCGCGACGCAATTCTCCTTCGACACGAAAATCTTTTTCAATAACCTGTCTCAAAGTATTGACCTGCTCTTCGGACAAATTCTTTACCCGAATATTAGGATCAATTTTGAGCTGTTTTAATATTTTGTTAGAGGAACTCAAACCAAGGCCGTAAACGGAGGTTAAAGCGATCTCTACTCTTTTTTCGTTTGGAAGATTGACTCCTGAAATTCTTGCCATCTTTATGAATTAATAATTGTTAATTTAGCCCTGTCTTTGTTTGTGCTTGGGGTTTTTACAAATGCAAACTAGCCGACCTTCACGGCGGATAACTTTGCAATCTTTACAAATTTTTTTTACTGAGGCGCGGACCTTCATCTCGTTAGAAATTTATTTAATAAATTATTTGAACAACTAAATGATTACTAAATTAATTGCGATAAATGATGCGACCCTTGCTCAAATCATAAGGGCTCATCTCCACCACCACTTTGTCACCGGGCAAAATCTTGATTTTAAACATTCGCATTTTTCCAGAAAGATGAGCCAATATTTCGTGGCCATTTTCTAGGGTGACTCGAAAATTAGTATTAGGCAGTAATTCGTTCACCTCCCCGACAACTTCTAAAAAACCTTTTTTACTTACTCTAGCTTCTGACATTTAATAAATAAGAAAATATCCTTACCTTGATAGGCAAGGTGATGTTTTCTCTAAGATTAGAACTTATGTTAATAATTACTTTAATTAATGCCTCTATATTATACAGATTTTTTTCAAATTGTCAATAATAATAGCCAAAAATAAGATAAAAAGCAAGCTAGAATCTTATTTGTGCCAATATTTTAGCTAATATTAGCCAATAAACTGAACCTCTTCCTGAAGCTGGATGCCATATTTATCCCGAATTTGCTGTTTGATAAAGCTTATTAACATGATCACCTGCTCGGCTGTGGCCTTGTTTGTGTTAATAATATAATTAGCGTGCTTTTCCGAAACTTTGACTCCACCAATAGTATGACCTTTTAAGCCAGCCCTTTCTATTATATAAGCTGTGGGAATCTTTTGGTGCTTGGCAAATTGGTCAGTGTCCAAGCCGCGCTTCTTTAAATCCTCTATATCCACTGTTTTAAACTCCACATTTTTGAAAATACAGCCAGCTGAGGGCTCATTGGGCTGAGTATCTTGACGATACTTTAATCTTTCGGCTACTAACTTTTGAGCTTCACCTAAATCCCCTTTTTCCAATTTTAACTTGGCTTCTATAATAATGGCTTTTATTTCTTTGAAAATGCTATGGCGATAGGCAAAGTGGCACTCTTCTGCCTGACAAACTTTGACTTGATAATTTTCATCAAAATAAGTGATTGTTTCGATCACATTAGACATGGCCAAGCCATAAGTGCCGGCATTGCCACGGATAGCACCACCCACTGTGCCTGGTATGCCAGCTGTAAATTCCAAACCAGTCAAACCCTGCTCTAGAGATTTGTTTAATAAATAAGCCACCAAAACACCAGCGCCAACAATGACTTCATCGTCGTGATATTCTAATTTTTGCAAATCTAGCTTGATGACCAAACCCCTAAAGCCAGCATCGGTAATCAATAAATTACTGCCACCGCCTAAAACCAAAATTGCTAAATTTTTTTCTTTAGCAAAATCAATGGCTTCCTGCACATCTTCTTGGCTTTTGGCTAGACAAAAATAATCAGCTGGCCCGCCAATTTTGAAAGTGGTGTAATCTTTTAGTAATATATTTTGTTTTATTTCCATGTTGTTTATTATTGTTCAATCACTATAAATTCACCTTCTTTTAAAGCATGAATTACCATATTCTTATCCCCATACTCTGCCAACTCTTTATAAGCTTCATCCCAATCAACTGCTCCCCTAGGATCATCGATACCGTAATTTGATTTGTAGTGAGGGATAAGTTTGATAGCTAAAATTCCCAAACCATCCATACATTTTCGCCAGTCACAAGTCCAAAAATATTTGGCCAAGGCATTCGAAGATGCTGACCTGATCGATACCACTTTGCCATCCCAAATATTAGGGATATCAAATTGCTTTAACCAGTATTGAACCAAATGATCATCTCCACCAAAAATTACTACAGCATCTGCTTGGTTAATTTGTTCTACAAATTTTTCTGGAAAGGCTAATTCAAAATGAGGTTTTACATTATCAGGCATCAATTCTTCAAATCCAACAACCCTAACTTTAAAATCTGTTTCCCAATCTTCTCTCTTTTGAGCAAAAAAACAAAACAAAACATTTGGTTTTTCTCCCAGGCCTTTTAAAGTCTCCTCAATAGACAACTTTTCTCCTTGGGGATTATTTAAAGATCCACCTGAATTTACAATATACTTGGTCATAATTTTATACTGACATTTTTTTGATATTTGTTCGAGCGTAGTCGAGAACTTCTCGACTCGCTACGCTCGCTCGAAGAAAAGATGAAATACTTACCCAAAAGAATTACCTTACCAATTCCCTAGCCAAATCATCAATATCCCCAGCACCAATAAACAATAAAATTGAATCCGTTGGATTGATATTTCTTAAAGTCTGCTTAACATCAGAAAACTTGGGACAATAATATTTTCTTTCATGTTGCATCAGGTTGATTATATCAGCACTTGATACTTGATCGTGCATTTTGTCTTCCCGACCGCGTACTTGATAAATGTCAGAAATCAAAACATAATCCGCCTGTGTAAAACTGGCCGCAAATTGCTTAAGTAATGTTTTGGTGCGATTGTGATGATGGGGTTGAAAAATAGCAATTACTTTTTTGTCAGGATAAAAATCTTTGGTAGCTTGTAGCAACCCTTTAATAGCATCTGGATGATGAGCATAATCAGAAATCACAATATTATTTTTCCATAAGCCCACGCGCTCAAATCGACGCCAAGTGCTATTGAATTCGTGCAGGGCATTCCAAATCTGGTGCTGATTGATGCCAATATTATCAGCCACGGCAATGGCGGCTAAAGCATTGTATACATTGTACAAACCGGGAATTACTAAATTGAACTCGGCCCATTTTTTGTTTTTCTTTTTTACAGCAAAAGTTTGTTCGCCCTTTTTTATCGTCGGCTTAGAAAAACAATATTGATTACTTGGAGCTTGACCAAAATTTACAGTCTGCCCGCCAAAATTTATTTTACTACTATTCTTGTCATCAATATTTTTGAACAACACTCCAGTCTCGGGTAATTTATTTACAAATTGCTGAAAATGTTTTTTGATATCAGCCAAATCTTTGAAATAATCCATGTGATCCTCAGCCACATTAGTTAAAACAATTATCTGGGGGTTGATCTCCAGCATATGCGCTTGCCACTCGCAGGCCTCAACTATCAACCACTCACTCTTACCAAAGCGAAAGTTACTCCCCCACTGGGGGACTAGACTACCGACTATGACTGTGGGGTCCAATCCAGCTTTTTCCATAATCAAACCCAGCATGGCTGTGCTTGTGGTTTTGCCATTGGTGCCGGCTATAGCTATTGTTTTGTGCTGTTTGCTCAAAAAACCCAAAAATTCAAAATAGCTAAGCACGGGAATTTTCAAGCGACGGGCTTTGACAAACTCGGGATGGTCGCTTGGCAAAGCTGAAGTGTACAAAAACAAATCAATATCTTTGGTGATGTTGCTTGTTTTTTGTTTGTAGTTGATCAAAACATCTTTGGCTTCCAATCTCTTGGTCACTTCAGATTTTACAATATCTGAGCCAATAACTTTTTTTTCGGCCTGCAAAAAATAATAAGCCAAAGCCGACAGCCCAATGCCACCAATGCCTGATAAATATACTTTATTTATTTTTTGCAAATCTAGGTTCATTGTTTAAAAATAAATCTAATTATTTACAGATAGTTTGATATTCTGGATTATTCAAAACATCTTTTGAAATAACTACTTTACACAAATCTGTTCTGGATTTTTCTTTGATTAAATTATAATAACACGTGTCTAATGACCATTGATATAAATGAGCATTATCTATTTTTGTAATATTAGCCGCTTCTTTACAATATTCCGATTTATTATAAATCTTAGCTAACTCGGCGTAACAATCACTTTTTTTATTTCTATCTAGCGTATAGTCTCCTGAATAACTCTTGCAAAGTGTCAAATAACCACTTTCTGTGTCTAAGTGTCTACCGTCTGGTGTATTGGCAATACATTCTTTTTTCAAATAATCTGGGTAAGGGTTATAGTATTCGCAAATATTTGGATCTAGTAATTCATAGGCCAAATTATTTACACAAGTAAGTACTTTGTTTGATTCTGAAGATTCACATACCTTAGGATCTTTGGTGTTAAAAGCTATAAACCAAAGGCAAGTGTTATAATCGTCAGAAGACATCTTGTCTTTATATTCGTCGCAGTCGGATTTTTCATCCAAGTATTTAAAAGTAGGATTAATACACATAGAAATTTCATCCTGCCCAAGTAACATGCATGGCCTTAAACTTTTTTCTTTTTCCACATACTGAGCTAAGCAAAAATCTGTAGTTGAATTATCTATTTTAATACAATCTTCGGCCTTACCACTATTAAACAAAATATCATCGTAGCACCAGTCTTTATATATTGAACCAGCTGAGAAACCAACTGTATCACAATAATTTGGTTCACTAAAGCCCGGGTGTCGGCTTATTGATTCCAAGCACACATCTATCGCGTTATTATCACCCATTGTTTTGCAAATAGCTACAGCCTCTGCAACATTAAAGTTTGGCTGAGCAAATATGGCTTCAAGTCTATCATTTTTAGCATTCTGTTCTAAGGTCCATAAATTATTAGGGTCGTGATTAGTCAATATCTCTGTTAAATCTGAGTAACCATCGCCATCTGTATCCACATTATTATCGCTAGTATGATACTGATCTTCCATATATACATTCAAACCATCTTGATCAACGTCAGTTTTCAACATATTTAACATAAAATCATAAGCATCCTGATTATAAACACCACAAAGATTCGACATCATTTCATCACCCTCTGGAGATGAACCAACTGCAAAAAAAGACTTATCATCTGATTCCGTTTTAAGAATCGTTGTAGAACCATTATTTTCCTGTAGAGAATTAGTTGTAGCCGATCCAAAAATAGAACCATCCGGAAAATACTGAGAAGCTTCTGGATGATAATACATATAACAAGTCAATAATACTTTCTGCTCTTCTTTTTTTGTATAATCTACCATTAATACATCAGTCGAACTAGCATTATTACTATCGCCTATATTGATATTATTAGTAACTTTTTTTGAATTTAAAAAAGGAATACTATCTTTTAGGCCAGTAAAAAACCAAGCATAAGCCAGGCCACCTAAAAGTAAAAAAACTACCACTAAAATAATTATTATTTTGGGGTTCAATTTTGATTTGGGCATTGATGCCTGAGATGTAATAGAATTAGCCGATGGTGTAGTGTTGATATTAAGTGGTGGTAAATTATTAGTTGGTGGCGACTGATTGTTTAAATTTTGTAAATTGTCCATATTTTTTTATTTATTTTTTGCAAATCTAGGTTCATTATATTTATAATAGCAAAATTATTGGATGTTGGTTGTGAAAACACCAGCCGCATATAACTTTTCAACCAGCTCAGTGCGATCAGGATTCAAACTCAACATTTGCTCATGAATCTCTTCACCGTTCAAGGCCCGCTTGACACCATGCTTATCATTTATCCGATGCAAAGCATCATAGACATCAGCCATGGCCAAAATCCGACCATACTCATTGATTAGGGTCTTTGTGTCTTCGCTATATTCATGAAGAGATTTTGGTAACTCTTCTGGATAGGGCCTGGTTTGGAAGCGGTGATGCCTGAGTATTACCTCAGCAGTAAAATCAAACTTGTCACGCAATAACTTATAACCACTTTCCACATGTGCCTGAACATTGGCTGTGTCTTCTGGCGTCCAACCTTCAGTTTTTAACAAAGTTGACGCTGGCACCATGGTTTTACCGACATCATGTAGTAGACCAGCATAAAGCAATACTTTTTCATCAATACCCATGAACTTAGCGATCTGACGCGCTATCAAACCAACTCGCAAAGAATGCTCATAAGAGCTTTGGTGTTTATCTTTGATAAGATCTAAATATTTATGAATAGCTTCACGTTTGTTTGGCGCAACTTGAAGCTCATCCAGATCCGTCTGAACACGATCTTCCAAGCTCACGCTAGTATCAAAATAATCCACAAATTCCCTAGTGTCTGCCTTACCATTGACCTCAAGATTATGAGCGTGGCCCATAATGGCTTTTTGCCCAGCAATTATCTTGGGATCAAGATCTTCTACTGGGGATTCTGGTTTTTTTACCGGCGCCACAACGCCCATCTCTAGCAATTCTGACATATTTAAATCATTTTATACAAAAATTATTTCTTGGCTTGATCTTTATTTATCATTTTGAAGGCCTCCTCTACTGTGGGCATAAACTGCGCTGGAAAAATAATCGTAGAATTTTTCTCCACACTGATCTCCGCCATGGTCTGCAAAGTACGCAACTGCAAAGCTACGGGGTGCTGAGAAATAAGATCGGCGGCTTGACCCAATTTGGCGGCAGCTTGAAACTCGCCTTCAGCGGCCACAATCTTGGCGCGACGCTCACGCTCGGCCTCAGCTTCTTTGGCCATAGCCCTCTGCATATTGTCTGGTAAAAAAATATCTTTGATCTCAACAGCTGTCACTTGCGCTCCCCAGGGCTCAGTGTGTGTATCAATAACATTCTTGATCTGCTCATTGATCTGACTGGTCTGCGACAACAATTGATCCAAATAAAATTGACCAACTACATTACGCACCGTAGTCTGACTGATCTGATTGACAGCTTGATAAATATTCTCAATAGCAATCACTGATTTTGAAGCATCGACAATGTGATAATAAGCCACAGCCGCAATATCAATGGAGACATTGTCCTTGGTAATAATCTTCTGCGAAGGAATATCCATAGTGATTGTTCGTAAAACTACCCTAGTCATTCTTTCAAAAATAGGAATGATAAAAACCAATCCCGGACCGCGCATACCACTATATTTACCCAAGAAAAACACCACTGCCCGCTCGTATTGCTTGATGACCCTTAGCGAGGCAAATAAAATGACCACCAGCACCAAAATAATGAAATAAAGTGTGTCCATAATAATTATGTTAAATTAATTAAAAACAACTTGAGTTTAACACTAAAATTGGAAAAAATAAAGGGTTTCGTGAAATAAACTATATACAAAATAAATAATAGGGGCTATACTAAAAATAGCCATGAAACTCACAAAACCATACTTAATTTATGCTGTAATTGCCCTGCTAGTGCTAGCTGGAGCTGGGCTTTATTTTCTGAAAGTAATCAAGCCAAAAAGTATACCCAATAGCTTTGTTTTACAAGTACCTTTCAGCGCTCAAGCTCCCACTGACAATTGGAGTCGCAATGAAGATTGTGAGGAAACCAGTCTGGCCATGGTCGATACATTTTTGAAAGGAAACACCCAGGACAATATCACTGCCTCACCAGCGCAAACTGCCATCGACAATCTCAAAAAATGGGAACAAGCAAATTTGGGATACAACGCTGACACCGGAGCTTCAGCCACCACCAAAATGGCCGAAGGCGCTCTGGGCTTGAAAATAAAACAAATCCAAGATTACACTGAACTAGATTTGAAAACCGAACTGCTCAAAGGCCACCCCATACTACTGCCCATCAATGCCAAGCTTTTGAACAGTCCCCAATACATAGAAGATGGACCAACCTATCACATGATAGTCATCAGGGGCTTCCGTGGCCATACTTTTATCGTCAATGACCCCGGTACCAATGCTGGTGAAGCCAATGAATACTCTTTTGCTACTCTACAAAAAGCCTCGGCTGATTGGGATCATGTCACCAAAACCATGAATGCCAAACGTAAGATTGCTTTGGTGGTATCAAAGTAATTGGACAAAAAAATACTTTCTTTAAAAACTAATCAATCCGATTAGTTTTTTGTACCTAGCGCTACGCTAGTAATTTTTTTGAGTAGCCAGCCCAAAAATATAAACAAAAATAAATACAAAATAGTAGCCAACCAAGCTGGGGTGTATTTATAAAACAAATCGTAACGATAAAGAATTGGCCAATGCAATAAATATATTTCGTAAGAATAAAAACCAAATAATGAAAATAATTTTACATCAAATTTTTTAATTAAAAATATAACTAATACGGCTAGCAATGTAAACAAGCTGGTTAGCTGTTCTTTCAGGGGTTGGCGGTCGACATTGGAATGATAGGCAGTGTAAGCAAAAACCAAAAGCAAAATACCAGCTAAAAAATAATACATAATAATCCTACTCGGTCTTTGGTGATGAACTATTTCTCTGACAATTTTGACGAGTCGACTAAGTTTGTGGCGCTGAGAATACAAACCAGCCAAAAGCACGCCCAAGGGAAAGGCCAAAAGATGAACTTTGTACAGACGAATTACATCCACAAAATGACCAGAGTCATTGTGTAAAAGTAAATATGATGTAAAATAAATTGCCAAAGCCGATAGCCAATAATATTTTTTGGAGAAAAACAGTGGAAATATAAGATAATAAAATAAAATAAGAGAAAAATACCACAGCGGTGAATTGATGTCGATCGCTAAATCAGCCCTAGGAAACCAACCCAAAAATGAGCGAACAATATAAGCCCAAGCATAAGTGCGGTGTAAAACGAAATAATCTAAAACCAAAAAAAATATCAAAATCAACCACAAAGGAATAAATAATTTTACCAAACGCTTTTTATAAAATTGCCAAATAGATGTATGCTTACGCAGTGCACTAGTGGTCAAACCATAGCCAGACAACAATAAAAACAAGTTGACTCCGACACCAGCGGCGATGGACAAAGGAAATAAAAATCGATGATCGCTAAGCAAAAAATAGCCAATATGGCCAAAAATAATCATAAAGGTAGCCAATCCTTTTAACTCTTGAGAAACTAGGTTGGAAAAAAATTCTTGATGCTTTTTCTTTCTAATAGACAATAAAACAGCAACTATAAAAATTATTATAAAAATGTAAGTAGAGCTTACTGTGTTATTTATTAATATCGGCATAAATTATCTGCGACCAAAGCTGATACCCTTGGGTTGAAGGATGAAATAAATCTTGGGAATAATAGCCGTCTTGCTGACTCAACTCGACAAGCGCCTTTTCCAAATCAACATAAACCAAACCGTAATCCTGCGCCAACCCTTTAATAATCTGATTGTAGGTTTTGGTTTTTTGTCTAAAATAATAATTATAAGGTGGCCACAATAGTCCGTCAGTGCCGTTGTTGGGCAGACCAATCAAATAAATTTTGGCTGGTGTTTTTTGGACAAGCTGATCCAAAATATAGATATAATTTTTTTGAAAAACAGCTTCTTTGATATTACCGTGCACATCATTGGTGCCGATCAGCAAAGTAATAATATCGGGCTTGGCAGAAATTGCTTGATCAAGCTGTCCAGCAATCAAGTGGCTAGTCCTAGCACCGGAAGAAGAAAAGTTTTTCAAGGTTATTTTGACTGATTTATCTTTGGCTAATTCTTCGGCCAGTAAATAAGGAAATGACTCTTGGTAACTACTAGCCCCACGACCAGCCGTGAAGCTATCACCCAAAGCCACATAAACTAGAGTTGTAGAGCTGGTCTGACTGTCTCCGATATCATAAACCGCCTGGCGCTCAATATCCAGCAGGCCACTATGACCCAAGCGATAATAAATAAAAAAATGCGCCAGATATAAATAAACACCGCCTAATAAAATTATGGCCAAAAATATTAAAAACTTTTTATTTTTTATTTGCTTCATTTTTTATCACTACAATATTTTTTATAAACCGCATCTTCCAATAATAATTTGGCCACGACATCACGTAATCCATAACTGCGCGTGATAGACAAAAGACCACTGTGTCCATGACGCACTTGTTCAATTTTCTTAATCAACATCTCGGGCGTATAAAATTTTTGTGAGCCCTCTATATTACCAAAAGCCCTAAGCTTTTCATATAGCTCGTCAAAAGAAACAACATTTTCAATACCGATGCTGTCGTGTTCCAATGGATTACCCTGCTTATTGTACTCAAAATTCATAATTTTATACCTTCTTATTTTTTGATTTTTTAATACTATCGATAATTGCCAGAACAATACCAATACCCATTAAACTATAGCCAAGCCAGTCGCCATTTCCAAAAACAATTCCGGCTATTACAAATACAAAGGCAAAAGATGCTAATTTGGAAAGTGGCTTTTGCATTTTTTTTCTGGTAAAAATTAAAACCAACATAATTACTGCCAAAGCAATAATAGATACTAAAATATAAATTTGTGGTGTATTCATTTTTTTATTTTAAACTGTTTTTCTATAAAGATAAATTTGCCACAATATTGCGCCAGTGGTAACAATGCCGAGTCCTTGTCCAATAATTAATACCCAATCTTTTAATAAGATGCCGTGTAGGGTCCACATGACATAAACCAAAAAAGACAAGCCAATAAAAGCGGTAGAAAGCCCTTGGGTAGATTTATTTTTATAATTTTTACGTATTTGATCAGGAAAACCGACTAATTTTACTAAAACACCAAGGCCAACTGTTAAAAATCCAACAATGGCTGTAAATGTTAATGTGTTCATTTTTTTATTTTAATTATTTATGGTTGTAATTGAGTAGTTTTGGTGCCGTCTTCGCAGGTATTTTTTTCACTCTTACCACTGACACTGCGACAAACATTTTTGTCTTGGGAGGTCACACCCACATTAAACAAACACTTATCTCTAGTGCCCTTACTCTCAATTTTTTCACAAACACTAGCATCAGTACTGACATTGGCTACACCATAAATACATTCATAATTAGCTGCTTTATCAGTAATATAATTACAAGTGCTGACTGATCTTTTATCCAAAGCTATAGTCCGCAAACAAAAATTACGATTGTTGACATCCACCGTGATAGATTGACACAATTGCTCATCTTTGTTGTGAATAGCCACTACTTGATAGCAAGCTTCTTTTTGACCAGTGTCCTCTATCTTAAAACAAGTATCAGCATCATAGGTGGTAGTGCCTACCAGATAATAGCATTGGGCGCGCTGTCTACTATCCACTACTTTGCCACAAAGCAAATTGCCACCAGTGACAGCAGCGACATTAGATAAACAAACATCTTTGTATCTTTGCTCGGTGATCTTGTCGCAAATCTTTTCGTCTTTTTGGGTTTTGGCAATCACTACATAACAATTAGTTTTATTATTGCCGGTCATATTATCACAAATGCCCGGGTCATTATTTTTGGCCGCTACTTTGGTAAAACAATCATTGCGATAATAATCGGCCACAATCGTGGTGCACAAATTCATGTCACCTTTGGCTTCGGCAATTTGAGAAACACAAGCGCCAACTGTATTGGCATTGGTGATAGAGGTGCAGAGATTGGCGTCATTGCGTTTGATAGCTAGCTGGTTGTAGCAAGGATCTTTGTAACTATCCTGAGTAATCTTGCCACACAAATCCAGCTTGTCGCCGGCTACAGCCACTTTGGACAAACAATTGTCTTTGGTGCTTGAGTCTTTGATCTCATCACAAAGTTTTTCGTTTTTGGCGGCTTCAGCCACGCCAGCCAGACAACGCTCTTTCCGTGCCTCGTCCTCCATCTTGCGACAAATCTTGGGATTTTTTTTATCAATGGCTTTGCTCATGTCAGCATCCAAAAAATCAAACAAGCCAGCACAGCCAGTCAAGACAAAGATGCTTAAAATTAAAACTGCTACTGAACCAATTTTTTTACTAATTTTAAAATTTGGCATATGGTTAAATTATTTTTTAGAGAATATATTTTTACCCAATTCAATAACTAAATCTGATAAACTATAACAAAATAAAGCTACCCCAATAAAAAATACTGCGCTTGAAATATTTTTAACAGCATCTAATGTCAGCTGGGTGTTTGGACTAGTGAACCCAATACCATAACTAATTAAAATAATTATACTGGAAATAACAATTAAAAATCCATTTTTTGGTAATTCTTTTTCTTGTTTTTTCTTTAAATAACTTGGTTGTATAGATAAAACAAGAGTACCAATTATAAGAAAGAGTGAGATGAGATCCCAAATATATTTTCCTTCGTCATTATACAAACGCAAAAAACCACTAAGACCACTCATGATAAAACCAGTTAGTGATAATTTAGAAATAAAACTAAAAAATTTTACTTGCCATTTATAAAGAATCATAAAATTATCTACTGCTCCTTCTAGCTGTTTTCCTACTCTCGGTTCTGGTTTCTGTCTTTACACTATTATCAGTGCCATGACAGTGATACTCACCATATTTTAAACCCCAATTTTCGCAATTGGTATAGCAGGTATGACAACCATTGTTGTCGGTCCTGCCTGGATGAGCATAAGCTGTCGGCACAATAATAAAATTAGCTACTATGAAAATAGCTAATAATAATTTTGTTTGGCGCATAGGTTAGGGCATTACTGTCAAGCCAATGACCAGGGCTGTTCCTAAGATCACGGAACATAAAATCAAAGCAACTCCTTTATTGCCGCTTTTGATTTCTTCCCACTCATTGATAGGAGTAATCCAAGAAAAAACTTTTACCAAGATGCCTAGAGAAATTGCCATGGAAATGGCACCAGTAATTGCCCAACCAAAAGTGATCAAATATTCTTTAAAAATTTGCATACTGTTTATTTTAAATAGGTATTTCTAGCTTTCAATATTTCAATTTTATTGCCCAAGTTGTTAATTTCAATTTTCTGATTATTGATTTCATCTTTTAATTTAGCACTTTCTTCAGAATATTTTTGATAGAGATCATTATATCTCAAATACAAATCTTTTTCTTTAATCAAATCAAAAAAAACCAAAGAAATTGTGGTAATAAAAGCCACTGCAATTACAACTATGGCACCAAGTAATAAATTATCAACCCGTTTTAAACTTTTTTGGTAATCAATTAAATCAAGCTTAATTATTTTCCCTTCTTCCCTTAATGCCCCTAGTTCATAGCTAGTAGTCTCTCTTAAGTTTATAAGGGCGCTGGCCTTTGAGTCTTCCTGAGCCTGTTTTTCTACATCAGACCACGCATTAGTTAATGGAGACTGTCCTACTAACTGGTCTGTGCCCGTGGTTTTATTTGGTAAATAATCTTGTTTCTGGTTTTCCATAGAACTTTAAATAAAAACACTACTTCCACCCCTGATCAATAATTTTCCACACGACCTGCTCTTGGGGCATTTGGATTGGTCCTTGCGGAGTTTGTTGAACCATATTAATTTGTTGTTTTCTATATTCAACCTTTAGTTCAAAATGATTGGCGAATTGTGAACTCTCAATATAAGCAATTTTATAAGCTTTGTTGTTCTGCATAGCATTTTGACCAAGCTCATTTTCTGGATTCCACAATATATCAAGCTCCATTTCTTTTTTGTATTCTTCAAAAAGATCTGTCATAGATTTTGATAATTCCTCGTCAGCAAACTGAACACTTTTAAGACCCAGGTCTTCTCTGGCTTCTTTACGGCCAATAAAATATTGATGTGAATAAAGTTTTTCCGTAAAATAATCAACCAACTTATCAACCTCATCTTCTCTCATTGGTGTTTTATGACTCTTCAAAAGTCGCTTGGCTAGCATTCTGATGAGATTATGGATACGATTGACATTACCGAGGGCTAAGGGATGAATTTGCGGGTTTGCTTCTACAAATTTATTAAAAATGCTAGCAAGCTGCTCGTCATTTTTAATACCAAATTTATTTTTTGCTAAGTCAAAATAAGCCATGACGTCTTCCACGGAAATAGGAATTTTGCCCTGTTGATTCTGAGGATCTTGCGGATTAAAAACATTGGCCGTTGATGGATCAATTGGCGATAGTTCAGAAAGATTACTCATAACAATTTCATCGGCACCCAAAGAAATCATAGTAGCTGCGCTATGCGCTTTGTAGGGAACTATGACTGAAAACTTGTCGCAATATTCACGAATCATGGAAACCAAACGCCAGGGCACCATGGTATCACCGCCGGCACTGTACAAAAATAAATCAATGTTTTCGGTTTTGCCGATTAATTGGAGCTGCTTAGCAATAATAGGAATAATATCCATTGCCACGCGGGCATTGATAGGTCCCTGACGATCACTAGTCAGATAAGTAATCACCCGTGAATTCCTGGTTTGCTCAATTTTTTTGATTAAGTCTGTTCTGGCCATATTTATTAAATTTAAGAGTCTAATTTACGCCTCTATTTTATCCCTAAATTTGACTTCTGTCAAAGCATGCAAAGTAGCTTTTCTGGCCAAAAATAGCCTAATTTATAACTCCTTATCTATTCTTATTTGTCCACATATTTTCCCACCATTCAGAAACCCTGACCGTCAACATTTCGGCCCCAAGTTTTTTAGCTGATTCGGTTTTTAGATTTCTATATTGCACGTTGCTGTGATCAGCTTCGCCCTTGCCATTGAGCCAGATATCTGCCTCTTTATTACCCTGATGAGCATATTCTTTGAGCAAGAGTATTTGGTCTAGCAGATCGGCGTCTTTGGCAGTGATAGCTTCTTTGCTTTGTCGAACTTCAAACTCTTGGTCCATTTCGTATAGATCCTGAAAAGGCAGACTGCCCAGCTGATCTTTGGCAATCTCATCATCAAATATTTTGACATATTTTTTGTGCACGTAGTTGTGATCACCGCTGCGTACTTCTTTGCTGTCGTGTATCAAAGCCATCATCACTGTTTTGTAAGGGTCAACTCCTTCCATCTTAGCCAAAAACCAAGCAATGATCGCTACCCGATAAGAGTGGGTGGAAATATTGTCTGACAAGTCTTGAGACAACAGCATCTGCTGGTGCATGCGAGGTAGCTTTTTCATAGTACCGACTTCAAACAGGAAGCCGACGATTTTTTTGATATCTTTTTCTGGGGTAGGCATATTGTTTATTGTAAGATTGTTAATTTTTGGTATATTTTTTAATTATTTTTTTGGGTATTCATAAAATTATTTATTATGTTTTACATATCTGACACCTCTACCTTGACCCATTCTTTCAATTAATCGTAAAGCCACCAACCTAGCTAATGCTTGCTTGATAGTCACTTGCGGTACTGCCCCTTTGAGACGTTTATCAATCTCGGCTACACCTAGAGCTTCATCATTTGTAAATACTGCAAAAATTTGCCCTTGTCTTTCTGATAAGAGTTTTTCTGGCTGCTCGGAATTCATGATTTCTTTAGCCTTAGTAACTTGAAGCAATAAACTATCCAGCAAAAAATTTAACCAGGGCGAAATATCTTCATGATCAGTTTTGTGATGCTTTTGTGTAGCCCTAAGTGCTAAATAATAATCTTCTTTGCGATCTTCTATAATTTCATCTAGAGAAACATAAGGCACATAAGTATAATCACTACGAAGTAAAAGCAAATTGGTCAAAGCGCGACTCAGACGACCATTACCATCAAGAAAGGGATGAATTGCTAAAAATTCAAAAATAAAATTCGCTATGATTAAAACCGGGTGAAGCTCTTTTTTGACTAACTCTTCATTTGCCCAGGTAATAATTGCTTCCATTTCGGGTTTGACTAAATATGGTTTGCTGGGATTAAACAAAACAACTTCTCTATTTTGATCATCTTTCATGACCACGGTATTGTCAGCACTCTTGTACTTGCCAAAATGGGATTGGTCTTTAACGCTAAACTGCAAAAGAATACCATGAAAATGCAAAATATTATTTTCTGTCAACTTGAGTGTACGATGATTATCAAAAATCCGACCCAAAAGATCAGCATAGCCAGCCACCTCCTGCTCATCTCTATTTTTAGGAGCTTTGGCCTTTAAGCCACGAAGTAGCCTAGACACTTCGACATCACTCATTTTTGACCCCTCAATTCGAGTAGAAGATCCGCTTGAAGTGATAATTACCGATGATTTGAGGCGACCCAAAATCTGCGGACTAATCCGCAAACTTCCTTGCCAAAGACCCTTAAATTCATCAATTTTAGCAATTTTCCCCAATATCTCTTGGCTTAGTTTTATTCTTTTATTAAAGCTATTTTGGCTCATATTTAAGATATAATTAATGTATATAATCAACTATATACAATTATATACGAAAGTATCCTAATTTGTCAATATTTAGTGAATATATATTGTTTATTACCCTCTATTCACTAAAATTTGAGTATGTTCCAAAATGGAACTAGTTGCCTACATTTCACTATATATTTACAAATTACTACTATTATCCTATACTTCTAATAGAATCACGACGAAAAAGTTCTCGAAGGGGTTAGTCCCGAAGAGAGCTTTTTCATTTACTCTCTTTTTTTGCTGTTTTCATAATTTTAGGCAAATTTAATAATTAAACTTGCCTGTTTTTTCCACAAAAACTGTCTTAATTATGAAACTTTTTAGGTGGAAAGTCAACAAAAAAACACCCCCAAATTAACGGTCTGGCCTACTATTTATCATCAAAACGTAACATTTTTCTAACAAGTAAGCGTAGTTTCTGAGGATTGCGAGTGTTGTAACGTAATTGCACCTCTTTGAGGTGTATTTGGTAACGATT